>WQSG01000017.1 GCA_009788055.1 Defluviitaleaceae bacterium | reverse complement strand
TTGCTCCTAGCGAACGCTCCACGTTCGCGTCGTCGCTACCTCCTTGTCTTGCAAAATTTTGCCGCGCAAATTCGGCAACGCCCGGTTGCAGGACAGGTCTACTCTTTTCAAAAAAATTCCACGGGTGTATAATAAACACGCGGTACATTGAGGAGAGAATCTGTAATGTATAAAAAAGGCAAATTGCTGTACGAAAGCGGCGAGGGTTTAATTTACGAAGCGGAAGGCAACCCCAACCGTCTTCTTAAAATTTACAAGCAAGACGCTACGCAAGAAATGAAGCACAAACTTGAATACATGATAAGCAACCCGCCGGAATCACTCATTTCAAAAGGGGTTATTGCGTGGCCGTTGGAGCTTGTAAATGACGACAACGGCAAGCTTATTGGTTTTGTCATGCCAAGATTAAAAATGACGGAAAGTTTAAAAAGTGCGTATGTGTACAAACACCCCGAACTTGACGGCGCGGAATATGCCGCGTTACTTTCGGTGCGGTCTAAAATTCAGATTGCGATAAATTTGTGCGATGCTCTAATGGAACTGCACGACAAAGGTTACGTAGTAGGCGATTTCAACCCCGAAAACGTGGGGCTAAACCACGACACGGGGCAAATCGGCTTTTTTGATTGCGACTCGTTTCACATAACGGATGACAAAGGCAATGTTTACAGAACAAACGCAGTAATGGCAGGATATCTCGCGCCTGAAATCATAAGCCGTTCCCATGCGGAACGCGCCGCAGGGAATCCATATGAAATTGACAAAGTAGCACTTCCCACATTTACGGCGAAGAGCGATTTATTTTGCTTGGCAGTACATATTTTCAAGCTGATGATGAACGGCGTTGACCCATTTAGAGGTGTTGCAAGCGATGCGGAAGGCTCTTTTGCAGAGCCGTTTCAAGGGCACGAGGCGGTAGAGCGAAACGCATATGTTTTCCGTGAAGGGCATAAACCTTCGGCGGTGTTTTGCCCGTCCGTGGAAGCCCTGCCCGACAAAATATTTATGCTGTTCAAAAAAGCGTTTCTGGACGGCGCGAAAAATCCGAAACTGCGCCCCGGTGCGGTAAAGTGGTATCAAACTCTTTGCGACTATCTAAGCGACGATGTAACCGTTGTGTGTTCAAAACAAAACAAGCACCTGTATCACAACGAGTTAGAAAAATGCCCCTACTGCGACGCAGACGACAGGTGGGCAGGCATTGCGGGCGTCACTAGCGGCAGAACAGGAGGCAGAAACCCCGTTGCGTCACCGCCTGTGAAAAAAGCGAAGCCGTTTATTTTGCTTGCGATAAGTGCTTTCACCGCCATGTTTGCGGTCTTTGTTGCGTTTTTCCTTCCCAACGGAGATATCGAAACGCCACCGCCTGAACCCCCTTCAATAGTGGAACTGACACCGGAACATCCCCCCTACCCCACGCCATTGCCCACGCTCCCGCCCGAAACGACAGAACCCGCTTTGGAAGCGGATATCATAACGCCGAACGAGGACGAAACGGAAGAACCTGATACGGATGAAATTCCGCCGCAAGAATTTCCGTTGGATGAAGATAACGAAACGGCAGAACCCACACCACCAGTACCTACACCCGCGCCCATTCAGACGCCAATCCCCGCGCCATCCCCTACCCCGCAACCAACGCCGACTCCGACTCCGCCCCCCACGCCCGCGCTGCAAACCCCACCTATCACACCACCGCCAATACCCGCCATTGTTACGGTCAGCGTTGACCACGTAGAGCGGATGTCGCTGGCAAATGCGCAATCCGCGCTGGAAGAGCAAGGGCTTTCCGTTCGGGTTGAGGAGGAATACAACAGCATAATCCGCCAAGGATATGTGATTTCCCAGTACCCGCAAACAAGAACTTTACTGCCGCAGGGCAGTGAGATTACACTGCGCGTAAGCGTAGGCGAAAGCGGCGGATTTCATATACCAGATTTGTTCGGCGCTAGCCAACGCAACGCAATATTAACCCTACAAAACAGGGGCTTCACCATAGAAACAATCGAAGAACACAGTTCTGTGACGCGGGGCAGTGTTGTTTCGCAAACCCCCATACCCGGTGCCGCAGTGGCAAGAGGCGACACGGTAACGCTTGTGATAAGCAAAGGGCTGGACGGCACAGAGATAGCAAGCGTAGCCCGTCAAAGCCGCGAAAATGCCGAAACCACACTGCGAGACCAAGGCTTTCTGTTAATAACGCCCGTGTCGCGCCAAAGCAGATTTATCCCCGAAGGCAATGTTATTTCGCAATATCCCGCTGCGGGAACTTGGCGGGCGTTTGTTAATCCTGTTACCATTCATATAAGTAGCGGCCATCCGCAGATAAATGTTCAAGCGGGCGCGTTTTCCAATACGCGTGCGGGATGGGGCGGCGGAACAATAGACGGCGTAACCTTGGACGAAAACAGATTCAATTTCACATTCCGCTGGAATGTTGACGGCAATGTAACCGAGGTTGGAATAATTCTGCAAGACCGAGACAACGCAGAAGCACCGCATATGCGGCAATACACCGATTCCGAAGGCTTTGCCCGTTTCTCTTTCCAAGGCGCGGAATATATCGCGGGGGAAACATATTCGTGGCAGGCATATGTAGAGGTTGACGGCGCGCGCATATATTCGCAGGTACAAACATTTATTTTCACAACACGACCATAGGGTGTGATAATGTGATTTGCAGTTATTGCTTAACCGAAAACAAAAATACCGATATTACGTGCAGTTTTTGCAAGCATTTTTTGTGTGTCTTTAAGCGTTCGCCGCGGATAAAATATCAGCCGCCGACGGAGCAAATTAAAATTGAGTCTCCGCACACCATTGGCGCACGGCCGGAAATCAGCTGGCTTTCTGTTTTGCTACCGTTCTTCGGAATGATTACCGTGATGATTGTGGTAACTGTTTTCACAAACATGAACCCAACCATGTTTTTGTTTACCATCCCGATGACCCTAATCGGGGTGACGATATCCGTTACAAATTATTTGCGTCAACGGAAAAAGCACAAGAAAACGGAAAAGGAAACCACGCAAATTTACAACGACTATTTACAGCCCGTGGAAGCGGAAATAAAGGAAAAACACAGCAAGCATTTTAACGCCGTCACCCATACAGACCCGCCAACCAGCGATTGCTTTCGTATCGCAAAAGAAATAGAGAGTCGCCTGTGGGAACGTAACCCCGCAGATTCGGACTTTATGACGGTAAGGATTGGCAGTGGCAGTGTCGATTTTTCGTGTCAAATTTCAATCCCGCACAACCCGCTTAAAACAGATGAAGATTATTTGCTCGCGCTTCCGCAAAAAATCTATGACAGATACAAAAAAGTGGAAAACGCGCCCATTACGCTTTCGCTGTTGGATTCGCCCGTGTGCGGAATTGTGGGCGGCAAAAAGGATTCTTTGGCACTTGTGAACAATATCGTAGCGCAAGTGACAACGCACCACGCATACACAGAAGTAAGAACCGTAATTGTAAACGACAGCAATTTTGATTTATCATGGATAAAAAATCTGCCGCATTACGCGGAAATTATCGAACCCGAAGAAGAACTTAAACGCCGCGCAAATCTTACAGATAAAATGAATATCCCGTATTATTTTTTCGTTATCACAAATCCAAAGCTAATCGAAAAAGAAAACATAAAAAAATATCTCTTAATGAACGACAGCCGCCTTGGCGCGGGTACTATTTTATTGGTTGACGATATCGCGCTGTTGCCGCCCGAATGCCACACAATAATCGAAGTAAAAAACGGCGCGGGAGAAATTTACGACAAGAACAATGCTTCAAACAGGCAAAAATTCACTGTTGACAGCGTACTCGAAAGCTTTGAAAGTTTCGGAAAAAGCTTGGGTAAAATCCGCTTAGACGAACGCCCCCCCGACGACGACATTGCAAAAAGAATAACCCTCTACCAAATGCTTGGCATCTCTTCCGCGAACGAGTTGGATTTAACTGCGCGGTGGGCAAAATCAAATGTGTTAAAAACACTGGCCGCACCCCTTGGCGTGAAGGAGAAAAACGAACTTGTATATCTGGATGTGCATGAAAAAGCGCACGGCCCCAACGGTTTGGTTGCGGGTACTGTTGGTGCGGGCAAAAGCGAAATTTTGCAGGCGTATGTTTTGTCTGTTGCCGCGCTGTATTCGCCATACGATGTGGGGTTTGTAATCATCGACTTCAAGGGCGGGCTGATGGCAAGTCAATTTAGCGGGCTTCCGCATTTGGTAGGCGAAATCACAAACATAGACGGCAAGGAATTAAACCGCTCGTTATTATCCATCGGGGCGGAACTGGAAAACAGGCAAAGAATTTTTAAAGCAAACGGCGTTTCAAACATAGACGAGTATCTGGGAAAGTTCAAAAAAAATGAAGCCGATACAAAGCTTCCGCACCTTGTAATTATCGTGGACGAATTTGCGCGGCTAAAAGCAGAGCAACCCGACTTCATGAAAGAGATTATCAAAGCGGCGCAAATTGGCCGCGCATTGGGCATACATTTGATTTTGGCAACACAACGGCCGTCCGGGCAAATCGACCCGCAAATCGAAAGCAATTCCGATTTTCGGCTGTGCTTGCGGGTAGCAAGCGAACAGGACAGCAAGGAAGTTATCGGTTCGTCTGCGGCGTCGGTAATAAAAAAAGAAACGCCGGGGCGGGCGTATCTTAAAGTTGGCGAAGAATCCTTGGACTTGTTTCAATCCGCATTCAGTGGCGAGAAATTACAAAGCGACCCGGAAAAAACCCAGCTTGACGCGCTGGTGCAATATATCAATGGCTACTGCGCACAAAACGATCTTGAGAAATTGCCGCCCATTTGTTTGCCGCCGCTTCCAAAAATCCTTGCCTACGAAGAATCACAAATAAGCGGCTGCAAAACGCCCATCGGAATTTACGATGACCCCAAAAAC
Organism: Defluviitaleaceae bacterium; assembly: GCA_009788055.1. Classification (GTDB taxonomy): domain Bacteria; phylum Bacillota; class Clostridia; order Lachnospirales; family WQUN01; genus WQVC01. Next base: position 45,531 of record WQSG01000017.1, on the reverse strand, counting down.
CAGCGGCAAAAACAGGCCGAATTGGACATTGCACAAAACACATTTGTTGTAGGCGCGGCGCAAAGCGGCAAAACAATCCTGTTGCAAAGCATTATCCGCACGCTTTCAAGCAATTTTTCACCAAACGAGATTAATATTTATATAATGGATTTTGGGTCGTTATTACTTAAAAAATTTGAAAAGCTAAACCATGTGGGCGGCGTTGTTACGCAAGACGAAGATGAAAAACTAAAAAATCTTTTTAAATTGCTGGACGCCGAAATTTCTTTCCGCAAGAAAAAATTAGCGGAAGCGGGTATCAGTTCTTTTTCCGCGTACATCGACAGCGAATTTACAGACCTGCCTAAAATTCTTTTGGTGCTTGATAATTTCTACGCATACAATGCACTTTACGGCGAAGAACATGACGCGGTATTTACGCGCCTGTGTAAAGAGGGCATTGCTTACGGAATTTCCATGATTGTCACAAACCAGCAAACCGCCAATTTTTCGTACAAATATGAATCCTCGTTTGGGGAGAAAATCACGTTCTCCTGCAACGATACAAGCGAATACGCAAAAGTATTCGGCCGCTGTTTAATCGAGCCCGACAACACACCCGGCAGAGCGTTGTGCAAAGTTGGTGACGCGTTGCTTGAGGTGCAAACATATCTTGCGTTCAGCGGGGAAAAGGAAGTTGACCGCGCCAAGGCAATGACGGAATTTATTGAAGCAACAAACAAAAAACACGCAGGGCATTTCGCAAAAAAAATCCCATACGTGCCTGATGATTTAACATCAAAGTGGATTGCCGAAAATTTCTCGCTTTCCCTTGGCAAACACGAGTATCTTCTCGGGCTGGATTACGAGACTGTAGAGCCGTTCGCGCTAGACCTTTGCGGCGGCAATGAGTTTTCCATAGCAGGGAAATCTTCTGCGCGAAAGCAGAAAATTTTATGCGGTATCTTGGACGCGATGAATTCGGCAATTTCAAACGCGCCCGCGCATTTGTACATTGTGGACGCGGTTGAACGCCCGCTTAAAAAATATTCGGAACTTGATTTCGTAAAGCAATACACAAGCGATTACAGCGAAATAGAAAACATAATTGAAGACATATCCGCCGAAACAGAAGCACGGTACAAAGTGCTGATGGACAGCGGCATTGAAGCATTAGAGCCGCACCCGCTTATCGCCGTCATTGTAAACAACCGTGATGCAATCGAAAATATGCCGCCGCTAAAGGATATACTTCGCAAAGCAAAAGCGTTAAAAATCGTGTTTATATACGCGGATATAGACAACACAACGCTCTCCTTCTCCGCGCCCGAAACCCTAAAACGGATACGCGAAGCAAAAACATCGTTCATCACAGATAATTTGAAAGAGCATAATTTTTTTGAACTGCCGCCGAACGCCGCAAGAACCGCAAAAGACTTGCAAGACGGCGATACGTTCTACCTTAACGAAAACAAAATAGTGAGAATAAAACTGGCAAAGGGTGAATAAAATGTCGGATTTTAAGCTTGATACATGCAACATGAAAACCGTTGCAAACCAAGTAAAACAGTTGCATAACCGCATGATGAATCTGCGGGCAGAACTTGACGCGGCAACAAACGACTTGATTGGCAGTTGGGTCGGGCTTGGCAGAAACGAATTTGAGTTTCAATATCAGATACTAAACAGGCAGTTTACTGATATAATCGACGACACATGGAATATGTGCGAAAAAATCACGGACGCAGAGGAATCGTATATTCAAGCAGATATTAGCGCGGCAAGTTCTAGGGGAGTGTGATTATCGTGGCGTTAGCGGCATTGCAAGCAAGACGGCGGGAAGCGCAAGCCCAATTGCAAGTTTTTATCACAAGAGAAAGCGGCGTTTCAGGCGTGCAATCAAGACTAAACAGCGAGTTTGACAACGATATCACCACCCTGCGAACGTTTAACGAACGCACCGCAAACGCGCTTGTAAACGGCCTGCGCGGAAACGGGCTAAACATCCCGTCCTTGGCAGACCATATTATGTCTCTGCGGGAAAATCATATCTGGAATGACGGGAAAATGTCGGAAGTATCTTCAAATTGCGTAAGCGAGATAACACGATGCCGCGCAGAAATCGAAAGGCTTAGGGCAGAAATTCGCGCACTGGATGCCCAAATAGTCGAAGAAATTGCGGCAATGGCAAGAGTAAGAGCGGCGGGAGGGGCGTAACAATGAGCCATGTACGAATAAATTTCAGCGAACTGCAAGACGCTTCAAATACCGCAAGAACTCTGGCGACAGGTTTGCGAAATTACGCCGTTGCAGTACGCGGCAATATCGTAACACCCATATCAAACCTACCCGGCAATGACTCACGGGGCTACGCCACGGGAGCGTCTTCCGCCGCAAGCAGAAAAATAAGAGAGCTTAACGAACGCGAAGAACGGTTCAGAAACCTATCCCAAAATATTGCACGGTTCGCCGAAAACGCAAGAAACGCGGATGTCGCCGTGGCACAGTCCATGCGAAACGTGACGGGCATACACCCCAACCAACAAAACAGGTGGCGAATTTTCAGCAATGCAGTGTCTTCTTTTTTACTGCCGGGCGGAGTGGGCGGCGGTTCGCTTTCAAAATTTTTTGCAAGCTTCGGCGGGCACTCTGCAATGATGGCAATAAATTTGAAAAGAAATGTGGTCAATTGGTTTGCGCACGGTAACGGCCGAAATGTATTCAAAAACACTAAAAACGCTATAAGCATCGCAGGAGATGCCATGGCAGGGATTCAAGGGTTTGCGAACAATGTACTAAACCAACACATGATTCTTAGAAAAGGCGAGAATGTCCATATTTTCAATGGATTTACAAGCATTAAACAAGGATTGAAGGGCGCAAGCATAATAGGCAGTGCGATTGTTGGCGTAGTAGCCGTTGGCTCTGCGTTTAGCCGCCGCAGAGACGAAGGTGCTTCTGTTGGCAGGGCAACGGCATATGCGGCAGGCGAAGCAGTCGTTCAGGGGGCAGGTTTTGCGGGTGCGTGGGCAGGTGCAAAAGGCGGCGCGAAACTTGGCGCGAAAATAGGAAGCATTATTCCCGGTAAAGGAACGGCTGTGGGCGCAGTGGTTGGCGGCGCAATAGGTGCGATATTCTCCATTGGCGGCGGAATGGCAGGACGACGGGCAGCCGAATCAGACGCACGGCGCGGAAAAAACCGTATACGCAACTTTTTTGGAGGAGGGGGAAGATAAATCATGAAAGAATATTTACCGCTTGGTACAATAGTAATTCTAAAAGATGGTCAAAAAGCCATAATGATTTACGGCAGACAGCAAATACACGAGAACTCCGGCAAGGAATTTGATTACGTTGCCTGCCCATACCCGGAGGGAAATATCAGCGACGACTACACATACCTGTTTGACCACGAGCAGGTTGACAAGATAATTCATACGGGGTACTCATGCGACGAGGATAAAGAGTTCATGTCGCAAGCGGGTAACTAAATATGTACCATGTTGGCGGAAACCTGTTGCCAATCGGCAGTATCGTTCTGTTAAAAAACGCGGAAAAGCGGCTGATGATATGCGGCTGGTATCCCGTGAAAGATGAAGACGATACGTTTGACTACACCGGCATTTTGTACCCGGAGGGTTTTATTAACGAGGAAGAAATTTTCCTTTTTAACAAAACAGATGTAGAACGTGTAGATTTTATCGGGTTCACGGATTCTGAATATCAGGCATTTTCGGCGGCGGTTAAAGAAGAAATGGGGAAGCGCGATGCATAGCAGTAAAGATGACTATATGCGTTTGGGCAACGCCCACGCAAACCTAAACGAACTTGATAAGGCGCAAGCGGCATTTGAAAAAGCCGCAGAACTTGACCCGTCAGGCGGCGAAGCATATTTCAACATAGGCAATGTCTATGTTTTAAGGGGCGATTTGCACAAATGCATCGAGTTTTACCAAAAGGCAAATGATAACGGATTCAAGGATGTTGAACTGTTTGTTAATCAAGCTGGGGTTTACCAAAGCCTTGGCGAAAACAATCAAGCCGTAAAATATCTAACCAAAGCGATTAAGGCCGCGCCGCTTAGAAGCGACTTTAGACTGCAAAAAGCCGCAATGTTTATTTCCATGGATAAGCCCAACGAAGCATTGGAAACACTGGAAGAATTGCAAAAAGCCATTCCAAACACAACAGAATCGTATGGTATGCAGGCGCAAATATATTGCGGCATGAACCGCCACGACAAGGCACTTGAAGTTGTATCAGCGGCGTTGGTGCGTTTCACAAATGACGTGTTTCTGCATTTTGTTAAGATAAGAATTTTAGTGGACTGCAAAAAATTTGACGAGGCAAAAAATGAAATTGCCGAAGTAAAAACCTCCGAGTTTTACAGTCACATCGCGTCCGACGTTGCGGCACAAGAAGCTGTAATTTATTCCGAAGAAAATAATTTACAAGAAGCGGCAAAGGCTCTTACGTGGGCGTTAAAATACGAAGACGATTTCGTGGACGAGCAAACCAGATATTTATTGATGAACCTTTACGCGTCCCAAAAAGACTACGATTTGGCGCTGGAACACGCGATGGTTTTGGAAAATACTAAATCAAATTCCGCGTTTTGCATTTCGGCGATGTATTACATCCCGCATATTTTGAAGGTTCAAAACAAGGCGGAAGAAGCCGATTCCCGTTTTAAAAACCTGTGCGTGTATCTTAGAAAATTATCCGTAAGCTATCCCGATTTCTACGAAGCATATTTTTACAGGATGCTGGCGCACAAAGAACTTGGCGAAACAGAAAAAGCATTGGAACTTGAAAATTTTTTGAAAGGTGTTGAAGCAAATGCACAATGATATTTTGGAATTTGATTTAAACAAGCTACACACCGCAAGAAATAAATGTAACGAAATTGCGCAAACTTTAACAAGCGAAAAAAACACATTGCTTACACAGTTGCAAGCGTTGCGACAAGAATGGAACACACCCGCAGGGCGCAGGTTTTTTAACGACCAAAACACAGACTGGGCGGCACAGGTTGAGCAATATGTGCAAATAACCAACGCGCTTTCAGATTTACTGGGCGTTGCGGCGCAACGGTACGGCGTGGTATTTGAAGACGCACAACGCCTGAACATCTAGCGATTATTACCCCTGACGGGCTAATATAAAAAAATTTTAAAGGAGTGGAGTTTTATGTCTAAACCTATTTATTTGGATTTCCCCAGTGCATCTGCTTGCGTGAAGAGGATTTCCGCAGAAATCCCCGTTATGCGCGATTCCGCCGCAAAAATATCGGCGGCTATGAACGACCTGCCCAACCACTGGCGCGGCGAAGCTTCCGACAAAGCCCAGTATACTTACGACGAACAGTACCGCACTTTGCTGACAAAAACAGTACCCGACGCCGTTGAAAGCTTCGGTCAATTCATGGACCACTGTATGCAACAACTTATTGAAATTGATAGGATGTTGGCAGGGAAATAATTTTTAACAGATAGAAAAACCGTGGGGACTCCGTGTCAAAACCGCGCAAATGCGCGGTTTTGGGATAGGGGTCAAGGGGACTTGTCCCCTTGCGGGGGTGCGGGGGTGGAACCCCCGTGAACTTATATGATAAGGGCGTGAGGTTATGCGTTTTGGCTACAAAGCATGGATGTTAAGTGAAGAGTTGAAAGTGGAGAGTGGAGAGTTTTTTGCGGAAGAGGAATTTCGCAGAGGGATTGTTGGTTTTTTTGGGGAAGAGAAATTTAAGGCGTCATTTGATATAGATGAAAATTTGCCGCTTGAAGGGTTTTCTGTTGCGGGCGGCGCGGATGGTTTGAAAATTTCGGGCGGCTGTGAGAGCGGATTGCTTTACGGGGCATATGCCGCGCTGTTTGCTTTGAAGCGAGGGGAAGCGGCTGAAAAAATCAGCATAAGCCAAAAGCCTGCGGTTGAGAAGAGAATTTTAAACCATTGGGACAATGGTGACGGCAGTGTGGAGCGCGGATATTCGGGCGGTTCGCTTTTCTGGCGTGACGGCAAAATCGGGTATGACTTGCCGCGCTTGCGTGATTATGCGCGTTTGCTTGCGAGCGTGGGCATCAACGAGATTAGCGTAAACAATGTTAATGTGCGGTTGCAAACCGCGAAATTGCTAACGGATGAAGGATTAAAAGACCTTGTGAAAGTTGCGGAAGTGTTCCGCCCATTTGGCATACGGCTGATTATTTCGGTGCATTTCGACAGCCCCGTTTGGCTGGGCGGTCTAAAAACGTCCGACCCCGCCGACCCCAAGGTGGCAGATTTCTGGAATGCGGCGGCGGCGCGAGTGTATGGAAAAATTCCCGACCTTGCGGGATTTCTTGTTAAGGCGGATTCGGAATTTCAAAGCGGGCCAAACGCCTTCGGGCATACGCAAGACGTTGGCGCGAACGTGATTGCAAAGGCGTTGAAGCCCCATGGCGGAACGCTTTATTGGCGTTGTTTCATTTACAATTGCTTGCAGGATTGGCGCGACACGGTAACAGACCGCCCCAAAGCCGCCTACGACACCTTTTTTCCGCTGGACGGAAAATTTGACCAAAATGTAATTTTGCAGGTGAAGCACGGGCCGTCAGACTTCCAAGTGCGCGAGCCGAACTCTCCGCTTTTGGGCGCGTTGAAGAATACCCGCGAGGCGTTGGAATTTCAAATTGCGCAGGAATACACAGGCCAGCAAAAGGATTTGTACGCGTGGGCGGTGCAGTGGGAAGAAATTTTGGACGCGCCTTTCAACGAGGAGCGCACCACCCGCGATTTAATAGGCAAGGAAATTGAAGCAATCGTTGCGGTTTCCAACACGGGCGATGACGAAAACTGGTGCGGACATTTGATGGCACAGGCAAATTTATTTGCGTTTGGGCGGTTGGCGTATAATCCCGCGCTTACGGCGAAGGCAGTCACAGAGGAATGGGTTTCGCTTACATTCGGCAACGCGGCGGAAATCCACGCACCCATTGCAAAAATGTTGCTTGATTCCCGTCATGTGTACGAAAAATATAACGCGCCGTTGGGCATTTGCTGGATGGTTTGCATTCATCATCACTACGGCCCCAGCCCTGATGGTTATGAATACATGAAATGGGGAACGTATCACCGCGCAGATACCAAGGCAATCGGCGTAGACCGCACGCGAAACGGCACGAGCTACACCGCGCAGTATCAGCCCTTCGTGCGCGATTTGTACGAAAATTTACAAACCTGCCCGCAGGAAATGCTACTGTATTTTCATCGTCTGCCATACGATTTCAAGCTAAAAGACGGGCGCACGATGATTCAATATATTTACGACACGCATTTTGAAGGCGTGGAGGGCGTGGAAAATTTTATAACCGTGTGGGAGTCGCTGAAGGGCAAAATCCCCGATGAAGCATACACGCACGTGCGCGAACGTCTAGCCATGCAACTGGAAAACGCGAAGGAATGGCGTGACGTAATCAATTCGTATTTCTATAGGAAATGCGGAATACCCGACGAAAAGGGAAGGACTGTTTATGTATGAGCCAAGTGAAACTTCCCGCAATTTTCAGTGACGGAATGGTAATTGGGAAAAGCGCGAAAATTTGGGGCAGAGCGAAAGCAAACCAACCAATCAACGCCGAATTTCTGGGGCAGAAATATTCCGTAACCGCAGGCAAAAGCGGACGGTTTGAATTTACTCTGGAGTCGGAAAATTTCGGCGGCCCGTTTGATTTAACCATCGGCGACAAAATCATAAAAGACGTGTATGTGGGGCGCGTTTGGCTTTGCGGCGGTCAATCCAATATGGAAGGGCCGCTTAGCAGAACGCGCCTTGCCCTTGGCGAACACATCAAGGACGACCCGCGAATCCGCATTTTTCAGGCAGAAAAAGGGTTTCATTTTGAACTCCCGAAAAAAGACGTAAACGGCAAATGGAACACCGCAACGGGCGATTTTTTGGACGATATGTTTGCCGTGCCGTATTTCTTTGCGCGTAATTTGCTATCGGAAGAAGCGGAATTGGGCGATGTGCCAATCGGGCTTGTTTGCGTTGCGGCGGGCGGCACGCCAATCGAAGGCTTCCTTCCCGAAAAAGCCATCCGCGAAAATACGGAAATCCACGGCAAACTGTTGCAGGTTAAGCCGCTTGGGTACGCCGAAAACGCCACGGAAGAACGGGAACAAATCATACAAGAATGGCACGCCGCGCTGAACGAAAACGACAAAGGCATGGCGGAAAACTGGCACGCCGCCGATTACAACGACAGCGATTGGGAAACCCGCGCCCTCCTAGACCCAACGGGCTATCCGCAACACGGCTCTGTGTGGCTTCGCAGAAAGTTCAAGCTGGAAAATACAAACGGCGAATTTTTGTTGGACTTCGGGCGGATAGAAAACAGCGTAACCGTGTACATTAACGGCACAAAAGTCACGGATGTTGCGTATATGTACCCGCCATGCCGCGCCGTTATTCCCAATAATTTGCTTAACGCGGGAGAAAATACGATATCAGTGCGCATTATCGGCGACGCCAACAACCCGAGGGTAATCCCCGGGAAAGAATACGCCCTACTCTACAACGGCGGGCGTGTGGATTTTCTCACGGGAAAATGGAAATATCGCATGGGCGCGGAAACGGAAGCCTGTTTGTCAAGTATGTTATTCTACAGCAGGCCGTGCGGCGTTTACAATTTCATGCTTGCGCCGCTTCTTGGGTATTCGGTGGAAGGGCTAATCTGGTATCAGGGCGAGTCCAACGCCGCGTCACCGCATTCGTACAAATCACTTTTCACCCAGTTTGTGAATATAATCCGTGAAAATTTCGGCAATATTCCCATAATTTTTACGCAGCTTGCAAATTTTATAGACCCGCACAGTTACCACTTGGTTGGCGGTTTTGGCGCGCCCGGCGGTTACTGGGCTATTCTGCGCGAACAGCAACGCCAGTGCCTAAACCTGCCGAACACGGCGATGGCGGTTGCGATAGACTGCGGCGAATACAACGACCTGCATCCGTGGGACAAAAAAAGCGTTGGCGACAGGCTTGCCCTGCACGCACGACGCTTAGTTTACGGTGAAGATATAGTTTCCGACGGCCCCATTGTCGAACGGGTTGACTACATTGAAGCCGAGACTAAAGTGGTGGTTCATTTCCGTCACGGCGAAGGGCTTTGGGCAAAAGGCGGACACCCCACCTTGCAAATTTTGTACAAAGACGGCAATGTTCACAGCGTTGTTGCCGCCGTCCGAAACAACACGCTTGAAGCACCAATTGGAACTCTCGCACCACGCGCAGTACGTTTCGGCTGGGCAGATTGCCCCGTTGTTCCAATTTACAATGCTTACGGCCTACCCGCGTCACCGTTTGAAGAAGTCATTTCAGGACGCATTAGGTAGGAAGTCTTCAATGGCGGTTAAAACTTCGTCTACGTTAATGGGTTTTCCAAGATGGCGGTTCATGCCCGCATCTAAGGATTTTTGCACGTCTTCGCTTAAAACATTTGCCGTCAGCGCGATAATTGGGATTGTTCTTGCTTTCTCAATTCCGTCGGCGGCTCTTATTGTGCGTGTCGCGCTGTAGCCGTCCATCTCAGGCATTTGTATATCCATAAAAATCAGGTCGAACTTGTCCGGGTTTTCCATAAAAAGTTCCACGGCTTTCGCGCCGTTTTCCGCACAGGTAATTTGTATGCCTGTGGGTTCCAACAACGCCATTACAATTTCGCAGTTGATTTCGATATCTTCCGCCAAAAGTATATGATATTTGCTGTAGTCCACATTTTTTTGCGGCGACATATATTCGTGTTTCTTGCCCACGCCCCGTGCCATGGTTAGGGTAACGATAAACGTCGCGCCTTTTCCAAGCTGAGACTCTACACGAATTGTGCCGCCCATTTCCTCTATGATATTTTTTGAGATAGACAACCCAAGCCCCGTCCCGCCAAATCTGCGCGAAGACGTAGACTCCACCTGCGAAAACAAATCGAAAAGGCTTGCCTTTTGCGCGTCGCTTATGCCTATGCCGGAATCCGCTACGCGTATTTCAACCGTGCAACTATTTTCATGCACGCCGCTTAACAATACCGCTGTTAGCTGAATTTTGCCGTTGTCGCCGGTAAATTTTACGGCGTTGCCTAAGATATTCATTACAATTTGCGCCGTCCGTTGCGCGTCGCCCACCAGCATGGGCGGAATATTTTTGTCTATACATATATCAAATTTATGCTTTTTTGCCTGCATACTTGACATCATTATATTTGCGACGCCGCTTAAAGTGCTTTCAAGATTAAATTCCGCACATGAAATTTCAAGCCTGCCGCCGGCTTCAATTTCCGCCATATCCAAGACGTCGTTTACAATGTTAAGAAGCTGTACAGACGCGCCTTCTATTTTATCGAAAGCATAAACCATTTCGTCCGTGGTTTTTGCTACCTTTCCGATAGCCGTCATGCCTATGATTGCGTTAAGCGGGGTGCGTATTTCGTGACTCATGTTGGACAAAAACGCGCCTTTTGTTTCCGCCGCTTGGCTTGCGTCATTTGTTGCGTCCCTTAAATCGCCAAGCATTTTGGAATAGTTGTTGCAGAATATCCAAATTACATAGTTTATGCCGATTGACGCGGCAAGCCCAACCACGTTTTGTTGCCACGAAAATATCGAGCCCAGCAAATTATTACCAAGCACAATAACATATGCGACCTGTATCGCGCCCACCGTAATGATATATTTGCGCAACGCTTTGGGATTCAAATACGTAAGCGAAATAACCGCGCACCCGATGGTGTACGTGAAAATCAAAAAATCGCCAAAGAATATCGACCAAACCGTGATACCCAAACCGATAACAAGCGGCGAAAGAAAAGCCTTTGCTTCCATATCCATCAAAGACCGTTCGACAATAATAAAAGACGCCAAAACAATGGCGGTCAGCACAAGGCGCATATGTAAAATATCGCGGGCATCCACTATCTCTGTATAAACGGCGGACGCGGCAAGATACACACACAATACAAGAAAAATTTGCGGCGCGTACTCACCTGAATTTTTTAAAATATATTTTCGTACGAAAGAAATCATAATTTGACCCTCTCTTAAAAAATATAAATCCATTTTTATAGTAGCACACTTTGCGCAAAATGCCAACATCTAACCGCGAAAAGAAAAATGTTTGACAATCGGAAATAATAATGCTACACTCTTTTGCGAAAGCAGAAGTGCCACTTCTCACCCTCGTTCCGCAATGTTTTTTTGCGCGTTAAAGGGTCGTATATCGAACTTCCCCCAAGGCAGGGTGGTTTGTTGTGGCAGGCTTTAGTTGTCTGCTTTTTTTGTTGCCGTTGGTCTATTATCATAAAAGGAGTGAGTTGGCATTACCGATTTAATGATTAACGAACAAATCAGAGACCGCGAAGTACGTCTCATTGATACGGACGGCGCACAGCTTGGTGTCGTGCCCGGCAAAGATGCGCAAAGAATGGCAGATGAAAAGCGTTTGGATTTGGTTAAAATTTCGCCCACGGCAAAACCGCCCGTGTGTAAAATTATGGACTACAGCAAGTTCAGGTTCGAGCAATCCAAAAAAGAAAAGGAAGCCAGAAAAAAACAACGCACGGTTGACATCAAAGAGATTCGGCTTTCTCCAAACATAGACACCCACGACATCAACGTGAAAGTTAAAAAAGCCAAAGAGTTTTTAAACGATGGCGACAAAGTTAAAATAACGGTGCGTTTCCGCGGGCGTGAACTTGGGCGCACAGAGGTTGCACACGGTATTTTTAATGACATCGTACAAAAACTTTCCGAACATGGCAATGTTGAAAAACCGCCAAAAATGGAAGCAAGAACCATGGCTATGTTTATGTCGCCCAAAACACAGGCGGAAAAAGATAAAATTGAAAAAGAAAAACTTGAAAAAGCTGAACAAGCCGAACAAGCATAAGAAAAGGAGTTGAAATACAATGCCTAAACTTAAAACAAAAAAGGCCGCCGCAAAGCGGTTTAAAGTAACGGGAACAGGCAAGTTTAAGCACCCCAAAGCAAACAAAGGACACATTCTTACAAAAAAATCACCAAAGCGCAAAATGGGCTTGCGCAAAATGGCAATGGTTGACAAAACCAACGAAGCCGCAGTACGCGCAATGCTTCCTTACGCATAAGCATAAGGGCAACGAAACAAATGTAATCTTAGGAGGAATACAATATGGCAAGAATAAAAGGCGCGGTACACGCCAGAAAAAGGCATAAAAAAACACTAAAACTTGCAAGCGGATATTTTGGCGCAAGAAGCACACAATATCGTGCGGCAAAACAAGCCGTAATGAAAGCAATGGCGGCAGCATTTGTAGGCCGCAAGCAAACCAAGCGCGAATATCGCCGCTTGTGGATTACGCGCATAAACGCCGCCGCGCGTGAACATGGGCTAAGTTACAGCCGTTTCATGAGCGGGCTTAAAAAGGCGAACGTGGACATCAACCGTAAAATTTTAGCGGAAATGGCAGTAAACGATACCGCCGCATTTTCCAAACTTGCAGAAATGGCACGGGCGTAGAAATAAATTTCGGAAATAAAACGCTTAAAATAGGGGGGATGACTGTCAAAATCAGTCTTCCCCTTTTTTGTATATTTCCTGTAATTTTTACAGATAATATGAAAAGTTTAAGATACTGATTTTGTATGAAAATAAGGAGGAAGTAATTTTGAAAGCTACAGGAATAGTTAGACGCATTGATGATTTGGGGCGGGTTGTAATCCCAAAGGAGATACGCAGAACACTACGCATACGTGAGGGCGACCCTTTGGAAATTTTTACCGACCGAGAGGGAGAAATTATTTTGAAAAAATATTCCCCAATCGGTGAGCTTGGCACATTTGCAAAAGAGTATGCGGAAACCCTTTCGCAAACCTCGGGGCATATCACCTGCATAGTTGACAAGGACCAAATCATCGCGGTTTCGGGCGGGGCGCGCAAAGACTTTTTGGACAAAAATATCTCCCCTGCCCTTGAGCGCACCATCAATCAGCGCAGTGCGATGTCTGCAACGCGCACAGACGCTTCATTTGTGCCCATCCTTGAAGAGGACGACCCGTCCACCTACAGTAACGAATACATTGCCCCAATCATCGCAGAGGGCGACGTTTTGGGCGCAGTAGTTCTTCTTTCTCCCGACAAAAAAATGGGCGAAGTGGAAAGCAAACTGGCTGTTAATGCCGCAAATTTCCTTGGAAGACAAATGGAACAATAATTTAGCCCCCTTGTACCCAAAGATGGGACAGGGGGTACATATTTTCGGAGGGGATAAAAATGGAATTTGAAAAATTTTTGGGCGTCATGGATGTTTTATTGGGCGAGAACGGCTGTCCGTGGGACAGGGAGCAAACCCACGAAAGCTTGCGGCAGTATATGCTTGAAGAGTGCTACGAAGCGATTGACGCCATTGATTGCGGCGATATGAACGCGCTACGTGACGAACTTGGCGATGTGCTTTTGCAAGTTGTTTTCCATGCCAAGCTGGCGGAAAAGGCGGGGGCTTTTGGCATAGATGACGTGATTAAATCGGTTTCGGATAAGCTGGTTAGCCGCCACACGCACATTTTCGGCGAGGAAAAAGCAAACGATGTTGAGGACGTAAAACGTATTTGGGAAGCAAATAAGGAAAAGGAACGCGAAGGGTCGGCGGTTTCTGCAATGAATTCCGTGCCTAAAGCGTTGCCCGCGTTGGTTAGGGCGGCGAAAGTTATAAAGCGTTCCAAAAAAGAGCTTCCGCCCGCCGAAGAAATAATTACACGTATCGACGAACAACTAAAAAATACAGCTGTCAAAGATATTGATTTTGGCAACATTTTGTTATCTCTGGCGGCACTTTCAAATATTTTGGATATAAATGCTGAATTTTCCTTGACAAAAGCCCTTGAAGCGTTTATAAATACTGAAAGTAAGTCGTTTTTCAAACAGTGACAGGCGTTGCAAGTGCAGTCGCTAACATAATTTCCATTCCGCCATGGGCGGCTAATTTAAAGGAGGACGTAAGTAATGAACAAAACAGAACTTATTGCGGCAGTTGCAGGTGAAGCGGATTTAACCAAAAAGGATGCAGAAAAATTCCTTTCTGCGTTCGAGAATGTTGTTACACAAGCATTGGTTGACGGCAAAAAGGTTCAACTGGTTGGGTTTGTGACAGTTAGCGTTGTAGAACGCGCAGAGCGCGAAGGACGTAACCCACAAACAGGCGCACCCATGAAAATTGCTGCTTCCAAAGCACCAACATTCAAAGCCGGCAAAAAAATTAAAGACGCTGTAAACGGCAAGTAATTGGCGCAATGTTTCTGGCGTACCATACAAGATTTTACCCTGCTCTAATCGGCAGGGTAAAATTGTATAAATGACTCTATTTCCCAAATTATTTCCGCAAGGTGCCCGCCCTCCACGATGGAGGTTATTATGCAATATTTGGAAAATTATAAAGACGAAACTTTTGATAAGATTCGCACAACTGTTTTTGTTGATTATGAGGCATGGTCTTACGGTTGCCGAAACCAATATCAAACCATTCCCGACGTTGCGGACTGGTTCAATCATGTGAAAAATAAAGGACAGATAGACGACGTTCTGTTTTTTGCGGACTTTTCTCACGACACAATCAGAGACCATGTTATCAGGCTAAGGAATATTTCAAACAGCATCATTGATTGCTCCAAGAGCGATAAAACCAAGGACTATACGGATTTCATCATGCTGGACCATATTTATCAGCGTCTTATACGGCAACAGGATACCCAGCAATTTATCCTATTCACCGGAGACAGCCACTTCCAAAGCATTGTCGCTTTCCTGCGCAATTTTAACGACAAAAAAGTTGGCATTTATGCCGTGGACGGCTCTCTCAGCCCGCTTTTGGCGGAAGCGGCAAACTGGTATGTAAAAGTGATTCCGTCAAGCGGAAGAAGCGAAGCAATAAAACGCGCCATTGTAAAAAACCTTGGTTGGGTAAAAGAAAAAGTTGAGGTTATTCCAACTTTCAAAAAAACAGTGGTAACTGTGGCAAAAAACAACCCAAGCTATACAGAGCAAGATATCTCTGCCGTGCTAAGCAACATGATTGCCCGCGGAGAGATTAGGCAAGAAGACGCTGTTATCCCATTCTCGGGACACGCCGTTAAACGGCTGATTTACACAGAATACGATGAACAGGTAGAGTAGTTTCAATTTGATTTTGTGGGCGGGAACCCTTCGGAAAAATAAAAACAGCACCTGTGCCGTTGTGATGCAGGTGTTATTTTTTTGTGTTTTCTGCCGACTTTTGATACACTAATTGTGAAAAGGTTTGTGAAAAGGAGCGAACAATCATGATTAAAGATGCGATAATCGAATTGTCTAAGAAGAAAGATTTGAGTCACGAAATGGCAGAGGGGGTTATGCATGAAATTATGACGGGCACGGCGACAGCGGTGCAGATGAGTGCATATCTTACCGCGCTTAGTTTGAAGGGCGAGACTATCACGGAAATTACGGCATCGGCGGCGGGGATGAGGGCGCATTGCGTAAGGCTGTTGCACGATATCGACGCGCTGGAGATTGTGGGTACGGGCGGCGACCACGCTAACACGTTTAATATTTCAACGGCGGCGGCGATTATTACGGCGGCGGCGGGCGTTCCTGTGGCAAAGCACGGGAACAGAAGCGCGTCAGGCAAGTGCGGCGCGGCGGATGTTCTGGAAGCACTGGGGGTAAATATCAGCATCTCGCCTGAGAAAAGCGCGGCGATGTTGGCGGATATCGGCATTTGTTTCCTGTTCGCGCAGAACTACCATATCGCCATGAAGCACGTCGCGCCAATTCGTCGTGAGCTTGGCATACGAACTGTGTTTAACATTCTTGGGCCGCTGACTAATCCTGCGGGCGCGAAAATGGAACTGATGGGCGTCTACGATAAAGAACTGGTAGAGCCGTTGGCGCAGGTTATGTGCAATTTGGGCGTAAAAAGTGCCATGATAGTGCATGGCGAGGACGGACTGGACGAGATTTCGCTTTCCGCGCCGACATATGTGTGCGAAGTAAAGGACGGCTGGGTGCGTTCGTATACGCTAACGCCCGAGCGGTTCGGATTTGCGCGTTGCGAAAAAGGCGACCTGCAAGGCGGCGACCCTGCCGAAAACGCACGCATTCTGCACGCCGTTTTGGGCGGCGAAAAAAGCCCCAAACGTGACGCGGCGGTAATAAACGCGGCGGCGGCTATGTATATTTCAGGAAAATACGAAAGCATTGAAGAGGCGGTAACTGTCGCAAACAATGTGATTGACCAAGGCGTTGCAAAACAAAAATTACAAGATTTTGTGAGGTGTTCAAATGAGTAAAAATATTTTGCAGGAAATTGCAGAACGCACAACGGAGCGCGTGGAAGAGCGTAAAAGTCTTATGCCGCAAGAAAATCTAACCGCCACACTAAGCGCGATGGAGTCGGGATTTGCGGGGCTTCCGTATGCGTTTCCGTTTGAGAACGCACTGCGCTCCGAAGATATCTCCTTCATCTGCGAAATAAAAAAGGCGTCGCCGTCCAAGGGCGTAATCGCCGCAAATTTCCCGTACAAGGAGATTGCGAAGGACTACACAAGCGCAGGCGCGGCGGCAATTTCCGTGCTGACAGAACCGTTTTGGTTCAAGGGCAGTGACGACCATCTGCGCGAAATTTCGGAAACGGTTAGCACTCCCCTACTCCGCAAAGATTTCACAGTAGACAGCTATATGATTTACGAAGCAAAACTTCTGGGCGCAAGTGCGGTGCTGTTAATCTGCGCAATTTTGGACGAACGGACTCTTGCGGAATACATCAAAATTGCCCACAAAATCGGGCTTTCCGCCTTGGTGGAAGTCCACGACGAGGACGAAGTAAAAATGGCTCTTTCCGCAGGCGCGAGAATAATCGGCGTAAACAACCGCGACCTAAAAACCTTTGATGTTGACATAACCACAAGCGAACGGCTAAAAAAACTTGTGCCGTCCGATGTGCTTTTTGTAAGCGAAAGCGGCATAAGCACCCCCGAAGACGTACAAAAGCTACGCGAGATAGGCGCGGACGCAGTTCTAATCGGAGAATCGCTGATGCGCAATACAGACAAAAAATCGGCTATTGCAAACCTTCGGGGGCAATAGCCCTTTTTTTATTACAATTCAATTGCAAGCATTGACTATGCGATTACTTTCTGCATATTATAGTGGTATTCTACATATCTCGACAAGAGAGTCGTGGGGGGATACCAATGCGCAGGATTATGGGGAAGTTCTTGTTTTTAAGCGTCTTGCTGTTTATTTTTGTGCCAAGCGTGGCGTATGCAGGGGCGGTGCCTGTACGGCTTGTGATTGACGGTGCGGAAGTGCCGTATTTATCCGCGCCGCCGATTATTTTAAACGACAGGACGCTCGTGCCCGTGCGCGAGGTTTTTGAGCGCGTTGGCGGCGTTGTGGGCTGGCACGCCGCACACAGGCAGGTTTCGCTGTTCTACGGCTACAATGTTTTGGTTTTGACTATTGACGAACTTAACGCAAACTTAAACGGAAATCTTATTGAAATGGACATCCCCGCGATTATTTACAACGACAGAACCATGGTTCCGCTACGTTTTCCGTCGGAGGTTTTTGGTTTTGAAGTTGATTGGGACGACGAAAACAGGGCGGCAATTGTAAATTCCACAGGAAACGGCGCGGCAAACGGTGTTGCCCAAGAAGCGGACGAACCCGAAGTTTTGTATGCATTTATAGAATTTCCGGAGTTTCCCGACAGCGCGAACGCCCCGCTGATACAAGACGAATTGGACGAGCAACCGCAAGATAACTACCCCCCCAATGAATCCGAATACGAAGATAATTCCAACAAGGAAGACCTGCCGTGGGACGGCACGGTGGGCGAACTCCCGCCGCCGGGTACGGTAGTTACAACGGACGAAGATTCTGCGTTGGCGCGGGATATTTCCACATCCGCAATCCAAACGATATCCTTTCCGCAAACCACCATCACAGACCTGCAAACCCCGCTGGACACGGGCACGGCGGCGTATGTAATCAGGGCGTCTTCCGCGATTTCGGAAGTGCATCATTTCTTACTGCCGGACAACAGGCTGGTCGTGGATATTCACAACGCAACCGCGCTAATCTCGGGCGATTTCTACGCGCCCGGTATTGTCCCCGTTAGCGGGGTGCGGGCGTCGCAGTTTTCGCAAACGCCGCAGGTTACGCGGGTTGTTTTCGATGTTGTGGGCGAGGCCGAGTACAGCATTTCTCTTTCCGCCGACAGGACGCTTCTTACTGTTTCGTTTTCCAAAAACAAAATAAGCAATGTGTTTGCGCATTCGGACGCGCATTCGGATACGCTGGTGATTCAGGGCGATGTTTTGCCGTCCATTAATATTTCAACCGAAGGTTTCCCGCATTTCATCACGGTAAATATCGACAACGCCCGAATGGACGCGGTGGGCGGAATTTTCCCCAACGGAATGTTCGCGTCACAATTTTCCACAGGCGAACGCGCAGACGGCACGGCGTTTATCCGCGTGTATGTGCGCGGCGATTGGCCTTCATTCAGCGTTGCAAGCAGTGCGAATTCGGTGGCGTTTATGTTGCACCGCGGCGTTACGGGTGTGCGCTACGATTCCGTAAACCGCGAGTTGCGCATTTCCCGCGCCTTTGACATGAATATCCACGAACTCCCGAGAATAAACGACTACTTGAATTTCCGTTACACATTCACCCTCCCCCACTCCGCAGACGTGCTTGGACGCGGCGACATCAGCATATTGGACGGGTTTATTAATTCCGTCTCCATTGCCTGCAACGAAAACGGCGCGGTAAATCTGACATTCAACACCGCCCGCGTCATGTCATTTTCAATCCACCAAGACGAATATTACTACGTAATCCGCGCCCATTTGCCGCGTGAAGTTTCGCCGTTTATCGTGGTAATTGACCCCGG
The DNA here is from genome assembly GCA_009788055.1 of Defluviitaleaceae bacterium. GTDB lineage: Bacteria > Bacillota > Clostridia > Lachnospirales > WQUN01 > WQVC01. The sequence continues at coordinate 26,614 of WQSG01000017.1, read as the reverse complement.
CCACGGCGGAACAGACCCCGGCGCGATTCAGAACGGCGTTGTGGAAAAAGACATGGTGCTGGACGTTTCGCACAAAATAATGCATTTCGTAGACGCAAGCCCATTCATAACAGGCTACATGACCCGCCGCACAGACACTTTTGTGTCGCTTCTTAACCGTGCGGAATTTGCCAACAATTTAGGCGCGGACTTGTTCATCTCCGTTCACGCCAACGCGGCAGAAATTCGGCGCGGCGTAATAAACCCCGACGTTCACGGCATCGAAACATGGTACACCGTCGGCGAACTTGAAGCCGCCGCAAACAACACCATGGACAGCCGCCGCCTTGCCGAAATCGTACAGGCCAACAAAATTCAAGCCACCGCTGCAAATAATCGCGGCGTGCGCAACGCACCTAACTTCGTAGTTCTGCGCGAAACACAAATGCCCGCCGTCCTCCTCGAACTCGGCTTCCTAACCAATCCCGCCGAAGCCGCCCGCCTTTCAGACTCCGCATATCAGTGGCTTCTCGCCCACGCAATCTACCAAAGCATTGTAGAGTCGTTTGCGGCGCATCCTCCACGGCGATAATGATAAGACCGTGGGGCTCTGCCCCACACCCCGCAAGCCTTTAAAAAGGCTTGACCCAAACTTTAAATTTCAACCGGCGATAGGCAACGTCGTAATTTCTAAAACCGCGCATTTGCGCGGTTTTTTGGGTAATTAAGAGATAATACATAGAAGCCATCTTTCCACAATCCGATTCCACAACGAGAAAGGAAATTTCATCCGCATCAAAAGCTGTTCCCCATATTTAATGCACTGTTTTATTCTCTCAGAAATTTTTTCTACTGATAATTCTTCGGATGTATAGTGGTCTTCGGAAACATAAATGTTGCCACTTAAAATATTCTGCAACAACAATATAGACTCTTTTATAACACGGGTTTTCAATTTTTTATTTTTCACACCCCGCACACCTAAAATAAAATTTACGTTCCAAAGAACAGCCATAGAATCAAATAAATGCACATTGTTCCGTGTAAAATCCAACATAAATTCATAACCCGCTTCATCTTGCAAGTCCTCAACCAGGTTGCCGTATTCCGCAAACAAATCCGCCATTATTCTGTTATTTGACTCCTGTATTAACTTGTCATATATTTCATCACGCATTTCTATTCGCCATTCTCGCTCCTGACTCAACGAAATGCCATACTGTTTGTATTCATCATAAACCTCTTCTCGTGCCATATGAAAATGGCGTCCGCCGAATTTAAAAAATATTTCCTTCGCACTGTTAAACATTCCCGTCACCTCAAATTGCAATGATTTCAATACAGCGGGATAATATTATTTTACTTCTTTCCCCTCTTCCGTCCCTGCGGTTTTTTCTCTTGGGTAAGAAGCAACGCGCCGATAACAACCGCGCCCCCCGCAAAAAAGGCGGCAAAAATCATCAGTACGTTACCGCCGTTTCCCTGCGTCTCTTGCGGTAAATTATCGTTTTCCTCAATGCCGTTGTCGGGCGCGTTTTCCGCCGCCGCAAAGCTTTCTGTGTCACTTACAAGCACAAAAGTACCCGGCTCGTTTATGGTAAAGCGGAACAAATTATTTTCATAGATTACGGGGTATTGCCTGATTTCCCCTGAAAAATGGTCTACGTTTATTGCAACAATGCTGTCTGTGTCAATGTCCTCTGCGGTAAAATGGAAAAAGCAATCGCACATATACACCACAACAGGGTCAAGCATTACGGGGTCAAACATAATGCGCAAATCGTCGCGTATTTCGTTAAAAACCCTGTCGCCGAAAATTACGCCGTGGTCTACACGCAAAGTGTGGGACAACGCCTGTGTTATGTTATGCTCTGCCATTCGCTGTTTTGCACGGATAAACCGCTCGTCTGTAGCGTCGTCGTGCAAGCGTTCTACCAAAATTTCGTAAAACATATCCGCTATGGGGTTGGGCGAATTTGCTACAAATTCTTTCCAGTACTCCAGCGTGTTTTGCAGTCCCACATTTATGCGGAAATGCGTTCCGCCTGCGTCTACCCGTGAAGGGTAAAAAATTTCGCCCCAAACGCCGTAAAGTTCCGGCACGGAACGCCCCACAATGGGAAAGGAAAACGCCTCGCGAATGGAGTGTACGTCTGTTATCAGGCACAGTTCCCGCCTGTAATAATAAGAATTGCCCAAGTAAAACATGGTTTTTTGAGTATACTCTCTGTTGAAAATTTCAAAATACGGGCGGCCAAATTCATCCCCTGCGGGGCAGGCGAACACATGAACGGGCATAAGCACGATACATAAAATAACAAGCAAAAATTTTTTCATTGGTTTACCTCCAACCACAAGACGGGGCGAACTCCGCCGTGAATTATCTCCGCGCCGCGCCCGTCTGTGCGAACAGAACCGTCTGCGCGAACAATTGCGGCAAAATCGGAAGAGTATCCCGTGGAGCGCAACCACCACCACGCCGACGAGCCATCCCCCAAATAATGCGCAACCCGAGCCGCGTCCAATACCGTCCCGTCACGCATTAACGCGGCTATTTCGTCCAAGCAAAGCAAAAAAACACGGTCTTGCGTGTTTTCGCCGCCCCCCGTGCCGTATGTGGGGTTGGGGCTGTTTGTCACCTGCGTTTCAACAATACGGCTTCTTTCGTCTTGTGCAAAATTGTCATAGAAAAACGCGCCGTTTAGATATTCCCGCACAAGGCTTGTTTGCCACATAACACTGTAATCATTGCTAAATGCCGCCCGTTTTATCACGCCCTCGGAAAGAATAAGCCGCTTTCCTTCTGCCTCTGCAAGCACAATCCAGTCAAGCCCGCCAAGGTGAACCCGCTCCCAAAGCGGCGGCTCTGTTGTTTCTTCTGCCGCAACAGGCGGTGTTTCTTCCGTAAAAATTTCCGCGTTTCCGTTTCCGCAAGCGGCAAAAATCAGTAAAATCGCCGCCAAAAAAATTTTTTTCATGTGTTCCTTCCTTTCATTTTATCCAAAAATACAAAGGCAAAAATTGTTATGGGAATGGCAAAAATAAGCCCCAAACTACCCGCAACAGAACGCAAAATTTCCACCGCAATGGATTCTAAATTGAAAATTTGAGACAACCCACTGCCAAACCCCGCAAAAATTAAAATTGTAGCAAGTGAGCCGCCCGTATACGCCAAAATAAGCGTGTTTATCATGCTGCCCATGATATCCTTGCCGATGTTAAATCCGGAGCGCACAATCTCTTTTTTCTCTGCGGAAGGGTTATGCGCCGTTATTTCCGTAAGAGCAGAGGATATGGAAATCGCAACGTCTAAACACGCCCCCAGCGCGCCGATGATAATACCCGCAAAAAGCAAGCCGCGAAAGTCGAACATATACCCCCCCGGCAAGTATTGCAACATTTGCGCGTCACCGTGGGACAGCCCTGCCATTCTTGCGGCAATGCCGAAAACATGGGCTATAACACCGCCGATAAGCAACCCGCCGGAAACGCCCAGCACCGCAGAAAAAGATTTCTTCCCCGTGCCGAAACAAATTACGCAAGTGATAATGGTGGAAAGCACGCACACCACAACAGACAAAACAATAGGGTTGTACCCCCTAAGCAACAGCGGAACAAGCACAAACATAATAAGCATAATCGTAAGCAAAAGCGCGGTTAATGCCCGCACCCCTTTTAGCCCGCCAAGGGCAACCACACACGCCGCAAAAAACGCAAACAGCACGGCAAAAGGCACAAGCCTGTCATAACCGTAAAAGAAAAACACGGGCGTACCATCTGCGTCCTCCTCCATGTGCAAAACAATCCTGTTGCCGCTTCGCAAGGGGCGGTTTGTTGCATCGTATGCAAGGGTGTTTCGCACAGTTGTCTCGTGACCGCGCAAGTCCCTGTTTAACACGCGAACGCGCAAAACCTGCGTAACCGTGTCGCGTATGACAATCTCGTCCGCAACTTCAACCACGCGGGCGCGATACAAATTTACTTGAAATTCCTCTGCCAAACGCCCCCTGTCTGCGTACACGCTAACGGGGGCAAAAGCAAACAGAAAAAAAATTACCGCACTAACCCGTAAAATCATATGCCATCAGCACCATTTCTTGATGTCGCTCGTCTACCCTGTTTATCCCCGGTATTAAACTGTTGAAAAAAAATATATCAACAACGCCCGTCATGCCGTTGTCGCGTATGCTGTCCAAATTAATCCCCGTGCCTGTGCCGCCGCTTCGGTTGTCTATTATTTCGCCAAAGGGGTGTTCCTCACTGCCCGAATGCTGGAAAGGCGCGATAGAAGCCGCAATTTGCCTGCCCTCCACAGTTACAATTATTGCCCGCCGCCGAATACACCAACCCCCTCCCGTGGTTTCCAGCAATTTATCTGTGTCCTCTTGGGTTACGGTTTCCACATCTGCAAGGGTGTTGTAGCCGCCAATGGCGCGGCGAACCCTGTATGTAATTCCAGTTGCGATATCCAAAACATCTGCGTAAACGCCTTCGGATAAAATCTCCAGCGCGTAGGCAGACTCCAGCAACTCGGAAAATCTTTCAACTTCATCAAAAGGGACGGTTGCGCCCTCTTGTGAAACATAGGGGGCGTTACCGCCGTCGCAAGCCGCCAAAAAAAGCACAGCCGCCAAAACCGATATCAGTTTTTTCATACGATAACCCCCTACAAAATCACAGCCCCGACAGTAGCCGGAGCTGTGATTTTTTTAAGATTTGATATTAGTCATCGTTGCCATTACTTGCATTTGCATATTCAAGAGCTAGTTGCGCTGCCGTGATTACATTGGAGAAAGCTGTGCGTTGCGCATTTGTTGCCCAGAAGCGGGAGCGTGGAACATCATAGCCGTCTACAGATTCTTCCGTATCGGCAAGAAGGGCAAGGGCTTCTTGGATAAGGTTTGCAAGAATGGTTGCATCGTCACGTATAATGCGCTCGATAACAATGCTGTAGATTGTGAAGTCACCCATTCCCGTTGTAAGAACGCGTACACGGTGGTTGCAGTTGCCCTCACCATCTAAGCCGGGCGTAACGCCGCCAATATCCGGTATAGCACCCGAGAACACCCAAGTTGCGCCGTTTGCATCGCCCACGTACCTGCCAGCGTGCCATGGGTCGTCTGCCAGCGGCAATTCCACTATAAACGAAGCACCTGCAACGCTAGAGCCTGTTGCAATAACCCTGTATCTACCATCCGGGTTAAGGTCTAAGTTCCTCAACAAAACATCAATGGCGAAATAGGCGGCAGAGCGTTCTGTTACTACAAGATTGCCGTCACTGTAAAGCAAGTAAGGTTCGCCTGCACGTGTTACACCGCCGTGGTCTTCCTCGTTGTTTAACGCGTCAACCAGTTCTTGCGTGATTTCCAACTCCCAAATCACTTCACCCGGTTCATGCGGCCCTGTGCCACCCGGGTCATAGGTTTCATCAAGCACCAGCCACGCCGCTACCACGTTCATTTCGTCCCAGCTTTCGGCGTTATGGGAAACCATAATCCGCCGCGGTGACGTGTCGGAGATATCCGTCCACCTGTCGAATACCAGTGCCGCAGGTTCACCAACGGTGGATGGTATTGCACGAAGGTCAATTATTACCCTGTTTATTTCGGTGTTTAACACACTGTCCACAGCATGGGAATGTTGATTCCACGTTCCGGCATGGCCGCCCATGAGCCCTACGAAAATAGCACCCGATGGTCTGCCCGCCACTTCCATTACAAGGTGGGTTGCCGCGCTTACCTCTGCAAGGGTGAACGCGCCGTCCTGCACCAAATTAGAACCAACCCATTCGTTCCATGTTCCTGCCATTGCCCAGCCGCGCTGGCGCAAGGAGTTTCCTGCCGCATCGTTCGGCAACATCGGCAACATGAAATAACTACTGTTCGGGTGGATGTTTGCGACACCTTGCAATCTGGGGACATCCACAAAGGTTATATCCGGATTAGTGTCGCCCACACGCTGTAGTACCATCATGTCAACATCCGGCCCGTCCGTGTACGAGGACACATTGCCCGTTCCGTGGTGGGTGGGCCCGGTACCGTCGTTAAAGAACACTATTTCCAAAACATACGTGCCTTGGGGCAGATTAATGGTGTTTGCCGCAGGCACAAGAGGTACATCTTCCCAGTCTTGTGTCGCGCCATGCCCCGCAGGTATTGTGAATCGCGTCAGCGTGTTTTGGTACATATCGCGCAGTGCAACCACCATAGCCGCCGAACGCGGGTTTCTCGCGCCAAGCTGTATGCTGTATTCACCTGCTTCTTCCACATAAAGTTCGTAACGTATCCATTCACCTGCATGGGTGTGGGTTACGTGACCCGATGTGGGCTCCAGCGTTTCGATGATGGTAATTTCTCCATCAATGTCTTTTTCTATGCGGATTCTGGGGATGGGAACGCGCCCGCCCTCCATGGTAACAGGACCGTAAGGTGAATCCGGCCGTACAGATTCCCGTGTTACCATAAACCGCGTGTGATGGTTATCACTACCGTCAACCGCGCGTAAAGAGCCGCCTGCAAAGTTAAGTTTTGTAAAGTGTGACGGGAAACGACGTATGATATTCGGGTGGTTTTCCCAAGGCATGATGAACCTGCGGTATTGCCACTGTCCGTCATCGTCCTCTACGGGAACGTACACAAGAACTTCGGGAACATACTCGCACATCCAGCTTACTAAACTAAGTTCATATTCGCCGTCTGCGGGGATTGTGTGAACATTTGTCCAAGGCAGTGCAATGTCGCTTGCCAAGGAAATGAAATACGTGAACGCAGGACGCAACAAATCGTATTGTACGTCAAGTTCGTTTTGTGTGGCAAGGCGCAATGTGCGGGTGTGCCTTGCAGGTTCAAACACATCACGCAACACAGTAATGCTGCCGGGCGGGAATTGACCAAACCATGGGCCTTCAACCGCAACATCCAGCAATTCTTGCACTTCCGTAACCAGCGCGATAAGGTCTGCTTTGTCGGTAGTGGCTTCAAGTGCAAAGTACAGGTCGTAAACTTCCATAAACGCGTCGTGGATTTCTTCGGGGGAGTCTGCGTCTGTAAGAGTGTTTGCGTAAGCCACAGCCGCAGCAAATTCTGTCCAAGTTGCGGGGGTGATGTCCTCGCCGTCACGCTCTTCAACAAATTCGCTTGCGCCTTCAAGCAACAAGTCCAAATCTTCAAACCTTGCGGTTCTGCGGATTGTGATACTTGTGCTCATAAATTTGTCTCTGTCGGGGCATGGTTGCCAGTCGGCGGCGGTGTTCGCGCCTGTGGTGTAAGGGATTGCCCATGTTTCGATAGTGATGGAATCGCCGTCAACTACCATGATGGAGTATTGTGCCATATAGTCCAGTTCCGGCGGGTCTGTCCATGCAACCCAGTCAAGCAAGGGGAAGATGGAGGTGTATTTCGGGAAGTCTGAAATAGAGCCAAGTGTGATATACGGTATGCCTTCCGGGGAGATAAACGCGCCGGGGTGACATCCGTAGATAAGCATGGAGTTTCTGTTTCCTGCAAAGTCTGCGGGGCGTTGTTGATGAACAGGTGTTGCACCGTTCATAAAGTAGGAACGCCCGTGGGTGTGTTCGTGACCGTTTATTACAAGGTCGATATCAAAAGCGTTAAGGAACGCGCCCATGGATTGCCTGTTACTTGCGGGCATACCTGCGGCGTGACCTGTTCCGCTTCCAAAGATATCTTGGTGGAAGGTAACTATGCGCCATGTTGTATCAGGGAAGGCGTCGGTGGCTTGTTGCAATGTTCTAACGTGTTGCGCAAAACCTGCGGGGCCTACCAAGTTCATGTTAAGGGAGATATACAGAACATCTCCGTAAACGAACCAGTGATTTCCGCCGCCGCGTGCATAGTTGCTTGAGTGGGTGGAACGCCCGGGCGTTCCGCCTGTTACAACACCGTCCATGATTGGGCCAACAACAGACGCACCTGCAAGAAGCCAGTCGTGGTTGGGCCAGTAATGGGCGTAGGACAGCAAGCCGATTGTAGGCAGGTTTGCATTTTGCGTAACGGTATCGTGGTTGCCGATTGTTGTAAACATTGGGGTGCTTCTAAGCTGGTATGGGCGCAGATAAGTTTGGAAGCGTCCCATATCGTTTGCGGGGGTGGAATTATCGCCCGCGCTTAGGATAAAGTCCACGCCGCCGTGACCAATGCCGTCAATTTCGTACATGGTGCGGACGTGTTCAAATGCCGTTGTTAAGGAATCGCGCCATTTGAAGTACTGGCGGTCTAAGTTCCACGCGCCTATTTGCGGGTCACCCACAAGGATAACCGTGTGGCCTGCGTGGGGTTCAAAGCTGTAGAAGTGGTTGATTCTGCTCCAGATGATTGGGCCGTCTTCCGCGTTGCCCACGCGGTTGCCCACGCGGTATGCAAACCTTGTGTTGCTCGCAAGGTTTGTGATGTTTACGCGGCTTACGTTGTACCTGTAAGCGGCAACATTCGAGTCTATGGGGACAGGGGCGTGACCGTCTACTATTGGTGCGTCTGCGGGCATTGCGCCGTCAACCAAGGTTTCGTATGGTGCATATTGCACAAAGGAGGTGACAGCGTTTGCAGACGGGTCGTCTACGGAGCGCGGAGTCCACCATGTAATGCGCATTTCTGTTTCATCTTCACCCCAGTTGAGAGACATATGGTCTTGGAACGGGGGGGCTGGCCTAAGTTCAACTGTTACGTAGTTTATGGCATTTGTGTGGTCAAATCTGAAATTTCCCGTGCCTATGCCGCCGCCAAGCGTTCCTGCGAGATAGATAGCATCCGCAAATACGCCATTGTTGTACAACAGGTTTGCGGGAATTGTTACCGCCCACGGGGTTGCGGCAGCCGTGCCTGTTCCCGTGTTTAATATCGCACCTGCGGCAACGTTCTCCGTGGTGACAAAATCTTGGGTAGACGGGTCGCCCTCTGCGCCGTCCACTAGAGCGGACAAGGATGTCCACACTTGGAACTGGCGGTTTCCGGACACGCCGGGGGCATGGATTGTAATAGCCGCAGTACCCGCGTTTCGGATTTCTGCCATGATTTCGGGGTCGTTTCCGAAAGTGATATCCGCAAATCTAAGAATGCGCGGGTCGTTGTTACCAGCAGGACCGGGTATTACCGTTACATGGTTGCCGCGGTGGGCGGTTGTTGCAGGCAGGTGCAATGCCGCGCCGCCTGAAATACCCCAGAACATTCCTGATGGGGGAACAATGCACTCGTCCAAATCCTCGTCCATAACGAACATTACAAGGGAGCGGCTTTCAGTAAGTGGAGCGGAAGGATGCGACCTTACGGGAATAGTTGATGTGCGTGTGCGTCTTTCCAAACGTGCGTTTCCGCAACTGCACCGTGCAAATTCAAACAATTCGCCGTGCGTGCCGAAAGCGTTGGGCAACGCACCGTCCGTGCCGTCCAGAACAATGTATTCGTTAGGCTCTAAGCGAATGCCGTTTACGATAAAGGCATCCACGGTAAAGTATGCATCGTCACTGCCTGTGATTGTGTGGTTTTGCCCCATGTTGCTCCAGCCCAAGAAAAGCTGTGACGGAGCTTCAAAAGGAATGTCCCAAGTATCGGTACCGTTCCTGTCAACCGTAAATGCACGGCTTTCCGGCTGTATAATGCCTGCCGCAGGAATGTTTGAGCGAAGTTGGAATTGGTCTGTTGCAAAGGTTAAAGTTGCGGTTTCGCCCGCGCCCAAGCCCATTGCGGTAAATTCATAAGACACGGTTTCAATAGCTTGAACGCCGGGTGCAAAGGGAACGGGTGCATCGTCGGGGCGGTATATGGTTAGGTCTGTAATGGTGAATGTTGCGGGGATACCTGAGTTGTGTGCAAGGATACGAAGGTCTTGATTTGCCCGTGCCGCGTGTGCGGCAGAGACCGTGTATACGTGAGTAAACGAGCCGGCACCCGGGGCTTGATAACCCGGCGGCATATATCCTGTATCAGCCGAAGATTGCAAGCGAATATGAAGACCGGCGGTTTCCAAATATCCCGATACGGTCATGATGTCGCCTTCACGCAATTCCACACCTGTAAACAAAAGACCGCGAGTGGCATTCGCCCCTGTTCTTGTTACAGTAAGGTAGCGGTCGTCGTCGCCTTCGTGTACCGTGACAAGGATACCGTCTGCCGAGCCTGTTCCCGCATGGGTAACGCGGATATTGGCGTGGTTGTTGATTGCTGGCGCGGCATATGCCGCACTTCTTGCGATAACATTGCCGTTTTCGCCGCCAAGGTTGAAGCCGCCAAGGACTGATTGAATGTCGAAAATATAGCCGTATTCAGGGGGAGGCGGGGGAGGTTCGGTGATATCGCCATATCCCGCAGGAATTAGGTTAAGTTCGATTGTGCTGAAGCTAACGTGACCGCGCCCGCGATGTGTTTGCTCGGGTGTGGCGTTAGCATTATTTGTCATGGTAATAAAAATCGCTTCCGCAAAGTTGCCGTTGCGGAACAAGAAGTTGGCGGGAACAGAAACGGTGCTTGTAACGGGGTCTGTTGCGCTTAAGGCACGATGTACAGACACAAACCCTGTACCCATTGCGGAATGGTCAAGATGGGTTACAGTGCGGTAGTTGGCACCGGCAGACAAATTTGTCCATGCCAGTATGCGCCTGTTTTGGAAGCCTGATGGCATATTAAATGTTAATGTAGCATTTTCTGCAATGCCATAGGGTGCTATTTCTGCCAAGTCGCTCAATTCCAGCATTAGAACTACATAGTCCTCATTCGGTCTTGGCTCGTTAAGAAGCGTACTAAGCGCGGCACCGGGGCCGATTAGGCTTGCGCCGCTGGGGAATGTTGGCATTGGGGGGTTTGGGTCTGCGCCACCGGGGTTTGATGTATTGTCCCCCATTATTACCCACTCGATGGTTTCACCATCGGAAAGGGGTACTACTTCGGCAGATTCAGATTGGGCAAGGGTTATTTCCTCAGTCCCCTCCCACGGACGCGCCACCGAAATTACGGTAAGCAACATTGCAAACGCCGTAAACAGCGCAAGCATTCTTTTCAACTGCATTCTTTCCGGCATTCTTAGCCGACTCAAATACTTCATGCACTTGCTCCTTCCTTTTTACTCTAAGTAATTTTTATATTCAAAAAGATGCACAGCAACCGCAATGCACCTAAACCGCCGTGAAAATAATCACCAGCACCACTCCCCCGACTATATCTCCCGCTCCCAAGTGTATTCAACCAGTCAAGCATAGCACACCGATTTTGTTTTTGCAATACGAAAATTTTGGTGGGAGACCGTGTTTTTTTGTGGTATCGTTACAGACAGGCTATCCGATAACTTCCTAATTTAGAAAGAGGAAAATAAATGAAAATGGTTTCGTGGAATGTGAATGGGCTTCGTGCGTGTATGGGCAAGGGATTTATGGATTTTTTGAGTGCGGGCGAATATGATTTGGTGGGCTTACAGGAAACAAAAATGCAACCGGAGCAAGCGGATTTTGGGGATAAGATAAAAGAGTTGGGATATCATTCGTTTTGGAATTCGGCGGATAAAAAGGGCTATTCGGGAACGCTGGTGCTTTCAAAAAAAGAGCCGCTTTCTGTGAAAAACGGCATGGGCGTGGACGAGCATGACCACGAAGGGCGCATTGTCGCGCTGGAATTTGAAACGTTTTGGTTTATCACGGTGTATACGCCAAATTCGCAACGGGGCTTACTGCGGCTGGACTATCGGCAACGATGGGAAGACGACTTCCGCGCATATTTGTGTGCATTTGAAAAACCCGTTATCGTGTGCGGAGACTTGAATGTGGCGCACAAAGAAATTGACATAAAAAACGCAAAATCAAATGTAAACAACGCGGGCTTCACGCCGCAAGAACGCGAAAAAATGACCACGCTTTTGGATGCGGGTTTCGTTGACACATTTCGGCATATGTACCCCGACACGAAAGACGCATACTCGTGGTGGTCTTACATGGGACGCGCACGTGAAAAAAATGTAGGCTGGCGCATCGACTACTTTCTGGTATCCGAGGCACTTCGCTCCGCCATCCGCGAAGCTACAATCCACCCGAATATACTGGGCTCTGACCACTGCCCCGTCGGTTTGGAAATGGAAATCTAAATAGAAATCTCACACACGCGATGGATTTCGTCTTTGATTTTTATATATTCGGGCATATCGTCGCCCTTTTTTGCATTTGGCGGAACATCAATTATGTGAACGATTCTGCCGGGATAGGGCGAAAAAATAACGATTCTGTTTGAGAGAAGAATGGCCTCGTCGATGATATGTGTGACAAAGATGATTGTTTTTTTGCTTTCGCGCCACAAACCCAGTATGCTTTTTTGAATTGCCAAACGCGAGATTAAATCCAGCGCGCTGAAAGGCTCGTCCATGTAAATTACTTCGGGATTAACGGCAAGCACCCGCGCAATTGAAACGCGCTGGCGCATCCCGCCCGACATCGCACTGGGGAAATGGTTTGCAAAATCTGTTAGGCCAACCATGTCGAGATACTTGTCCGCAATGGTTTTTCGTTCTTCCTTGCTCATGTCCAACGACTCAAGGCCTATTTCAACGTTTTTTTGTGCGGTGCGCCAAGGCAACAAATCGTATCCTTGAAAAACGGTAGCACGCTTAATGGACGGGGTATCCACCACCGCGCCCTCAATCCGTATTTCGCCTGATGTGGGCTTGTCGTAACCCGCAAGCATATTCAGCAAAGTTGTCTTGCCGCAACCCGAAGGCCCTAAAAAGCAAATAAATTCGCCTTTTTCTATATTTAAATTTACATTCTGCAACGCCAATATCGGGGTTTTATTATGCATAAATTGCTTGCTTACCCCGTCAATTTCTATATACATATGCCCACCCCCCCGCAAATTACTTTTGTATTCCCCAGTGCCTGTTAATCCGCACTTCAAAGAAAGTCACTATTTTGTCCAGTATAAGCCCAAGAAGCGCGATTACGCAAATCGTTGCCAGCAATACTTCGGATTGCATATTGTTTCTGGCATCCATGATAAGAAACCCCAGCCCCGAGCGTACCCCCATCATTTCGCCCGCAACAAGAAAAACCCACGCCGTACCCAATGCCAAATGCATTCCGTTTGCAATGGACGGGAAAATGGCGGGGACTATAATCTTGAAAAACACTTGCGGTTGTTTTATTTCAAACGTTTTTGCAACACGCAAATAGCTTTTATCAATTTTTTTGGAAGCACTTATAGTAGACAGTAACACGGGATAAAACGCGGCGATGAATATTACCATGATGGCGGGCATATCCCCTATGCCGAAAAGCAAAACGATAAACGGCATCCACGCAACGGGCGCGATAGGACGAAGCAACTGCGTAAGCGGGTCTACCAGCTTAGACAGAAACGACACTTGCCCAACAATAAGCCCCGCCATAAGCCCTGCAATAACCGCCAACGAATAGCCCACAAAAAACCTGTAAAGGCTTATCCGCACGTGAACAAACAATTCACCCGTTAGCGTCATATCAATCAGCGTTTGAAAAACATACACGGGCGGCGGCAACAACGCAGGGTTAAACCCTCCAAACATAACCACCAACTGCCAAATTGCAATCAAAATAAAAACCGCACCAAGGGCATACATAAACCTGTTAATTACTCTTATTACCGTCTTTTTCACGTCATTGCCCCCCAATGCAACAATGATTTATCACGAAATTGTTAAACCTCGGCGGTGACTGAGATAAGCCCATATCTATCATAAGGTTATATAATTTGTCGTATTCCGCTTCATTAATGTTAAGGTCTGCAAAAGAAATCCACTTTAAAGAAAGCTCCAATGTCTCATCGTCCACCATAAGGTAGCGCGATGCAATTTCCCGCACCCTGTATGTTATCGGGTTTATGTTCCGTTCTAAAAACGCCCCCGCTTCATGATACATATGCATAAATTTTGAAACAATGTCTTCGTTTTCTCTTATAAAATCGTATGAAAACACCAATGCGCAACACAAAGAGTCTTCCCATATATCATGCGATTCCGCAAATTTAACACCTACATCCAGTGTCACTGCCCTTGCACCAAACGGTTCTGCAACAACATAGGCAGAAATACTGCCGCTTGCCAATGCAGAAACCATTTCCGTAGGTGCTAACTGTATTACATCAACATCATCTTGACTCATATCGTTTTCCGCAAGCAACATATTAAGCAACATACTGTGGGTAGACATGGGGCTTGGTATGGCAATTGTTTTGCCGCGAAGGTCTTGCACCGTTTCGATATAATCGGCAACAACAACGATATTTCCGTCTCTGTGACCCAGTGCAACCGCACGCAAATCCACACCCGCCTCTTTTGAAACCATCGCAAGCTGGATAAGTACAGACGCGCCGTCTATGTGCCCGCCGTTCAGCGCGTCCATTAAGTCCGGCCAAGAACTGAACCGTTCCAAAGCCACAGCAAAATCGCTATAATCCGCAACCATATCGGAAACGGTAAACAGCGGCATGGCATGAGTAATGGGCAAATAGCCTATGCGGATTACAGGCCGCCCATCATCGGACGCCCCAAAACAGCCGGAAAAGCTAAGTGCAATCGCAAAAGCGAGCATCAAAACAAAAAATTTTTTCACGGTGATTAAACCCCCACTACCTCGCGCAAAACTTTTAGTGTAATAAGTGCGTGTTCAAAGTCGTATTTTTCCACTTGACGCACAAGAACTTTTGTCTCATATATTATGGAAACTTCAGGGAGAATTTCCATGCAGGCGGCATCATTTTCTTCAAGCATTTTTTGCAATTTATTAAACAAAACGGTTTGCTCGTCTCTTGTGGGCGGCGTGCTAAGCACACCTTCATCCAGAATACCCGAGTCTGCAATTTCTGTTAAAACACGGTTAAGTTCGTTATCAAGAGCCGACATATCGTTTTCGTCGGGTGCTTTTTGTTCGTTTAATTGCCTTTCAATTTTTAAAGCGATATCGGCAAGAGCGTGTTCGCCAATCAAACCTGATATACCTTTTAGTGTGTGGGCAAGACGACGCGCTGTTGCGTAATGACCTGCCGTAATTTCTGCGTTTAGGTCGTGAAATGTATATTTTTGCCCTTTCATAAAATCAATTCTAAGCCTTGCTTCTTCTCTTGTTAGCTTTTTCACGTCACATTCTCCTTTGCTAATTTTACTCTGCGAAGCACATCTTCTTCCGTAAACGGTTTTTTAATATAGTCAACAGCACCCAAAGAAAACGCTTGTTTCATGTCTTCTTTTTCGTCGGAAGCCGTTAAAATTATAACGGGAATACTCTTTGTTTTTTCGGACGATTGCAATTTTTCAAGCACTTCAAAGCCGGAAATCCCCGGCATATTAACATCCAGCAAAATAACGCTGATGGGAAAACGCTCCACCAGTTTAAGCCCCTCTTCGCCGTCCCGCGCAACTTTTACCTTATAATGCGGCAAAAGAATCCTGCTTAACGCAGAGATAATCATTGGGGTGTCGTCGATAATGAGGATGCACATTATGCGTCTTCCGTTTGTGTATAGTCTTTTGAAAACATCGGCTCGAACTTATCATGCACTGCCTTGGCGGCTTTTGTGATATGGCGTTGGTCGATTAGCACGGTGATTTTTATTTCGGAAGTACATATTGTTTCGATATTAACTCCGCATTCGTAAAGGGCTTCAAACATTGTAGACGCCACACCCGCGTTGTTTGCCATGCCCGCGCCAACTATTGTAAGCTTTGCCAAATTTTCGTCCGTGATAAGGGTATCGTAACCTATTTTTTCTTTGTTTTGCTCCAAAATTTCGCAGGCAAGCCCCATCTCTTGCTTGTGAACGGTGAAGCAATAATCACGTTTTTCGCCCTCGCCCACAGAAAGGAGGATTACGTCTACATTAAGTTTTCCTTTCGCAAGCGGGTCGAAAATACTGTACGCCACGCCCGGTTTATCCTCAAGCCCCGTAACGCTTATGCGCGCCACGTTTCGGTCTATTGCAATGCCGCTAACCGCTAATCGTTCCACCTCTGTTGCCTCCTTAATCAATGTGCCGGGAATTTCGCTCATGCTTGAACGAAGCACCAAATTTACCCTGTACCGCTTTGCCATTTCCACAGCGCGGTTATGCAGCACACCCGCCCCCGAAGATGCAAGCTCTAACATATCGTCATAACTTATTACGTCCAGTTTTTTTGCAGTGGGAACGATACGCGGGTCCACGGTGTAAATGCCGTCCACATCCGTATAAATTTCGCAAAGTTCCGCTTCAAGAACCGCCGCCAGCGCGACAGCCGTGGTATCGCTTGCGCCGCGCCCAAGGGTGGTCATATCGCCAAAACGATTTATGCCTTGGAAACCCGCGACAACCACTATGCGCCCTTTTTCCAATTCTTCCGTCAAACGCGCCGTACGAATCCGCTTAATCTGCGCGTTCCCGTGGACAGAAGTAGCTTCGATACCAACCTGCGCGGCATTCAAAGAAACCGCATCATGCCCCAGCGATTGTAACGCCATTGCCATAAGTGCGGCAGATTGCTGCTCGCCCGTGACAAGCAACATATCCAGCTCGCGGCGGTTAGAGTCCGAGCTTATGCCCCTTGCTTTTTCCACAAGCCTGTCTGTAGTGTGCCCTTGCGCCGATACCACAACAACCACACGTTTTCCTTTTTTATATGTGTCCGAAACCGTTTTTGCAACGTGCATAATGCGCTCGGCATTTGCAACAGATGTACCGCCGTATTTTTGTACAATCAAGTTTTCCATTACAATTTCCCTTCAAACAAAACAATTGCTTTAAAATTTACCACAAAATGCGGGTTTATGCAAGTTTGACACGGATATGTTACGCTAAAATATGTAAAAAAAGGGCTGTTGCAAAATTAAGACCGTGGGGTTTCACCCCACACCCCAGAAACTTTTGAAAAAGTTTCATCAAAACTTTAACGAAAAACCCGCGCAGTTCGCGCGGGTTTTTGAAATTTCGATACAGTTTATCGCTAGTCCATGTTAAAGTTTGGGTCAAGCCTTTTTAAAGGCTTGCGGGGTTCGGGGCAGAGCCCCGAGAACTTAGTTTTGCAACAGTCCCAACTCACTCCGTTACCTGTTTGAAATCATCGGCAACGGTGAGGAACAAGTCTACCATATCGGGGTCAAATTGCGTGCCCTTGTTTTCGATAATCATGCTGCAAGCTTTGTCATGTGAATATGATTCTTTGTACGGACGCGTAGAAACCAATGCATCGTATACATCTGCAATTGCCATAACGCGGCCATGGAAAGGGATATCTTTCCCCGCCAACCCGCGGGGATATCCAAGACCATCCCACCGCTCGTGGTGGCTACCTGCAAACAGCTTTGCGTTATCAAAAATTTCTTCCTTGCCCGAACTGGCGATAACATCGTTAATTATGTTTTCACCCTGTATTGCGTGTTGCTTCATTTCTTCATATTCTTCGGGCGTAAATTTTCCCGGCTTGTTTAAAATCAAATCCGAAACGGTAATTTTTCCGATATCATGCAAACGTGACGCCATAACAACGGTGTCTGTATGCCAATCCGCCACAGCGTCCTTAAATCTACTGTCTTGCTTCATGGCTTCTACCAGTATTTCCATATACTTTGAAGTTTGCTCAATGTGTTTGCCTGTTATTTTGTCGCGCTTATCTACCAGCCCCGCCAAAACATTAGCCGCGCTGTGCTGTACACGCAGCAAATGAGCGGTGCGGCCTCTTAATGCTTGCGCTTGTTCTGCCATGGCGCGTGCGTTGTTTATCAAACGCGTCTGCAACTCTACGCGCAGTTTTACAATTGTGGGGTTAAACGGTTTGGAAATAAAGTCTGCCGCGCCCAAGGTTAAACCGCGCTCTTCGGCTTCGGGGTTATCCAATCCCGTAATAAATATGACCACGATGTCCTTCGTTCTTTCCGACTTTTTCAACGCCTGAAGAACATCAAAGCCATCCATTTCAGGCATGATAATATCCAGCAAAATGATATCAGGAACAAACTCGTCTGCCGTTTCAAGAGCGTCTTCGCCGTCAACAGATGCATATATCGTATACAACGACCCTAAAATATTACGCAAAACCGTTATATTAGAGCGTTCGTCGTCCACAATCAAGATACTGTTTTTTTTACTTTCATCCATTTTACTTACCTCCATAGCTATAGAGACTGAAAACTGTACCTATTGCGTCCGCCTTGCTTTGATTCATACAGCATTTCATCTGCTTTTTTTATGAAATCTTCAACAGTGTTTGTGTGTTTTGCAACACCCGTTGTAAACCCGATGGAAAATGTAACGTATTCCGCTACGTCGCTGGCTTCGTGGGGAATATTGCGCTCACGCATACGCGCCATAATGCGGTCGGCTATTATGCACGCACCGTTTTCGTTAGTATTTGGCAATACTATAACAAATTCTTCGCCGCCGTATCTGGCAACAAAATCATCTGTACGGGGCAGAGCCTTGCCCAGAACTTCTGCAACAGCAATTAAACATTCGTCACCACCCAAATGACCATATGTGTCATTGTACTTCTTGAAAAAGTCAACGTCAATCATCATAATTGTCAGCGGACTGCTTGTGCGCGACAAAGATGCGATAATACGCGGCGTTGATTCATCAAAATACCTACGGTTATATATCCCCGTAAGGCCATCGAAGAATATTTTTTCGTTTTCCGCTTCCAACTCGCGTATGCGAGTCAAGTCGCCGATAATCATACCCAAGCTGCTTTTTTCCCGTTGGAAAACAGAAACAAGCAACACACGTTGTATATCGTTTTTACAAACAAAATTCATTTCAAACTGGACAGACGCACCCTTCATTGCTTTTGGGATACGCGTTTCTATCAAATCCACCATAGAGTCGCCTTGGAAAATAAGAGAAAGGCCGTTGGCTATCAACTCACCTTTTGTGTACCCTGTTACAGCTTCCAATGCAGGGTTTACATATTCCACCGTGCCGTCTTCCGAAACAGACAACACAAGGTCGGGCGTTTTTTCAACAATGGAGAACTGCCGTTCCATGGCATCCCGTTCAAAAACCCCCGAAAGAATATCGGCAATAAGCACAGAAAGGTTGCGCTCATTTTCAGTCCACTCTTTAGAATCGTGTTCTTTTGAAATATCCAGTAGCGCGTGCAGTTTACCTTTAACAAAAATTGGTTTTGTTATATTTTTTTTATCATCGCTGCTTATGAACTTTTCACGCAGATTACTTCTGTCGCCATCCATCAAATTCTTTACCATCGAAACGGGAGAGCCGACAATCTTTAATTGCTTACCCAGTTGAGATTTCTTATTCAACTCCGGTTTTAGCCACTCGCTTTGGCAAGTTAGGGCATCTTCGTCGCTGTCATATTTGTACAGCAATATTTGCGCAACATCCATAAACATACCCACACCGCGCAAAGTTTTTGCAAGCACAGAATCTATATAGGCATCTGATAAAAAATTGTGGGATATTTGCGTCATGAACACTTGTTGACGAAATTGCTCTATCAAATTAATTTGATTTCGCACCCGCAATTTTACAATGGAACTGTTAAACGGTTTGGCGATATAATCTGCCGCACCCATAGCCAATCCCTTTTCCTCTGCATCGGCATTGTCCAAACCCGTAATGAAAATTACAGGGATGTCTTTCGTTTTTTCGGCCTTTTTCAATACCTTAATTACATCATAGCCATCCATGCCCGGCATGATAATGTCCAGCAAAATTACATCAGGCAAAAATTCGTCTGCCGTATCTATGGCATCTTGTCCGTCCCCTGCCGCGTAAATTGTATAGTCCTCACCAAGAATATTCCGCAGTATACTTATATTGGCACGTTCGTCATCTGTAACCAATATGCTGTACTTTTTTTTCGTCATTTTTAAGATAGCCCCCACTCCGCTTTAACCTTGGCAAACTCTTCCAACGCAGGGCTAAATTTGAACCGCTCTATGTGTGATACCAATGCATCCGTATTGGGTATGCTTCTTAGTGCATCAAGCATATCCTCGCAGTCAGGGTTTCTGTTGACAAGCATAGGCTCCAACTCCGACAGTACGGCTTGTATTTTATCTTTGTCGGTTGTTTTTACGGAAATTCTTGCGTTGTATTCCTCCAACAACGGCGCAAGCTTTTTAAGCGTTGCCGACAATTCCGTTTCAAACACAGCAAGTTCGTCTTCATCCAACAGGTACTGATTATTTTTAAGCTTGGATTCTACAGCCAATGCCGCCGCCTGCAAGCTCTTTTCTCCCATTTGACCTGCAAGCCCTTTTAATGTATGCGACAAACGGTGTGCGGTTTTTATGTCACCGCTGTTTAGCGAGTCGGTTATGGTTGCATAAGCGTTTTGATAATCTTTTACAAAGTTCACTTTTAGTTGCGTTATCAGTTTTTCTTCGTCTGCCTGTTGTTTTTCTTTGTCCACGGCAGAATAACTTTGCACCTTGAGGTGTTTGACAAGGCAGTTCCACAGTTCCTGTGTAGTAAAGGGTTTACCCACCGCGTCAGACATACCGCTTATTTTGTATAAATCCAAGTCGGCAGGCATCACGTTGGCGGTTAGCGCAACAATGGGTGTTTCGATGTCTAACTCGATAATTTTTGCCACGGCTTTTAACCCGTCCATAACAGGCATTTGTATATCCATAAAAATAAGGTCGAATGATTTTTTGCCGTTTTTGATACGGTCGGCAATAATATCCACACCCTCTTTACCATTGTTGGCTATCACCGTTTTTAGCCCAACGCGTGAAAGATGTTCGCTTATCACTTGCTGGTTAAGGTGATTGTCTTCACATACCAAAATTTCGCCTTTAAAGTTTGGTTTCTCAAGTTCGCCTGCGTGGAATCGCTTGCCGACTGCGTCCGAATCGACAGCCAAATCAAATGTTAGTTCAAAGCTAAATGTACTACCCACGCCTACGGCACTTTCTACGTTCAGCGTTCCGCCCATAAGTTCAAGAATGGTTTTTGTGATAGATAAACCAAGCCCTGTGCCGCCAAACTTGCGGGTAGAGCTATTGTCTTCTTGGTTAAACGGCTCGTATATTTTGTCTATTTGCGTTTGGCTTATGCCAATGCCGCTATCTTGCACCGTAAATAAAATTGTAACGCTCGTGCCCGTTTCTCTTCTTGTTGTTGCAGAAAAACGAATTGAGCCTTCGTCTGTAAACTTGGCGGCGTTAGAAAGCAAGTTCATTAATGCCTGCCGCAAACGTGCAGGGTCGCCAAGCAACTTTTTGCCAACAACCGTGCTTGTTTCCCATGAAAGCGCGATACCCTTCTTCTCGATACTGCCCAGCGTTTTGGTGCGGCAAAAATCCAAGATTTCCGTAAAATAAAACGGAGACTGTATCAAAGCGATTTTGCCCAGTTCAATTACGGAAATATCCAAAATGTCGTTGATGATATTTAACAGCCAAGACGCGCTTTCGGATATATTGGAAATGTAGCCTTTCACCTTCTCGGGGATATCTTCGCCCAGAGACAGTTCCGAAAACCCGATGATACTGTTAAGCGGAGTACGTGTTTCATGGCTCATGTTGGCGATAAATACAGACTTTGTGCGGTTGGCGGCCTCTGCGGCTTCTAACGCGCCGCGGAGTTTGTTGTTGGACTGCGCAAGCTCTTCGGTTCTTTCTTCCACAAGCCCCGACAAATTAGCATTTAATTTCTCCAATTCCCTTTTTTGGCTTATCAGCGAAATATGTGACTCAAGCCGTTTTAATAACAGCGGCGGGGAAAACGGTACCGTTATATAGTCAATCGCGCCCAGCGACAAGCCGTACAACTCGGCGGCGGGGTCTGTTCTTGCGGTAAGGAATACGATTGGAATATCCATAAAATTTTCCATCATGCGTATATTTTGCAGTGTCTCGTAGCCGTCCATCTCCGGCATTTCTACATCAAGTATGATTAAGTCAGGAGTATAAGATTGCAACAGTTCCAAGGCTTCTTTTCCCGAAGAAGCCGTAGTCACCTCATAGGCAGTGATAATTGCCTTTTTTACCATTTCTCTTTTTGTCATACTGTCGTCTACGATAAAAATTTTGTATTTGTTCATGATAGCCCCCATCTTTTTTTTATGTTTTCAAGTTCTTGCATTGCCTGCCTAAACTTGAAGTTTTCTATCATTTTTATAAGGATTTCCGAATCGGGTATTGTACAAATTTCGTCCAACATGGTTTCGCAGTGCGGGTCTTTTTTGGCTAGAAGCGGCTCCAAGCGTGCCACGATTTCGCGTACGGATTCCGAATCGTCTACTTGCGCTACCACCTTTGCGTTAGCCTCGTGCAACAGCGGCATAAGCTTCTCCAAAACATGAGCAATGTCCAGCCTGAAGCTGTTTAACTGCCCCTTCTCCAGCAAGTTGTTTCCGCCTTCAAGTTTTGCTTCTACCGTGGCGGCAGACTCTTGTAATTTTGTTTCGTTAATGTGCGCGGCATTGCTTTTGACGGTGTGTGCAAGACGGTGCGCTGTTTTTATGTCACCGGATTTTAAAGCCATTTCGAGTTTGCTGTAGGTTTCTTGATTGTCTGTAACGAAATTGAGTCTAAGCTGTTTAAGCATTTTTTGTTCTTCGGCGGAATGGTGGTCTTTTTCAATTTCGGAATAACTTTCCACGATAATGTACTTGGAAAGGCAACTCCACAAATCCTGTGAGGTAAACGGTTTACACAAATAATCGCACATACCGCTTTTTTTGTATTGCTCGGGCATTTTTCGTATTGCATTGGCAGTTAGTGCCACTATTGGGGTTGTTACGCCCATTTTGGTGATGATAGATGCTGCTTCCATCCCGTCCATAACGGGTACGTAGATATCCATAAAAATCAAATCGAAAAATGGCTTATCGCTTGCCAGACGGTCTTTAACCATGTCAACAACTTCTTTACCATTAACTGCAATCGTAGGTTTTAATCCTACCTTTGCAAGGTTTTCGCAGATAACAATTTGGTTTAATTCGTTATCTTCGCATATTAGAACTTCGCCAACGAAATTTGGTTTTTCGATAATTGCATTTTGCGAGAGGATGGCAAGTGCCTCGGCTTCTTCGATTAAATCAAGCACAAGGGTAAAACTGAACGTAGTGCCAACCCCGGGGGTGCTTTTTACCTCTAAGTTGCCGCCCATAGCATCTACAATATTTTTTGTAATGGTAAGCCCCAGCCCCGTGCCGCCAAATTTACGCGATATACTGTTATCAGCTTGCGCAAACGGCTCAAATATACGCGACATTTGCTGTGGGGTCATACCCATTCCCGTATCCGTTACTTCAAAAGAGATTGTGGCGCGGCCATCTTCAATACGATTTACTGTCGCCATCACAATCACACTTCCGGCAGATGTGAACTTCACGGCATTAGACAGCAAATTGGTAATCACCTGACGTAAACGTGCAGGGTCGCCCATCACAAGTTTACCGGGTATTTTTTGCGCGTCACAACATAATAGCAAGCCCTTGTTATTTGCCTTGTGAGTTAATCCTGACTGGCAATGGAAAAACAATTCCGACATATCAAAAGGAATGCGCTCCAGCTCTATAGAACCCGCCTCTATTTTTGAAATATCCAAAATATCATTGATAATACTTAGCAACCAATTGGCACTTTCACGAATATTATGCAAATACTCCCGTGCCTTGGGCGGGATTTCATAATCCAGTGCAAGTTCGGAAAAGCCAAGGATACTGTTCATTGGCGTGCGAATTTCGTGGCTCATATTAGCAAGAAAAATTGTTTTTGCATTATTCGCAGATTTTGCGGCTTCGCAGGCAGTTTTCAATTCGTCATTCCTGCGCGACAACTCTGCAATACAAAGTTTGGCATCTTCCAAACCCGTAACATCAAACGGTGTATTTTCAATTTTATTCATAATAAACAATATGCCCCTACCATATAATTTAATATTCGTGGCAGTCTATCACAGCTTGCTAAGGGTTGTAAAGTTTTCGCGCCGACTATTTGAGAATCCCCTTCAAAAAATAGGCAACCATGCCAACCCCTGTAAGTCCTGCGAAGGCGAGTTTGAACACGGGAGAAACGCCGAGGTCGTTGAAGCTGAAATAACCTTCGATTAGCGCGGCAATTGCCATCATTATAACGATGGCGGGGATAAGTTTTGCCGCCGTTTTTCCGTGAAGGATAAGCGAATGCGCCCGCGTGTGTTCGCCCGGCATAAGAAAGCCCTTGCCGAGCATTAATCCGCCGCCGCCCGCAAGGAAAATTGCGGAAAGTTCAAGTATGCCGTGGGGCAAAATTTGCGAATACAAAACCAGCATATTCGCGCCTTCGCCGTGCATAAAGCCAAAGAACCCGCCAATCATAAGCCCGTTGTAAAACAGCACAAACAGCGACCCGACTCCCGCAAGAATCCCCCAGACAAAGGCGTTAAACGCAACGGTTGTGTTATTCGTAATGTAGAACGCCGTCATAAACGCGCTGTCTCTGTAGCCCTCCACATTTAAACCGGGTGTGTCGTCGGGGCGCAACCAGCCTGCCAAAAGTTCGTCCGGCACAAATGCGGACACACGCGCCGTGTCACCCGCAACGTAAAACGCAGCAAACAACGCGCCGAAAAAGAAAACTGCCATTGCCGCACCCCAGTATTTATAGGTTTCGCGTATAGTTTTTGGCAATGTGTACGCAAAATATTCCCTAATCGAAAACCAGCTTCCCCGCTCGCGTACATAAAAAAAGTTGTGGCTTACGCCAACAAGATTGTTTAAGTACGGCAGAGTGTTTCCGTCGGGATAATGTGTTTTTGCGTACGCAAGATGAAAGCCGACAAGCCGAAAAAGCCGCGCAAATTCGCGCACTTCTTCGGTGTCGGCTTTTTTTATTCCGCCGCGTTTACGCAAGCGGGAGTTAAAGGCTTCAAGAGCCTTCCATTGTTCTTCATTTCGTGAAACGAAAACGTTTTCTGTCATTACAGGTCGCTCTGGTCAACTGTCATGTTAATCAAATCGCTGTACCAGATTAGAGCCTCTTTATACGCATAGTGAATTTGCTCTATGGTGAGGTTGCGAACCAAAGCCACGCGGGAAATTTCTTTCCAGTGACCCATTTCGTACTGTTGTACAAAGAAGAGAACGCTGAAGTAATCTCCTTCTTTATTTACCAGCGCGTTATGAATTTGCGGCGGCACAAATACCATTTTAAATGCTTCTTCGATGGGGATATCCAAAACAACGTCGAGTACGGAAAACAGTCCCATAAGGAAAAGATTTTCTTGCTGAACAGCCATTTCAAAGTGACGCGCAAGGTTTTCGCAAAACTTGGCGCGGATAAGCGAAAGGCGCATAATTTCCGACGGGCTGTCTACACAAAGCGCGTTTGATACAGCCGTGGAAACCCATTTTTTAATCTCTTTTTGCCCAAGCATTGCGGCGGCTTGGTTAAGGTTTTTAATCTCGGAGCGGGATTTGCTTGCGGTGTTTACAAGGCGCATAAACTGGATTGCAAGGGCAGTATCCTGCCTTATTGTTTTGGTGAAGGTTTGGTAATCAAAATCGTCTTGGCTTACGATATTAAGAAGCTGGATGTAGTTTGTTTTAAGCGGAGAAAGCGCGTTTTGCTTTGCCTTTGAAGAAACGCGTACCTTGTAAAAAGGACCGTCGAACAAATCAATTTTGGAATCCCTGTGTTGTGTAATTTGGTCGAAAACAGGTTTTTCGGTAACATCAGTTGCGATAATCGTCACCTTGGGCATTTCTTTTCTCAAAGTGCCGGAAACACTCACGATATTTTCCGACGGAACTTTTGCAAACACAAAGCTGATATACGGTTTCATTGGCTCGAGAGCATCCATTTTGCCGCTGAAGTACATGGCAAACTTGTGCCCCATTTCGGAAAAATGCTTACACCTTTCAATAACCGCATCGGTGAACGCAATCTTTTCATCCAAAAGGAAAACAATTTTTTCAGGCTCTACCGTAACATTTCGGGTAAGCTCTGTAAACAATTGAATTTGTGTGATTGGAATGAAAATAGGCTTGCCTTGCGTTAGGGATTCCAAGCCAACCTGATTCATGAAATCTATGAACGGAGAATCCATTGCTCTATCAAGAGGATTCGACTTTGTAGATTCCAATATGGCGTTTCCGTACTGCGCCGCCATATAATACCCTTCAACGACCATTTTTTCGGTAAAAAGCGGCTTTGGCACTATTAACAGATTCATGGATACCCTTCTTTCGATAGAAAAATTTTCTAAGAAATTTTCTGATAACTTCCACTACTATATCAAAATGTGAAATCGTATTCAAGTAATTTTAGACAAAAAAGCGTTATAACCTTTTTAAAATTGCTTTTGCATTACGTTTTAAAACCTCCGTACCGCGCCACAACATCGCAGAATGCCCGTATTTATCACGAAAATCTGCATCGCTCATCTCAATCCACTCTTTCACATTAACCGTGGCAACTTTCCTTTTTTTGTTGAATGGACAAACATTTTGGCAAATATCGCACCCATACAACTGCCCGAAAAGCATTTTTTCCTCTTCCTCCGAAAGTTCCTCCTTCTGCGTAAGATACGAAATACACCGCGCCGCATCCAATCCAACCCCGCCCAGCGCACCCGTCGGGCAGGATTTTACGCAGAGGTTACAATCGGGAGGGCAGGATAAGTTCTCGGGGGGAGACCCTTTTTTTGAAAAAAAAGGGTCTCCCCCCGAACCCCCCTCTACAAAA
>WQSG01000016.1 GCA_009788055.1 Defluviitaleaceae bacterium | reverse complement strand
GGGGGTAAACAACCTTTTCCAGTTAATCAATGAGCAATCTCGAAGCACAGGTGGAAGGGATATTTCCAGTAGCATACTCGAAGGAATAATCGGCAAAGACCTGGGCGTTCTCACGGATTACAGCGAACAGCGCATTAAAACCGTAACTTCTGCCGCTATTGCCCACACCGAAAATATGCTTGCTGAAATTGCTCAGCGCGTCCTTTCTGCGGCAACCGTGCCGCGTGTGATAATAACGAAAATATTTATGTCATCGTCGGCGGTTACAGGAGCAAAAATCTCCCCGAAACCACCCGCATAAACATTCAATTCGCCCCCTTTCGCATTTCACGAATCGTCACAAACCGTTACTACAAGCGGGTTGACGGCATCTGTATGAATCAAAAAATATGGAGAGTATGGAAATGTTTTTCATCATTTCATCTTACGCATCGAGCAATTCTCGTAAATGCGGGAGTACAAAATATTTATTGACAAGAAAGTTAGCTTGTGCTAACATAAAAATAGTTGGCGATGCCGACTTTATTTTTACCAACAGGGTTAGTCTTGAATAACCAATCCGATTTTACTATTTTCATGGAGGACATCTATATGCTTGACCATTTCTTAATTAAAAATTGTGCCCCAACTTTGAGTTCACTTAAAACAGGAAACTTGTTTAATTGCCCCTCGTCATCAAGAAAAAAAACGGATGCCATAATTTCTCATTGGAATAAACTTTTGAATCCAAAAGGCGTTTCAATACATATTTTGCACAGGCGCGCAGAAAAGGCTCTTGTTTATGTATGCCGAAAATCAAAGTTGAAACAGGATTTTCAAAAGCCCGGAGTTAAAGAGTTTCTTGTAAAGTACGGGTACAGCGAATTTTCTTTTGAATGTTGTATCGACAGGCTAAAAGAGCGGATTGCCAACTCGGAAAGTTTTCCGCATGAAATTGGACTATTTTTGGGGTATCCCCTTGGTGATGTTAAAGGCTTCATTGAAAATGAAGGACGGAATTTTCTGTGTTGTGGTGAATGGAAGGTTTATTGCGATGCTTGCTCTGCCGGTAATTCTTTCAGGCAGTACAAAAAATGCCGTGATGTATATGTAAAATTGTTTGAAGGTCGTATCAGAACCGTTTATCAACTAACGGTATCGGTTTAGCAAAAACGAAATACTATCACTTGCAAAACATCGGTATGTTAGCTTATGATAACTGAAAATACACAGTTATCAGCAAAATGAAAACCGAGGGAGAGGCAACGTGGCAAAAATACTCGTATGCGATGATGAGCAAGGACTTCGCGCATTAATAAAAAAATACGCAGAATTTGAAGGACACACAACAACGGAGGTTTGTGATGGTCTTCAGGCGGTAGAGGTTTGCAAAGAGGAGAATTTTGACGTAATTATCATGGATATTATGATGCCCGAAATGGATGGCTTGGCGGCAATCAAAGTAATTCGAGGGTTTTCCGATGCCCCTGTAATTATGCTTTCTGCAAGGGGCGACGAACACGACAGGGTATTGGCGTTCGAGCTTGGCGCGGACGATTACGTCGTAAAGCCTTTTTCCACCAAGGAATTGATGCTTAGGATTGCAGTAGTTTTGCGGCGCAAGGAAACCCCTGTAAGTTCTATTTTTCAAAAAGACGGGTTTGTGGCGGATATAGCCGCATATAAAGTCACCATTGACGGCGAGCAGGTCGAACTTGCGTCAAAACTGTACGATTTATTATTTTTTTTGATGCGGAACAAAGGGACAATACAACCGCGCAAGAAAATTTTGTCCGAGGTATGGGGCTACGATTATTTTGGCGATGAAAGAACATTAGACACCCACATGAAATTGTTGCGAAAGAGCTTGGGCAAATACGGCTCTTTATTGAAAACATTACGCGGCGTGGGCTATAAGTTTGACGAAAATGGCACGCTATGAGCAGGATAAAATTGAAATGGAAAATATTTGCGTTTCTTTTTGGATTTTGCCTGTTGCTTCTTGCTATTCTTTGGCTTGCTCAAACCGTATTTCTGACCGATTTTTACCGCGTTTTTCGCGTAAGAGATATTCGGAGCAGTGCCAATGTTATTGTTTATCACCTCGAAAATGATGATATTTACAATATTGTGATGCGCTTGTCTGAGGACGGTAATTTTTCTGCAAACATAGTGAATGCAGATGGGGAAAGCCTGTTGTCGCGTGGGCTAACACGCAATCAATCAATCGCTATGGCACACATTCCCGCCGCCCGTGAGAATGGAGGGGAGTTTCATGAATTTTTTGAAACACGCTCCAAAATTTCGGGCGAGCTGCAAGAAAATTTGGCATATATTCGGATTGAGGGAGATTGGGCGATAATAATTAACGCCACGGTTTCTCCCTTAGTAACTACCGTAACAACGCTTAGATATCAGCTTTACATGGTTTCGGGCGTAATGTTGCTAATGTCCGTTATTTTGGCTGTGATTATTCAGAAGGTCGCGGCTTCCGAATCGAAAAAAAACGAGGCACTGCGCCGCGAACTTCTTGCGAATGTTTCACACGATTTGCGAACGCCGCTTTCGCTTATTTTCGGTTACGCCGAAATGATGAAGGACTTTCCCACGGACATCGGGGCGGAGCAAATTGACATTATAATGGACGAAACAAAGCGGCTTACCACGTTGGTAAACGATATTTTGGACATATCGAAATTGGAAGCGGGCATGGAGCAAATAAATTCCGCCGAGTTCAACATAACGGAGAACATAAGAGATGCCGTGAACCGCATGAATGAACTGCTTAGAAACCGAAATTACGATATTACATTCACATACGATACCGACATTTTTATTGAAGCCGACGAAATAAAAATCGGTTGTGCGTTTTACAACCTTTTAGTGAATGCCGTGAATTATTCGGGTGATGACCGCAAAATATCATTGATGCAGACCACTACAGAGGAATATGTGAAAATTTCCGTAACCGACAGCGGCGCGGGAATCCCGCAGGAGGAAATGCCCTTCATTTGGGACAGATACTACAAGAGCGGAAAAACCCACAAGCGGGCGGTCACGGGTACGGGCTTAGGACTGTCAATTGTGAAAAAAATAATCGAACTGCATAACGGACGATACGGTGTGACCTCTGAAATCGGCAAGGGTAGCACCTTTTGGATGGAACTGAAAGCAAACACAGATTAAATGGACTTCGCATAATAATGTATAATCCTGTTTCGGAAGGATATTTATTATGCATGAGGTTTTGTTTGCGTTTTTGCTCACTTTTTTTGCCGGGTTGTCTACCGGGCTTGGAGGGATTATTGCTTTAGTTTTCAAAAGAACTAATACAAAGTTTTTGGCATTGTGCCTTAGTTTTTCTGCCGGGGTAATGCTCTATATTTCTTTTGTGGAGATTTTTGCAAAGGCGAATGAAAGTTTAGGATATGTGCATGGGGACGAAAGAGGATTATTGTTTACCAGTATCGCTTTTTTTGCAGGCATCGGGTTTATCGCGTTAATTGATAAAATAATTCCTCGCCGCGTTGAGGAACAAAATACCATGCCTACCCAAAGTGCTTTGACACCAAAAGACCAAAAAGCACTAAAGCGCATGGGGCTGATGTCTGCACTGGCAATTGCGATTCATAATTTTCCCGAAGGGCTTGTTACGTTTATGGCAGCATTGCAAGACCCGGCTTTGGGGATACCTATTGCCATTGCCATAGCCATTCACAATGTACCCGAAGGAATTGCTATATCCGCTCCAATATATTACGCAACGGGAAGCAAGAAAAAAGCATTGTTATTTTCCTTCGGTTCCGGTTTAACAGAACCGCTTGGTGCTATCGTTGCGTATTTACTTTTGGCGCGTGTGCTGAATGAAAGTATGTTTGGCGTTGCGTTTGCTGCCGTTGGTGGCATTATGGTTTTTATCGCAGTCCACCAACTTCTACCTGTGGCACAAAAATATGGAGAACACAGACAAGTCATGAAGGGGTTGTTTGCGGGCATGGGGGTAATGGCACTTAGCTTGGTGATTTTTTAGTTCACATAAGTTTCAGTTTCATATTCTTGCGGAATTTATTTTTTTAGCCTATACTAACTATCTGTAATTAGCTTTTGCTAACATGATTGGCATGAGGTGAATCAGATGAGTTTGTATTCCGCAGATAAAAATAATGTTTACCAAGTAATGTCTGTGCCGGAGATTGGGCTGTTGAAAAATCTTGGTGTTCGTGAAGGAACAAAGGTTGCGATTCAGCAAAAATACGCTTTGGGAGGCCCTGTTTTGCTGAACATTGAGGATTCATTTTTAGTGGCAATCGGAAAAGATATTGCTACGAAAATTACCGTGGGTAAGATGCCATGAAGAAAAAGATTCTTCTCATGGGCAACCCGAATGTTGGGAAAAGCATATTCTTCACAGAGTTGACAGGGGTTCATGCCGTAAGCTCCAATTTCGCAGGAACAACGGTGGACTTCCTTGAGGGTCGTTTGAAAATCGGCGGTGAAGAATATGTCTTGATTGATGTGCCGGGTACATATTCGCTGAACCCTTCTTCGGAAGCGGAAGCGGTTGCCTCGCGATTGATGGAAGACGGGGCGGTCGCTGTTATTTGTGTGCTTGACGCAACGAATTTGGAGCGCAATCTGCATCTTGCAATGGAATTGATGCAGTACGATGTTCCTATTATTTTCGCGCTTAACATGACAGACGTTGCAGAGCGTCAAGGCATTACAGTTGATACTGCGAGGCTTTCACAGGAACTAAACGCACCCGTGATAAAAACCGTAGCAGTAAAGAAAGAGGGATTCGATACGCTTTTGGAAAGGCTTGCAGAAGTTTTGCAAATATCCGATTGCGGAGGAAAATGCGAAAAATGCCACTCCTGCAAAGATGAGGAAAAATGGCTTTCCGCAAAAGAGATAACCGGTCGTGTAACAAAAAAGAATACATCTAGCCCAAGTTTTTTGGATAGGCTTGGACTGAAAATGATTCAGCCGTTTCCGGGGTTGCCTATTGCGGCGGTTGTGCTTGCGGCATTGGTTGGAGTGGTTGTTTTCGGCGGGCGAATGTTGCGTATGCCTCTAATAATGCTAACCGACGGCTTGATTATTCCGTTCCTCCGTACTCTGTTCGAGGGCATTTTTGCGTTTTTTGCAACAGAGGGCGGTTCACTTTCGTATCGGTATTTATTTTACGACGGCGGATTTCAAACGGGCTTCCGCGTTTTTTACGATGGTGCGTTCCGCTCGGTCTCTTATGATGTTTATTCCGCTGTGAGCGGCGGCTTTGCAGATATTTTACTGAATGTTTTAATCGGTGAATACGGTATTTTTGTCATCAGCTTCCAATGGATAATCGCACTGATTTTGCCCTATGTTTTCTCGTTTTATATCGGGATTACGTTTTTAGAAGATTCGGGGTATTTGCCGCGAGTTAGCGTCCTTTTTGACAATCTTATGAGAAAATTGGGCGTACAGGGCGGCAGTTTGATTCATGTTTTTCTCGCGCTTGGTTGTGCTGTTCCTGCCATTTTGGGAAGCCGCACCGCAACAACGCGCAAGGAAAAAATGATGATTGCAACGGTTATTTGTTTCGCCGTGCCGTGTATCTCGCAGATTGGCGCATTGGTCGCGCTGATGGGCGCGTTTTCATGGTGGATGTCGCCGCTTATGCTTCTGTTTGCGATTTTCGTATTTATTGTAACGGCTCTTATCGCCGGAAAAATCATAAAGGGAAAAACAGACCCGCTTATTTTAGAAATTCCCAATCTTCTTATGCCAAACCCGAAAACATATTTTCGCAAGCTATGGATTCGCATGAAGCATTTTTTGAAAGACGCAGAACTTCCCATGCTTGGTGCGGTTTTTCTTGCCGCGCTTTTGGCGGGAACAGGAGTTTTGCAGATGATTGCAAGCAATCCGCAGGTTCAACTTGTTGTAAGCGGATGGCTTGGAATGCCGGGCGACGCGGTAATTGCTCTGATTTTGGGCATTGTGCGCAGGGAAATGTCTGTCGCGCCGCTTTTGACTTTGTATCCGTCCCTTACGCATTTGCAGGCGTTTGTGGCGGGCGTGGTTTCACTTTTATATTTGCCGTGCCTTTCGGTGTTTGGGATTTTGGCAAAGGAATTTCGTATTCGTTTCGCACTGGCGATTTTTGCGGGAACGATTGTTTCGGCTATTTTCGTTGGCGGGATTGTAAATCAAATAGGGGGGCTGTTCCTGTGATAGTTACATCAATTACACAAAAAATCGAGAGCTTGGCATCGGAAGCGGGGCCGTTTTACAGGCTTGCGGAAAAATACTACATCGACATGGTGGAAAAAGAATCTGCCCTTGCGGGAATAGGAGAAGATGACCATATTCTTTGCGTTGGCGGAGGATGTTGTCCGTTTTCCGCAATCCTGTTCCATCGGATTACAAAGGCAAAGGTCACGGTTATTGACAACAATGCGGATTGTATTCCGAAAGCCCGAAAGGTAATTGCGCGTCTTGGACTAAGCGAACATATCCGTGTGGTGTTTCAAGACGGTTGCCCTCCCGACATCCGCGATTATTCGGTAATTCATTTGGCGTTGCAGGTTTTTCCGATGGAGAAGGTTATCGCGGAAGTGGAACGCCGTATGTCCCCCGGTACTAAAATGCTGGTGCGCCGTCCGAAAAAACAATTGTGCTGTATGTACAGTAAAATTTCAAACGCGACGCTTGCCGCTTGTTCCTACATCACTCACAAATCCCGAAATGTGGGCAGTACCTTTTTGTACAAATTTTGACTAATTGAATAATTACAGCTAAAATAATCTGCAGGAGGTGCTTTATGGAAATTCGGGCATCAGCAGAGGACTACTTAGAAACAATTTTGGTTTTGACGAATAAGAACGGCAAAGTCAGGTCTATTGACCTTGCAAATGAAATGAATTTTTCAAAACCGACCATAAGCGTACAAATGAAAAAGTTTTGCGAAAACGGTTATATAACCTTCGACGAAAACCGAAACATTTATCTGACGGAAAAAGGCAGCGAAATTGCAAACCGCATACACAAGCGACATACGCTTCTCGCTGATGTGCTGATGGCTATTGGTGTAGACGAAAAACAGGCATACGAAGATGCCTGCAAAGTAGAACACAACATAAGTGAAAAAACGTATGAGTGCATCAAGGCGTTTCACGATAAATCATTGCGGAAAAAAAATTAAAATATTTTTTCCAAAAACTCTTGACAGAGATATGTTAGCTTGGTATAACTTACATGGTTAGCAATTACTAACTCCCCTGACTGTAATTGCTGACCCAACTTTTCTAGTGCAATTATGTAATTCCCCACCACCTTCCTAAGAAACCGCCAACTGCCATGTGTGGCGGTTTTTGTTTTGTGCTTTTTTGGAGGTCGCCTTTATTGACAAACCGGGGTTAGCTTGCTATAACTTTAGTGAAGGAGGTTTTTAACCATGAAAAAATTTATGAGATTTGCAGTATCAACTACGTTAGCTATGTTGCTTGCGTTGTCGCCCATAACCGTTTTGGGTGGTGCGGGGGGTGGGCCTGTCGGTCAAATTCCGCCACCTGCCACACCGAGGCACATGGGAGTTCCCGATGTGGAAGTTCCCAACGGGTATGTGGCATTTTATGATTTTCGCGGCGATGTCGTAATTGCACAGCAAAATCCAACAAGCGTTGCCGTTTTCGATGACGGTATTTTCGCGCTGATGATGAACGTAGGCTTTGATGTCTTAGGCATTGAAACCATCGCATTTGCGCAACGCAATTTAAGCAACCTTGGCTGGCGCAATTTTGGCAATTCCCCCATAACCATTGTGCCTGCGGGAAATTTGTTCATGCACGATGTTGAGCCGCTTGTGTATGCACAGCCTCAGCTTTTTATAACGGGTGCGCGTTCATTTACCATGTGCCGTTATTACACGGGTGTAGCACTGCCGCGATTCCACAATGCGAACCATGATTACGGTTTTGGTACACAAGCCCAACAGGAACAGGCACTTTGGGACGCTTTGCCCGATGATATGGCAGTCGCGCATTTGACCGTTAATATGATTACCGCAAATCTTCGTGAAGACATGAGGGCGAACATTGATATTTTGTCGCGCATTTTCCCCGATGCCGCAGACGTACTTAACGCACGGCTTGAACGAGTCGAGTTGAATCTGGATTTTTTATCGGATTTTAACCGCGGAACAGGTCGCAATGCCGTAATCATTCAAATGATTGGAACGGGAAAAACCGGTGGCGGAACAGGAAGCATGAGCCTTTTCGGATACAATACCCGTTGGAGCTTTTTGTATGACGAATTTGGATTCCCTGCGGCTGCCCCCGCCGGCTTCCCATATACAATGACGCAATTCAGCGAACAGGCGCAAGCACGGGGAATAAGCGTGTTTGAAGCGCAAGCGCAAGCACTTTTGGAAATTAATCCCGATGTGATTTTCCTTGTAGACCGCTCCGGAAACACGGTCACGGGTTACGGGCCTGCCTACGAAATGTTCACGAATAATCCGCATATACGCCAAACCAACGCCTCCCGTGACGGCTTTATTTTCAGCGGCTTGCCCGAAGTGGAGTGGTACACCACTGTTGGCGGGTTTAATTCCGTCGAGCGCATGATTATGGACGTTTACCGTTTTATGCAAGCATACGAAGACCCGGAACGGAACGCGGCAACCCCCACGCCTGTTGCCCCCGTCGCACCCGCTTCCCGTGAAAACGGCATACGCATAATGATGAACGGCGAGATTTTGGAATTTAACGCAGACAGTCAACCATTTGTTACGGGCGGAAGGACATTTTTGCCGCTTAGGGCTTTGGCTGAATTATTGGGGCTAACCGTGGAATTTGACCCCGAAACGAATACGGCAATTCTTGAATAACCCCTTATGTAAAATGCCCCGCAATCCGAAAATTCGGTGCGGGGCGTTTTTTTATTGATTTTTCGTAATCGTTCGCCGTTGCCTCTTTATGTAGACGGCGGCGATTAAAGATGCTAATAATCCACTTCCCGATAAGTATAAGGCAGTCATGCTGAAATTGTCACCCGTAGGGGGATTTACTCGTGGCTCGGGTTCGTCCGGGGATATTGGAGGTTCTTCCGATATCGGCAGTGCTGCAATTTCCGGTTCGGGCGTAGGCTCGGGCGTTGGTTCGGGAGTGGCTTCTGGCTCTGGGGTTGGTTCGGGGGTAGGTTCGGGAGTGGCTTCCGGCTCCGGGGTTGGTTCCGGTGTTGCAATCGGTTCGGGGGTGGTTATGGGTGTTACCACATCGGGTGTTGGTTCGGGTGTTGCAATCGGTTCCGGCGTTGGTTCGGGTGTTGGTTCGGGAGTAGGCTCCGGTGTGGGTGTAACTTCGGCAGGCTGTTCCGCTCTGTCCAGTGGCAGTTCCAGTTCCATAGGCCGCTCTGCTCTGTCAAGCGGTAGTTCGGGCATACCCAACGGCAAGTCCGTTGGTCTTTCCGCCGCACCGTCTTTACCTCTGTCTGTTCCCATCTTTCCTGCCGCACCGCCACCGCCGCCGGCATAAACAGTCACCGCTGTTGCACTGAACAGCACCATTACGGCAACCATCAAAAGCAAGATTTTTTTTACCCTTTTCATACAATTTTCCTTTCTGCACACGTTTGACAATAATCTGTGCATATGTTAAATTTCGGTTAGCTTTCGCTAACGAAAAAATTTATATCATAGCCTTTTTGCATTGTCAAGTTTAGGAGAGTTTGTCGGTGAAAAAAAATGCATTTAGAATTGCTTGCGTTTTTGTTGCGATTTTTGCAGTTTGGTTTTCGTTTAACTTGCATACATACATTCGGCGTAGGTTAGATGCGCATGAATCTGCGCGTCAAGCAGAAATTATGCGCGAAATTTTTTCTGTGGAAGATATGCGTTTCGCAACGCGCAATGATGAAATAGTGGCGCGGATTTTTGTTCCCGGCACAGCAATAAATTACATTGTTGTGCATGGCAAGGACAATGAGTTTTATTTAAGCCATGATATGTTTCGCGAGCCAAATGAAAATGGTTCAATTTTTTTGGACTACGCAAACGACCCATGTTTCACCAACCGAAACACAATAATTTACGGACATAACCGAGATAACGGCACAAAATTTCACGATTTGCAACTTTTCCAAAATGGCGAATTTTTCAACGATAACTCCACTATTTTCATAACCACGCAGGAAAATTTATTGCAATATGAAATTTTCGCGGTATTCACGGCACACATGACTTTTAACTACATTCAGGTAGATTTCCCCGACGACGATGCGTTTTTGTCGCTCATGAACGAAATAAAAGACCGCGCCATGCACTCCCGCGAAATAGAAATTTCCGCCTGTGACAGGGTTTTGATTCTTTCTACTTGCACCAATATCGGCCCCACGGGTAGGCTGGTTGTTGTCGGGCGACTAATTAACGGTATGTGAAAATTATGTGAAAAAAATCTTGACAACACAAAAATTTATGTGCTATTGTTAGCCGCGCATAACTTAGTCATGTATAACCCTGTGCAGAAAGAGGATTCATTTTATGGAGTTTTTCAAAAAACAATGGAAACGCATTGCAACGGTTTTACTTTTTATCGTGTTGGTGTTCTTTTCTTTGGAAATTGGCGCACTAAGCGGTGCGGGCATACGTTCCCTGTTTACAGGTGCGGAAATGCGTGCGCTGGAACTTGAAATTGCGCGGCTTGATGCTATCCCAACGGACGGGCTTGACAATGCAGAGCTTCTCGCGTTGATTCAAGAACAACGGGAAACCAACGAACGGTTCAACCAACTTTACAGTCAGCGGGCAGTAATGCTACATAGTCGGCTGCCAAGGCTTTTTGCCGTTATTTTGTCTGCGGCGGGGCTATCGGTGGCGGGGCTTCTTATGCAAGCGATTAGCCGAAACAAATTTA
Source organism: Defluviitaleaceae bacterium (assembly GCA_009788055.1). Lineage (GTDB taxonomy): Bacteria > Bacillota > Clostridia > Lachnospirales > WQUN01 > WQVC01. Next base: position 39,822 of record WQSG01000016.1, on the reverse strand, counting down.
TGTCGCCAAGCACGGCAGGTACAACAGATGCCGCCGCCCTTGGTATGCTTATGGGCGTCGTGTTTTTTGGCGATTTGCCCGCGTTGGCGCAGGGCGGAATGGCGTTTGTTTTCGCACTGGTTGCAACAATGATTTTTACGTCCGTCATCAGTAAACTGAAATTGCGTGAAGTGGTTTACATACCGCTTATCGGGATTTTGTACGGCGGGCTTATTAGCGCGGTTGCAACGGCAATCGGCTTCCGCACAGCACTTACCCCCATTTTGATGGCGTTTAATATGGGCAGTTTTGCGCGGCTTGGGAATTTCACATTAGTCTACATCGTGCTTATTCCGCTGTTCATTTCCGTTATGTTCGTGACGAAGTTCAGCATAATCGGGCTTGGTGAGGATTTCGCAAAAAACTTGGGCGTGAATTACAAGCGCGTGGTTTTCTTGGGGCTTGTAATTGTCGCGCTAATTAGTGCGTCCACCTTTGTTGCGGTTGGGCCGCTTCCCTTTGTTGGGCTGATTATTCCAAACATGGCAACATCTTTTTACGGCGATAATTTGAAAAAATCCATATGGGATTTGATGTTGTTCGGCGCGACTTTTGTAATGCTTTGCGACATTATAAGCCGCTTGGTGCTGTTCCCGTTTGAAATGAATGTTACCGTAACGGTTAGCGTAGTTGGGGGAATTGTATTCATGATTTACTTGATTAGGGGGATGAACAGTGGTAAGCGTATCAGAGCTAAAGCATAAATTTTTCGCGTTTTCAAAAAGTTCCCACGGACGCGGAGAAGCAAGCCCGCGTCGCACTGCAATTTCGTTTGCCGTGCTGTCGATAATGATGCTTGGCGCGGTTGGACTTTATTACTATTCACGTACTTTTTCTAAAATACGATACCTCACAGACCGTCCGATTCCCATTCCAATTGCCGAGGGCGCGATACAAGAAGTGCTTGCACGGGCAACACCGCATCTTATTGGGATGATTGCGTGTGCATTCGTTCTTGCGGCGGTGAGCTTGTCGTTTCAGACGATTACCCAAAGCCGTGTGCTTACTCCCTCGATGGTGGGCTTCGACTCCGTTTTTATTGGGGCGCAAACGCTTATTGTGTTTTTCTTGGGGGCGAGGCACGTTTTGTTTGCGAATCCATTTATAAATTACGCTTTAAGTGCCGGAATTATGGTGGTTGTGTCAATGCTGATGTTTGGTGCGATTATGCGAAGTCACCGAAATAACATTGTGTTTTTGCTGATGTTTGGACTGGTGCTTTCCAGTATTGTAATGAGTAGTTCCACATATTTGCGGCTTCTTATGACCGAGGGCGATTTCTTTCAGCTAATGGCAAGAACGTCGGTGAATGTTAATAACATGAACGTCACCATAGTTTGGATTACGTTGCCGATTATGATTGGAGTTTGTGCGGCTACGCTTTTTCGGCACAGGCGGTACAATGTTATGGTTCTCGGCTCGGAACAGGCGAAAGGCTTGGGCATCCACTACGAGCGCGAGCTTCGCATGAATCTAATTCTTATCGCAATCGGAATGAGTGCAGTTACCGCGCTAATCGGGCCGCTTACGTTTTTGGGCTTGCTTGCGGTAAACGCGGCGCGGGAGGTTTTCAAAACATACAAACATCTGCCGCTTTTCATCGGCTCCGCAATGATGTCCGCCGTTGTGCTTATTGCAGGGCAAGGCGCGATGGAAATGATTATGGGAGCGGTTCCCGTAACGGTTTTCATTGATGTTGTGGGATGTGCCTATGTGTTCTACTTAGTGCTAAAGGAGAATCGCATATGATTGAAGTAAAAAACATTACGCAGTCCTACGGAAAAAACGTGGACATCTTAAAAGATATAAACTTCACAGTGCGGGAAAACTGCGTAACGGCTTTGGTTGGCGCAAACGGAGCAGGAAAATCCACGCTTCTTAGTGTAATTGCCAATTTAATTCCCGCAAGAAGCGGCGAGGTTCTTATAGACGGGAAGGCAGTTGCAAAAATAAAAACTGCGGATGTTGCAAAAAAGGTTGCCTTTTTGAAGCAGTCACAGCATTTCGATATTCGCATTCCCGTGAAAGACGTTGTAGAGTTTGGGCGGTTTCCGCACTGCGGCGGGCGCATGAAAGACGCAGATAATAAAAAAGTTTCCGACGCATTAGAATATATGGATTTGAAGTACATCGCCCACAAATACATTGACGAAATTTCCGGGGGGCAACGGCAACGGGCATTTATCGCAATGATTTTGGCGCAAGATACGCCGTACATTTTCCTTGACGAGCCGCTAAACAATCTCGACATGAAATACTCCGTAGAAATGATGAAAATTGTAAAAAAACTCGTTACGGATTTGGGAAAAACAATCGTGGTGGTGCTTCACGATATAAATTTTGCCTCTGCCTACGCAGACCATATCATTGCAATGAAAGACGGCAAAATTCACAAAGAGGGCAGTCCCGCAGAAATTGTAAACTCTGAAATTCTTAATCCCGTTTTCGGGCATGAATTTAACATAGTAGAACGCGATGGTAAGCGCGTATGCTTGTATTTTAACTAGGAGGAATTGAAATGAAAAAATTGATATTGCTTGGTGTGATGTTGCTGATGTTTGCGGCTTGCGGGGATGAAACGGTGGGTGTTATTCAAACGCCGCCGGTGTCTACATTAGATACCGACCCTGTGGCAATGCTTGAAGTCGATGACGACGGCTTTGTAACCGTGGTGGACTTTTATCGCAATGAAGTGCGTGTGCGACAAAACCCAACTTCCGTTGCAATTTTTGACTTTGGCATTTTGGATATGCTGTACACAATCGGATTTGAAAACACGGGCATTGAAACCCTTATCGTGCCGACAATGGATACGCTTCCACCGGGGCTTTCATGGTTTTATGACGGTTGGCAAGGCACAGGCATAAACGTGGTTACGGGCGGGACGCTGTTTTATGTAGACTGGGACATTCTTGATTTGGTTCGGCCGGAGCTTGTTATTCTTGGTGTGCGCTCCTTTGGTGCAACGGCTCACGGCGACCGCCTTTCCCAAGAAGAATTTGAAGCCGCCCGCGATGGCACAATCGGCCGCTATGACGAAACGGCGTTTATGTGGCTTACAATTGACGCAAGAAATTCCGACCTAATTCGCGATATGCGCGCAAATGCGTTTTCGCTTGCGCAAATTTTCCCCGCAATCGGGCCCGCGCTTTTTGCTCAAATTGAAGATATTGAAGCGGAAATGGCGGCAATCCGCGAAGTAACAACGAACATAGACATGGATATGGTTTTCATAATGATGCTTGACCCCGCGACAATGAACATTTTTCTTGCCAACAGTCGCTTTGGTTTTATGTATGACGAATTTGGATTCACGCCCCTTGATATGGACTTGGATATGTGGATAGACCAGCACGGCTTTCAAATTCAATCGGAATTTTTGCTTGAGCATAACCCGGATATAATTTTCCTGCTTGACCGCACAAACCCCGCAACAGGGCTTGGTGCGGCAACGGATAATTTTATGAATGATGCCATTGTACAGCGTACAAATGCTTTCATAAACGGGCATATTTACAGCGGTTTACCCATGCCGGATTGGTATACGGTGGTTGGCGGTTTTGGTGCTTCCCGTAGAAAAATTGCTGATATAAACCGTTTTATTGACAACTTTTTGGCGGCGAAACCATGATAGAAGTTAAGGGAATAAATCAATCCTACCACCGCGATGGTAGCAACTTAATACTCAAAAATGTAAATTTGCAAATTCGCGATAAGTTGATAACCGCACTTGTGGGCGCGAACGGCGCGGGCAAATCTACTTTGCTTGGGGTTATGGCAAACAATATCAAGCCCGTAAGCGGCAATGTTTTGCTGGACGGTACAGATGTAACGAAAATAAAAACCAAGGAAATTGCGAAAAAAATCGCATTTCTTCGGCAAACGCATCACATTTCCATAAAAATAACCGTGAACGATTTAATCGAGTACGGACGCTTTCCGCATTCGGGCGGGCGGCTTACGGATGCTTGCAAAAAAGCCGTAAACGATGCGCTTGAATACATGGAATTAACCGATTTGCGCGACAGCTTCCTTAGCGAAATCTCCGGTGGGCAACGTCAACGCGCATTTATTGCAATGATTCTTGCGCAGGACACGCCGTACATCTTCCTTGACGAACCGCTGAACAACCTTGATGTTCGTTTTTCCGTTGACATGATGAAAATTGTACAACGCCTTGTGGCAGAATTGGGCAAAACCGTCATTGTCGTACTGCACGATATTAACTTTGCCGCTGCATACGCAGGGCATATCGTGGCAATGAAGGACGGTGAAATTCACGCCGAAGGCAGTCCGACGGAAATAATCACGCCTGATGTCCTAAACCCCGTATTCGACCACGACTTTTACATCACCCACGAAAACGGCAAGCCTGTTTGCTTGTGTTATGACGCGCCTTAATTTACGAGCGGAAACTCTATTTCATGGCTGTGTACCCTGCACGTTGCACGCCACAAAACAGGCAATATCAGAACATCGTTTTCAATTTCGGTTTCTGATGTCATGCCGTCATGGGCAAATGAAATTGAATTGCCATCCTCAATAAAACTGCCGGAAATGTCCATGTTATGAAAAAGACGGGCAACAAAACGACCGTTTTCATACAACGTAACCGACTGGCCTCCTGCAACCGCAAAAACACGCGAGTCCGGGCGCGTAACCGCATAAATTACAGCGGCTGCAATGCACATCACAAAAAGTGCGGCACACACAGCCACTATGGTTATTTTTCTTTTCTTAGCTTTTTTTTGAGCGGCCTCGCGCCGCTGTTTTTTTGCGTTCATTTCAGAAATATCTCCTTTTATGCAAGCAGTTTTCGTAATGCACTTAAAGCCGTCAAAAGAACAAATGCCGCAATGTTTACCATAATAATCGTTGTTGTCGGCGGAAGTTCAAACAAAAGCGCGGTGAAAATTCCGACAGGCGAACAAACTGCGGCGATAATAACCGCGCAAAACAGCACTCCCTTGTAGGTCTTGGAGAGCCGCATTGCCGAAAGTGCCGGGAAAATAATAAGCGACGCAGTAAGCAAAGAACCCAGCAAACTCATGGACATTGCAATGACAACGCCCGTGATTACCGACAGCATAAGCTCATACACGATTGGATGCTGGCCGGTTGCCTGCATAAATTCCGTGTCGAAAGTTACCGCATAAATTCGGCGGTAGAAAAACAGATAGAAAATAACCACCAACACGGTAATTACAAGAGCCAACCATACCTCCTGCGGGCGGGCGTTAAGCGTAACAAGTCGAGTACCGCCAAAGAGGGTTTCACTAACGGCGCGGTCTATGTTTCCGCCGCGAATGGAAAATGTGTTTATGACAAAATGCCCTATTGCAAGGGAGCCAACCGTAAGCATTGCAAGAGAAGCATCGCCGCTTACTTGTTTGAAACGGTTGCCAAGCCCGATTAGCAAAACCGTTGCCACAACGGTAAGAGGCATTACCAACGCCATAGAATTTTCCATATCAATAACAAGGGCAAACGCCATGCCCATAAACGCAACATTTGAAAGCCCAAAACCCATAAAGGAATAACGCTTCAAAACGAGTGGAACACCGATTAACGCCGCGCATATCGCCATCAAAACCGATGCCGCCAAAGCGTACTGCGTAAAGGGAAAGCGCAATAGTTCCGCTACACTCACAGCGAACGCCCCCTTTCGGCATACTCATTTACCGTGCCAAAAAAGAAGTCGTCTTCTGCATTTTGTTTTCGCAACTCCAGTACGTGTGTTGCGTGTTTTTCAGCACCCTCAATATCGTGCGTCACCATTATTATTGTGATTTTTTCGTCACGATTCAGTTTTAGCAAAAGTTCGTAAAATTCCTTTGTGGCTTCCGGGTCAAGCCCCGCCGTTGGTTCGTCCAAAATCACGGCGTTTTTTGCGGTAACAAGCGCGCGCGCCAGTAAAACCCGCTGTTGTTGCCCGCCGGATAACTCGCGGAAGCATTGCCCAAGAAAACCGTCAACGCCCGTTTTTTCCGATGCCCAAGCAATCCGTTCTTTTTCTTGCTTGGAACAAAACGGTCTGTACCATTCGCTTTTGCTTAACGCGCCGGATGAAATTATTTCTTTTGCCGAAGTCGGAAAATCGTGCCGAATTACAGCCTGTTGCGGCAAGTATCCTATTTCTCGCCTGTGAACGCTAAATTTCACCGTGCCGTAAATTGGCTTTTGAAGCCCCGATATTGTTTTAAGAAGCGTACTCTTGCCTGCACCGTTTTCGCCGATAATGCACAGATAAGAGCCGCTTGCTACACAAAAACAAATGTCATCCACTATGGATTTTCCGTCATAACCGATGCAAAGGTCGGTTACTTCCAACAATGGGCTGCTCATCGAAGTGCCACCCGCAGAGCTTCAAGGTTTTGCCTCATTCCGCCAAGATACGTTAGCCCTTGCTCGATGTGATAAGTGCTGACGGTTTGAAAATCCTGCAAGGGCATTATCTCAATATCGCGCCCTGCCGCCCTTGCAACAGACTCTGCAACAGAGTGATTATCAATAATTATAATCACATCAAGTTCAAGCTCGTTAAGGGCATTTGCAAGTTCGGCTTGCCGTTGGAAGCTGATTTCGGTTGCGGCGAAACAACCGTCAAACGCAGAAAAAAAGTTTAATCCGTAATCAACGGTTAAATACAAAAACGGAAATCTGTCAATTACAAGAATCGTGTCCCGTGATGAATTTTCAACCATTTCGATAAATTCGCTGTGAAGTTCGTACAATTCCTTGATATATGCGGCGGCGTTAGCCGTGTAGTAATCGGCATTTTCAGGGTCGAGGCGAGCTATTTCATCTGCGATACGCTCCACAAAACGTATTGCAAACGGTAGCGAGAGCCAAACGTGTTCATCGTGAAACTCGCCGCCGCAACAATCTTCGCCTCCTACCTCGCCAATCACGCCGTCAACCGGAAACGACAGCGTTTCATGTATGGTAAGCATCCGCATTACAGGAATGTTTCGGCGGTTTTCGTTAGCGGGGTTTGCCATTGCGTTAAGAACCCAATCATCGGATTTGCCGCCAACCCACAAAAATAAATCGGACGCGCTTATTGCCGCAATATCTTGGATTGACGGCGTGTAAAAATGCAGGTCAACGCCGCTTTCCAATAAATACCTCACACCAATTCTCCCCGGATTGCTGCCTAAAATTACTCTTGTCCAGTCATACAACGGGAAAATAGTTGTTACAATGTTATCCGCAAGAATTATATCCGAATCACCAGGACTGATGTTTCCATCAGTCCCGGTTGAATCGGCTGAATTACAACCGACAAGCAAAAAACAAATTACCAAAAACGCCGCATATTTGACCATGATTATTCACCTTCCACCAAAAACATCGTTCCGCAAGCCGCTAAAATTTCCCAACTGTGGAAGTGGTTATCAAGGTCGGGCAGTTCTAAGGTGAAAAGAATTGAGTAGCCGCTTCTGTCATAGTCGTCTTCGCGGGTGGGGGCAGCGGTGGCAACAATGTAAACCGTAATTTCGGACAGAATTTCTACCGTTTCACTGTTTAGCAAAAAGGTATACACCTCATTATCGTTTCGTAAACTTACGAGGTTATCGTGGTTTTGTCCCAAAGTTACGGCTTCACGCCCGATACCATTTTGAATCATGCTGAACCAATGCCCGTTTTCGGGATTCTGCCATAAAACCAAAATTTGTTGCGGGTTTGGGTCTGCGGTGTGAGCATTTATTCTTGTGGGGCGGCCGTGGTCAAAGAAGCTGTAGGCAAATGCCACAAGGCGCACCAAATGCTGCCCGTCGCCGCCATAGGCAACGCGCAACGTAGCCGGAACAGCTCCCCCTGCAATAAGCGCGTCGGATGTAATGGCAATATCCATAAAATCATCGCCGTCTCGGAACGCGTACTCCATTGTTTCGTTGCGGTGCAAATTGTAAGTGCCGCTCCACAGCGGGAGGACGTTGGTATCCTTTTCAATTGAAATCATCGGGCTAATCCAATTTATATTTTCGTAAACCGTCACAATTTCAACTATTGGCTCCTGAATATCTACAGGGGCGGTATCCGTAACTATACTGCCAATATCTGCAACATCAAGGTCATCAGCAACAGTTTCACCGCTACCGCTTCTGCCGCAGCCTACCAAAACAAGACCCGCCAAAACGGCGAGTACAACAAATAAAACAAAATTTTTCATTTTGAATCTCTCCTTTTAATTGAAGTTCGGATGCTTGAAAATTCAAACTTCCGCCTCAATTATTAAGGCGCACTTTTAAGGAAACAGGGTCTATGTATGTTATGTGTTGGCCCTCAAAATTTACGCACAAAGCAAACCACGCAGGCACGGGTGTTGAAAGAAGTTTGCTTGAAGTAAGGCAGTACGAAGGTTGATTTTTTATCCTGTATATACTTTGACAAATTCTGCAACACTCTGCCGTGCCGCCACAATCATCATCATGTTTTTCATCGTGGCATATGTGCGTGTGGGTAGCCATTGCATTAACAGGAGCAACAGACGATAAAAAAGGCATGGTGAAGAAAAGCACAAACAAAAATGCAAATGCAGTTTTGGAAATGTGTAATTTCATAGCCTAACACCTCGGGAAGATTATATCGCAAACTCTATTGTAATTCAACTTTGGTTTCGGAAAATTCCAAAACTAATTCAACTATGCGCGAACGATAACAAAACGCAGGGAAATATCTGAGGACATTACACATGACGTTTTTATACGCATTATCAGCCTTGCACCGCGACTTGCAACGATGGATAATCCCATTGCCTATATCATGGTTGTTACTCGTAACCTTGCATATAACCGATTAAAACGAGACAGTTATATAAGCACACCATTGGATGAGGTACATGAAGCAGGCATTGACCTAACTCCGTTTAATATGTTACCTGATGCACTTTCGATATTGCCTGCGAACCAACGGGAAACGGTATATCTGCACCATATCTGCGGATTTACGCAAAAAGAAGTCGCCAAAATGATGAGCGTATCGGTGGTAACAGTTAAATGGCGATGCAGAAAAGCAAAGCAACAATTGATAAAATATTTCAAACCTGACAAGGAGGTGCAAACCAATGAAGCATTATGATTCAATAATCCAAGACCTACAAAACAGTATGCGGGAAATACCAAGCTCCGGATTACGAGAGAAGATATTGGCAAGCGCGGCACACACAGCACCGGAACCACCTACGGCATCCGCTTTGCGGCGCATTACGGCACGCCCGCTTTTGGTAGCGGCAATTATTATCGCACTGACTATAACCACGGCATTTGCCGCCTATCTACCGGAATTCGTAAGAAGAATAAACGCGGGGAACATGACTGTAACCCAATACGAGCCGGGTCAACTGCCTCTAATAGAACCCGCGCTCTTTTCCATGTCGGAATCCGGTGACGGCATAGTAGTATTCCGCATAGATGGCGTAACACACAGCGACGGGAATACTGAATATGCGGGATATGCGGTATTCGATTCGTTGGAAGCTGCAAGGGAGACTTTTGGCCCATTTCTACTTCCGACCTATTTTCGGTACGGTGAAATATCACGCCGTATAACTGTACTTTCTCACGCTAACGGACAGCCGGATACGCTTGTGATTCCGTTCCATGATACCCTTAACTGGTACAGGGGTACGGTATCGAACTTTATTCTTTGGCAAACATATATAGGCGACAGTGGCGTATACTTTGACACAGACAGGGAAGTTGTCGAGTTTTCGGTAAACGGTCACGACGCGATATGGAACGATAATTTACATTGGGTTCAAGACGGTTTCCTTATTACACTTTCCCCGCCGCGCATAGTTAATAGGGATAGGGACTTGGACTGTGGCTTCCCGGAAGTAACCATTGACCGAGAATATGCGTTAAGAATTGCAGAATCTTTACAACCTATGCGATAGTATCCCTCCGCATATCGAAAGGAAAAGTGGGGTGCTGTTCTCCTTTCGGAACAGCACTCCGGCAAGGAATCCGATTAACCCGTAATTTTCATAAATTTGGAAAAGAGAGGGAAATCATGCGTATGTGTTCGCATAATTCCCTCTCTTTTCGTTTGAAAAAATTTCTTACAGTGCTACATAAACTGCGCGTGAGACATCATTCCAGTCTACATCTGCGCCGAACATTGTTGCCACATAGTTAATTGGCACGAATGTGCGGTCGTTTACGATGCGTGGCATTCCCATTCCGCCGGAGAGCGGTGTATCAAGGGGAAGCTGAAGGTTTACACCTGCGCCTACGATGGAAACGATACGGGTTGCAGGATTCCAGTCAACTTGTGCGCCGAAGGATTCGGCAATTACACGAAGGGGAACCATTGTACGCCCGTGTTCCGCGTCAATAAAGATTGGTGCTTCGGCTTGCAGGGTTACGCCGCCAAGAGTGAACATATCCGAGCCGACAGAGAAACGCATTTGCGTGGCTTGTGCGGCAGGCTGCATAAGCGGTTGCACAGCCGGTTGCGGCGCGGGTACTTCAGGTGCTTGCGGTGCGGTGGTTAGTGTGAATGTGCCTGTTTGCGTGGTGTAGAATGTGAAGGTTCTTGCATATGGGTTGTGAACACCTCTAATTTCGGGGTTGCGCACCGCCACGATTTCGTAGCCTTCCGGCACATTGATGCTTATTCCCGTCAAATTCGCCACTACGCGAATGGGCGCGGCAAGTGTGGCAATTTGAACGCCGTCGGCTACGATGGTTACTTGAACCGTGGCAAATCCGTTTTCCACATTTCTGTGTTCTCTTGCGATGGTTACGCGGATGGTTTCGCCTCTGCCGGCAAGGTCTGCAAGCAAGGAAACAGGAAGTACAACGCGAGCTTCATTTCTCCTTATTTCCAAAGGCATTTCTGCTTCTGCCAGTGCCGCAAGGATTGTGCCTTCCAAAATTGCAACGTCAATTCGGCTTGGTATGGTGATTGAAGCTGTTTGTGCGTTGCGGTTAATTTGCCCTCGAATTGTCGCGCTGTTTTGAGCCAGGGTGCGCGGTTCGGGAGGTGCTGTAGGTGCTTGTGCGCCGCCGCCGCCACCGCCGGAGGGAGGTGTGGGCGTGGTGCCGCCGTCTTTTCCGCCTCCGTCGCCCGGTCCTCCGGGCTGCCCGGGTTGTCCGGGTTGTCCCGGCTGATACGGCGTGTATACAACATCGGGAGGTGTGAGAGTTACCCTGCCGTCCAGCAAAAACCATTCTGCCCAAATATTATTATTTGCCCTTGCCGCAATAACTGCCACGGCATCAGACGCCATTTCAACCATAATTCCGGTAGGGTTTGGCGTGGCGGCTGTTGTAAGAACTGCCGGAGATACCAAGAAATTTTGTAATGCGTTCAACGCTGATTGTGACATATTTGTGTTAAGTTTTTGTACAAAAGCGTCGGTTGCCATTTGCGTGGCAGGGCGAGCCGTTACATTGTGCATAATTCCGCCGGGGCGGGCTGTGGGATAATCTCCCGCGAATGCCGCACCCACGTTTGCATTGATGAACCACGCAACACCTCTGTTTACGGTGGGGTTGGGGTCGTTTTCCCATGTCCATGTGCTGCCCGGAATTTCGGGATTGGGGGCAGTCAACACAGTACGACGGCTAAGGCTTGCATTTTGGTTGTAGAAAACATTGTACGCAATACCTCTGTTCATACGTCCTGCAACTAAGCCCACTTGTTGTCCGTTACCCGTTACATTTCCCGTGGAAAAGGCATTGTAAAGTACGCCGTTCAATGTTGCTACAAGACCGCCTGCAACGCCGTGCGCACCTGCTTTGCCGTAAAGTCCGCCGTGAGAATATACATCACCGAAGGAAGCAAGATTCGCACCAAAGAACATCATTGCGGAAGTATTGTGTGAACCCGCATGACCGCTAACGCCGATAAGCCCGCCCGCGATAACTGCGGTGTGAATGCCTCTGCCGTAAACGGTAACATCTGCCCAACTGTTGGTTACGGTTGAACGCTGACCTGCGATACAGCCGATAAGTCCGCCAATCATAATGCTTGCGTTATTGTTGGCAGGACTACCGGGGCCTGTGGGGTCGATTGTGTTTACAGCGCGAACTGTTCCGCCGTCCACAAACACGTTGTCCACAATTACGTTGTGTGGTGCATGACCGCCGTTTGTACTGCTTCCCAACAGCGCGCCAACGCCTATTGCGGCGTTATGCCCCGCTTGTTGGAAGCGCAAATTTGCGTCGATGTCTACATTTACAAGCCCAAGATTTCTGAACGTCGCATTCATGCCGAAAATGCCGAACAAGCCGATTCCGATAAATCCGCCCGTTTGAACTTCCGTGTGGTCAATGTGAATTGTGAGGTTGGAAATGGTATGGCCTGCGCCGTCAAAAGTTCCGAAGAAACGGTTATTGCCTATGCCGTGGCCGATTGGAACCCAATTTATGCCCGCAAGGTCAATGTCCGCGCCAAGTCTGTAGTGTGCCGCATTGTATGCCGACGCAAGTACAACGTCCTCGTTGTTTACCAAGTACGCAATCATTTGCATATCTGCCGCGGTTCTGATGATAAAGGGAGAAGCCGCCGTTCCTTCACCTTCGGTAAAAGATACACGCGGTACATAGGTGCTTGCCGATTGTTGCAGCGCAATAATAATGGCTTCTTTGAACGCTTGTGAAGTGTATTCTGCGCCGGGTACGTTTGGTACGCCTTGCACTGCGGCAATGGTACGCAAACCAATAAAGTTGTTCCACCAAGGATTATTGGCGGGCTGTGATACATAAAGCCACGGAGAGCCGGTTCTTTCAACGCCAAGAGTAGGCCCAAGCGGTTGCGTTCTTTCGTTGTGAGAAACCACGGTTATCGCACTAATTGCGCCATCGGTGATTGTTACATCAAGCACAAGGAAATCGGGCGCTTGCTTGGGGAACGGATTACGATGGAAGTAACCGGGTGCTTGCACACGGAAAGTGGCGTTGTTCAAATCCACTGTTCTGCCCAAAAGCAAATCCCGTGACCACGGTTGCCAGTTGTTACTAAATCTTGCAGTGTAACCCGCAACGGCATCTTGTGAAACTTCAATAAGAATACCTGTGGGGCTTGGTGCTAAAACTGTTGACGAAAGTAAAAACGTGTTAAGTGCGTTAAGTGCAGATTGTGACATATTTGCGTTAAGTTCTTGCACAAAAGCATCCGTTGCCATTTGCGTGGCGGGTCTTGCTGCTACATTGTGCATGATTCCGCCGGGGCGTGGGCTGTTTGCCGCACCCGCATAAGCGGGAAGGTTTACGTTAATTAGCCACGCAACGCCCCTGTTTGCTGTGGGGTTGTTGTCGGCTACCCATGTTCCCGCGTTCGGGTCGGGGTAAATCAACAAGCGGCGGCGGCTCACGGTTGCGTTTTGGTTGTAGAATACGTTGTAGGCAATACCTCTGTTCATGCGTCCTGCAATCAAGCCTACTTGTTGTCCGTTGCCTGTTACATTTCCTGTAGCAAAAGAGTTGTAAACTACGCCGTTGAGGGTTGCAATAAGACCGCCGGCAACGCCCAACGCACCGGCTTTACCTTGCGCACCACCATAGGAGTACACATCACCGAAGGAAGCAAGGTTTGCGCCGAAGAAAAGCATTTCGGAACGGTTGTGCGAACCTGCATGACCGCTAACGCCGATAAGACCGCCCGCGATTACAGCTGTATATTCGCCTCTGCCGTAAACTGTTACATCTGCCCAGCTGTTTGTAACCGAAGAGCGAATCCCCGCAATACATCCAACAAGGCCGCCAATCATAATATTTGCATTACCTGCGCCGGGAGCGTCGGGGTCTATTGTGTTGGTAACACGAACCCTTCCGCCGTCAACAAACACATTGTCCACAAGTACATAATGCGGCGCAACACCGCCGTTAAGACTGCTTCCCAAAAGTGCGCCCGCGCCAATTGCGGCGTTATGGCCTGCACCTTGGAATCGCAAATTTGCGTTAATGTCTACATTAACAAGTCCAAGGTTTGTAAAACGTGCGTTCATGCCAAACACGCCGAACAAACCAATTCCGATAAAGCCGCCTGTGCGGATTTCGGTGTCGTTGATATGGATTGTAAGGTTTGAAATGGTATGCCCTGCGCCGTCAAAAGTTCCGAAGAAACGGTTATTTCCTGTGCCGTGTCCTATGGGAACCCAGTTAATGCCGCCAAGGTCAATGTTTGCGCCAAGTCTGTAATGTGCCGCATTGTACGCAGACGCAAGTACAACGTCCTCGTTGTTTACCAAATATGCAATCATTTGCATATCGGCAGCGGTTCTAATAATAAAGGGCGATTGTGCAGTTCCGTCACCCTCGGCAAAAGATACACGCGGTACATAGGTGCTTGCCGACATTTGCAATGCGATAACAATTGCATCTCTAATCGCAACAGAGGAATGGTTAAGAGCTTGCGTAGGGTCAGCCGCCGTTCCGCCAAAATAACCGTAAAGAACGGGTACAGCCATTACCGCCTCAATTGTGCTCATGCCAACAAACGTGTTCCACCAAGGGTTATTTGCGGGCAAAGATACCTCGTTCCACGGAGAACCCTGTCTTGTTACGCCAAGGGTAGGCCCCATTGGAACTTCTCTTTCGCGGTGAGAAACTACCGAAATCGCGCTGATTGCACCGCTTGCAACTGTAACGTTCAACACAAGGAAATCTCCGCCTTGTTTGGGGAACGGGTTGCGGTGGAAGTAACCGGGTGTTTCTACCGTGAATGTGCCGTCGGTCAAAGTCGAAGCTGACATAGGAACTAATAAGTAATCTTCATCGTCGTATTCATCTTCGTAGGCTGCTTCGTAATCTGCTTCGTCGTCGTTTGCTTCGTCTTCTTCGGGGTATTCATGTCCGGCTTCGCAATCTTCGTCCGCTTCATCATCAGCGTAGTTGGCTTCGCCGTCATTGTCGTTTTCTTCAGCATTGAGATTTTCGTCAACACCGTAGTCATCATTGGGGGTATATTCCACAACAACGACCTCTTCATTCGGCTCAAGCGGGGCGGCATAAACAAACGATACGTTTGAAAATACGACTGCCAGAGCAAGCAAGAAGGCAGTAACTCTCCCTCTAACCCTGAATACTGTTTTAATCATGTACAATTACCTGACCTTTCTAAATTTTTTTGTAGCTGGTTTTTTGCGGTGCGCACCCCCTCTTGTATGGTTAGCCAAACCTAAGTTAGACCATGCTAACATTAAATTCATAAAATTGTCAACAATAAATTTCACATAAATTTCACACAATTTCATTCAATCTATTGACACGGCAAAAGTTAGTGTGGTATAACAAGCACGAAGCGAGTTAGTTATTCATAACTCGACCCGTTCATTACTGTTCTACATATTTGAACGGCGAGTGAATGAGCGAAAAAGGAGGATATTTTATCATGCAAGCAACTAAGAAAGGCTTTTTTAGGTTTGCGGTTATCGGGCTTATTGCACTTTTGATAATCGTTTTCGGGGCTTCGTCTGCGTTCGCCGGTGCAGGTGACGGTGAAGGTAAAGATGGCGGCGGCGGAAAAGATGGTGGGGCTCCCGGTGGCGGTGCGCCTTCGCTTCCTGCGCCCGGGCCTTCACTTCCCGCTCCCGAACCCGGTGATGGTAGTGGTGATGCTTTTTGGGGTGCGGCAAGGCCTGTTCGCCCTACAGACATTGCCCGTATCGAAGGCAATATTCCTGCGGCGGCATTGGCTGAAACAAATGCAATCATTGTGGAGCAGCTTTTAGATGCAGAGCGCGAGGTCGGGTTTGTGCTTTCCCGTGCGGTTAGCACGCTACGTTTAAGCGGTGACACAGTGGATACGCTTATTGAAGCCGAGGAATCTCTTACGGTACAGGGCGGCGCGGTTAGCGTAGTGTTTTCCAATCTTGCACGGCTGAACATTGAAGATGAAATTGAAATTCGCATAGTTACGGGTGACGACGACACGGCTGCATTGGCAAACGGCGTGTTCAACCGCCCTCTTATGGTGCTTGTTTCGGTAGACGGCGAGGAATTTACGGACGCTATCGGCGCAATTGAAATGTCGGTGGATTTATCGGGGCGTGGCTTTACTGCCGCAGAAGTTGCAAATCTTCGTGTGGGTGTGGCACATTTGGGTGGCACGACGGAAACAATGTTGCCCGAATCATACGAGCTTGTTCTCACTTTCGAGGTAACTGCCTTGGATGCGGAATACACCGTTATGTTTGCGGTTGCAGATGCACCCATGCCAATTCCCGCAGCGCAAGAAGTTGAAGAAATTGAACCACAGGAAGAACCCGTGGTGGATTCTGCCGTTGAAGCACCTGTAATCGAAGCACCCGTAATTGAAGTTCCCGCCGCAGATATACGCATTAGGCTTACGGTTGGCTCACTTGTGTATACAAACAACGGAGTAACGGGCGAAATGGCCGTTGCACCAATGCTTTACGGCGGCAGAACAATGGTTCCCGTACGCTTCTTCTCCGACAGCTTCGGCTCGGAAATAGATTGGGAACCCACCACGCAAACGGTAACTATTGCCCATAACGGCGATGATGTTTCGTTTAGAATCGGTGAAACATTGCCCGGAATGGATGTTGCCGCCATGCTTTACGGTGGGCGCACAATGGTTCCGCTCCGCTTCGTAAGTGAATTTTTCGGCGCGGGCGTGGACTGGAATCCGGCAACACAAGCCATAACCATAAACGCATAATAAACGGCGGTTCTTCTTGCCGCCATACATATTTTTTGAAGAGGGGTTCGGGAAAAATGAAGTCGAAATTTACAGGGGTCTTGTTCGCGGTGATATTGCTTTTTACGGCGTGTACCACAGGTCAAGCAAGCATGACGGGTGCGCTGTATACGGCGTACACCTCTTACGAAATTGCGGAACAAATTATTGCCGCACAAACGGATATCTCGCGTCTAAATTCACTCACCCCCGACGGCGAATTTTTTTGGGACTATCTCACCGAGCGGTATCAAATTGACACTACGGAAATCGAAATTTTGGACGGAGTAATTTTTTACGCAGGTGGCGTAATCGTAGACGAAATTGCGATTTTACTACTTGCCGACGAAAATGACGCGCCAACAGTGAGAAATTTGCTTGCGGAATACGCAAACCGCCGCAGAATTATTTTTGCGTCATACGCACCCGTGCAGGCAGGAATTTTGGGAAACAGCATAGCCATTGCAAGCGGAAATCATGTGGCACTGCTAATTACCGAAGACCCGCAAGGCGCGGAAGCAACATTTTCGTCCATGTTTTCGGATAGCCCCGTGAGTCGCGCCGAACCGGTGGAAGAAATCCCCGCACATGAAGAAACCCCCGTAGAAACCCCGCCCCGTGAAGAACCCCATATATATGAAGAAACTCCGCATATACCGTATGCAGACGAACCGGACACTCTTCCCGCAAATGAAGAGCCTTACTCATATGAAGAAACAGAATCCGAACCATACGAAGAAACCCCTGAAGCTCCCCCGTCCCCGCCCGACAGATACAACCGTGCAGCTATTTTACGCGCACTTGAAGTCGGCGACACCTCCGAGCTTTCCCCCATGAACCGCCGAATTTTCTACGAATATCTAAACATTATCGACCTGCTTATTTCCCCCGACATGACCGAGCTTGAACAGAAATTAGCAATTCTGCGTTGGATAGTAATTCATTCCGTTTACGACCCCGAATTTCTAAGTAACGCGCCCGACGCAAGCCCCAACCCCCACAACGAAAATCCTTACGGCTTGATTTTTTATCAATTGGCTATTTGCTTTGGGTTTGCGGAAACTTTTCAGCTTTTCATGGATTTCTTGGGCATCGAGTGCATAACCGTACACGGCTACGATTTTACCGAGGGTAGGCACGTTTGGAACTTGGTTTACATCGACGGAATTTGGTCTGCGGTGGACGTAACACTTGAAACCACGTTGCACAATCCCCTCGGCGTAGGCCCCGACCATGTGCCGGAAAGCGTAAATCATCGCCACGTAAATTTAAGCTGTGATTATCTTTGGGATTCACGCGGGCATCGCTGGGACAGGGACGCTTACCCTGTTGCGGTGGGCAGATGATATTTTCGAGCATAACTTTCCTGTACTATTTTTTGCCCGTCGCGCTGATTCTCTATTTCATCACGCCTATGCCGGGCGGTTCGGTGCGGCTTCGCAATATAGTTTTGCTGGTGTTAAGCCTTGTGTTTTACGCATGGGGCGAGCCGATTTTTGTTTTGGTAATGATTGCTCAATGCGTTTCCTCTTGGGCGTTGGCGTTGCTCATAGATAAATATCGCGGGCAAACTTTATCGCGGGTTTTCTTTATCATTTCAATAAGCATTGACTTGGGCGTTTTGGCAATTTTCAAGTATCTCGACTTCTTTATCATCAATGCGAACAATTTATTTGGCGCGGAATTTAGCTTGGTTCGGCTTATTTTACCGATTGGCATTAGCTTCTACACGTTTCAAATTCTAAGCTACACCATTGATTTGTACCGAGGAAGGATTCAAGTCAACCGTAATTTGCTTGACTTCGCGACTTTTGTTGCCATGTTTCCACAGCTTGTTGCCGGCCCGATTATCCGATACGCCGATGTTGAGTTATCCATCACAAAGCGCGAACACCGTTTTGAGGACGTTTCAATCGGCTTGCGTCGGTTTGTAATCGGCTTGGCAAAAAAGGTTCTTATCGCAAATGTTATGGGCGAAATTTTGGACATCTATGTAGCAACAAACGAAAATACCGTGCTGTTTTCGTGGCTGTATGTGACGGCGTTCGCGCTGAAAATTTACTTCGATTTCAGCGGTTATTCCGATATGGCAATCGGGCTTGGGCGCGTATTCGGTTTTCGGTTCTTGGAGAATTTCAATTATCCCTACATTGCGAAAAGTATTGCGGAGTTTTGGCAGCGTTGGCATATCTCCCTTGGCGCGTGGTTCAAGGATTACGTGTATATTCCCCTTGGCGGGAATCGTGTAAAAGCCCCTCGCTTTGTGCTGAACACGCTTATAATTTGGTTTTTGATTGGCTTTTGGCACGGTGCGTCTTGGAATTTTATCGTGTGGGGGCTTTATTTTGCGGCGGTAATTCTTTTGGAAAAATTCGTTTTGTCACGATTTAAGCTGCCGCGATTTTTTGGACATTCATATGTGCTGTTTTCGGTTTTGTTTACGGCGGTGCTGTTTAACGCTACGGATTTTTCGGATATTGGCGCGACGTTTTCTCGGCTGTTCGGATTCGGCGCGGATTCTTTTGTCGGAACGGAATCGCTGTATTATTTGCGGAGCTATCTTGTGCCGCTTGCAATCGGAATTATCGGAAGCACACCGCTTCTCAAAAATTTTGCCGACAAATTATCCGACAGAAAAATTTTCAAGGTACTTGAGCCGCTTACTGTTGGCGTTTTGCTGATTGTTTCTACTGCGTTTATCGTGGATGGTTCGTTTAATCCGTTTATTTATTTTAGGTTTTAAGTTCTCGGGGCGTTGCCCCGAACCCCACGAACTTTTTTGAAAAAAAGTTCGACAAAAAACTTTAACATTTTAGGTGATGTTGTGGAAAAATTTTCGGTTGTGATCGTGTTTGCGGTGATTATCGGCGGGCTTTCCGTGATTAATTTGTTCGTGTCGCCGCCTCAAATTTTATACAGCGAACGGCGTTTGCCGGAACGTATGCCCGCGCTTAACGCGGAAAATTTATTGTCGGGTGAATTTATGGCGGGGTTTGAGCCTGCCGCCGCAGATGCGTTTCCATTTCGCGACGGGTTTCGGGCGATACGGGCGGTTACGGTTTTTGGTGCGTTTTTGCAGACGGACAAGGACGGCGTGTATTTCGACACGCATGGAATAGGCAGTTTCGCGCAAACCAACCCGGAGAGCGTGGCTCTTGCGGCGGAGAAAATCGCGGCTGTTGCCGCCGAGCTTGACGGGCTAAATATTTTTTATGCGTTCATTCCCGATAAAAGTGTTTTTGCAGAACGAACGCGCCCCGGTTTTGACGCGGAATTGACGGAAAATATACTGCGCGAAAGATTAGACCCGCAGGGATTGCAATTTATCTCGCTTTGCGGCGCGGTTGACGCAAGCACATTCTTCCGTACAGATTTGCACTGGGCGCAATCGGGATTGTCACTTGTGGCACAGGAGCTTGCGGCGGCAATGGACATTGAACTTCCTCCTGTGCTTAATGCTCAATGGACAGAAGCAGGGAATTTTTACGGTGTGTACGTTGGGCAACTTGCACTGCCTGTGAGAAGCGAATTGATGTTATATTTTGATAACCCCGACGTTCGCGCATATTATTTAATTGCCGGCGAGTTGCAGCCCGGCCCTGTTTACGATTTGGAAATGTTCCGCGGGATTGACCCCTACGATATTTTTCTACGCGGGATTCAGCCCCTTGTGGTGATTGAAAATGATAACGCCGCAACAGACAGACATTTGTATATCTTCCGCGATTCCTTTGCGTCGCCACTTGCGCCGCTCTTAGCAAGTGCGTATTCCCGTACCACCCTTGTTGACTTTCGCTTCATTGATATGCGAACGGTGAGGCAATTTGCGGAATTTGCACCCGGCTCGGACGCACTTTTCCTGTACAGTTCGGGGATTCTCAACAATGCCGAAATGCTGATGGTGAACCCATGAAAAATCGTGATTTGTTTCACGCCGCGATTGCGGTTGCTGTTGGGCTTTTAATCGGCTTTTTTCTTCCCGCACAAAACGGGCTTACGCAAGAAGGCGTTATTGTGCTTGCGGTTTTTGTTCCTACATTATATTTGTGGATTGCGCTTGGGCCTGCAAGTTGGGCTTCCATTGCGTTTTTGGCTGTGTTTATCATGACAGGAATACGAACGCCCGCACAGGTTTGGGCGGGGTCGCTTGGGCATCCTGCGTTTATGCTTGTGCTTGTGTTCATGCTTTTTGATAACTGCCTTCGGGAAACAGGCGCGATTAAAAGCATGAGCGATTGGTTTATCACTCGCAAATTTACACGGGGGAGGCCATATCTTTTTCTGTTCATGTTTTTTGCGTCTAATCTTGTTATCGGGCTGTTTATGCAAAATGTCGCCCTTGCAATTATGTATGTCGCGCTAACTCATAAGCTGTGTACAAGCCTCGGCGTGAAAAAAGGCGATTCGTTGTACACAATTATGATGCTTGGAACGGTTTGGGGAAACGCGGTGAATCATATTGCATCGCCCATTGCAAAATCCATCCCGAATATCATAATCGGTTTCGCAGACACAAACCTTGGCGTGACGATCACGTACACCGAGTGGCTTATGGCAGGGATTCCCTTCGCGGCAGTGATGCTTGGCGTAATTATGATTGCCGTGCGTCTTTACAACCCCGATGTTTCCGCACTGCAAAATTTCGATTTTGATTCCTTCAAGCGAACGCCGCTTTCCCTTCGTGGAAAAATCGCACTTTTGGCAATGGCGATGCTTTTTGCGATAATTGTTGTTCCCGAAACAATGTATATTTTCGGGCTTGGCAACGCCGTTACGAATTTTATGATGGATGTTTCGGTTACGGCTTGGGCGGCGGTTTTGGTGGTTGTGCTGTGTTTGATACGGGTTGACGAGAAGCCCGTTTTGAATTTCGCAAACGCTACGAAGGAACTTCCTGTCGCGCTGTTGCTGTTTATCGCCGTGGTAATTTTCGTTGGCGCACCCATTGGCGCGGAAAGCGCGGGAATTATCGCGTGGGTTGGCAACATTTTTGCTCCTGTCGCGGAACATCTGCCCACAATTGGCGTTGTTGCCTTGCTGTGCTTAATCGCAATCATTCTCACAAATTTTCTTGCAAGCACCGTGGTTGCAACCGTGATTTTTGTGATGGGAACCGCGCTTCTTGCCACTCCGCAAATTTCGCCAATGTCTATGGCGTTTGTTATGACGGGTTCATTTGCGGCGTGTATGGGGGTTTTAATTCCCGCTTCAACGGCTTCAACCGCACTTTATTACGGCGAACACATTAAGGCGCGGGATTGTTTGAAAATTAACGCAATGTATTTGGCAATGACTTTGCTTGCAATTATCGCGATGACTCCGCTTGTACAAGCGATTTTCAGGGGGACGGCATGAGCAAGATAATTTCGGCGGAACAAGCCGCCGCGCTGATTAAAGATAACAGCACCATAGCCGCCGCCACGGTGGGCTTAAACGGATGGCCGCAGGAAATCGCCCTTGCAATTGGCGAGCGTTTTTTGCACACGGGTTCGCCAAAAAATTTGACCCTGGTTCACAGCTCCACCTGCGGCGACCACGGCGACAACAAAAACGGCACAAACGCCCTTGCACATGAGGGGCTTGTGCGCCGTTTAATTTGCGCGCACACAGGCGCGGCTATTCACATGGCGCGACTTGTTTCCGAAAACAAAGCGGAATGCGTTTTTTTGCCGCAAGGCGTTTTTCCGCAAATGTGGCGTTCTGTTTCCGGCAAAAAACCCGGCGTGATTACCAAGGTTGGGCTGCATACCTTTGTTGACCCGCGAATAGAGCCTAATCCTCTTGCCGAGCTAATGGAAATTGACGGCGAGGAATGGCTGCGGTACAAAAATATTCTCCCCGATGTTGCACTCCTGCGCGGTACGCACTGCGACGAAAACGGCAATCTGACCATGAGCGAGGATATTGCCTTCATGGAACAGCTTTCCCTTGCAAGCGCGGTGAAAAATCGCGGCGGTATAGTAATTGCACAGGCAAAATACCTTGCCAAAGCGGGCAGCCTTCATCCGAAATCCGTAAAAGTTCCCGGCACATTGGTTGATTATGTAGTAATCGCATCTTGCGCCCAAACCCATATGCAAACGCAACAAACAAAATACAACCCCGCTTTCGCGGGAAATTTGAAAGTTCCCGCAGAAAAAATTGTGCCGCTTCCTTTTGACGAACGCAGAATTATTTTAGAACGCGCCGCGAAAGAGTTGAAACCGGGGTATCTTGTAAATTTGGGCGTTGGAATGCCACTGGGTATCGCCAATATCGCTGCGGAGAAAGGTAACTTTGCCGACTTCACACTTACAACGGAAACAGGAAGTTTTGGCGGCACACCCGCAACCGGCCTTGACTTCGGAGCGTGTTACAACGCACAAGCCACCATCGACCACGGCGCGATGTTTGACCTTTATGATGGCGGGGGGTTGGATATCGCCTTCCTCGGAATGGCACAAGTTGACCGCTTCGGCAACGTAAACGTGAGTAAACTTGGCGACAAACTAAACGGGCCGGGCGGTTTCATAAACATTTCCCAAAACGCAAAAAATATCGTATTCTGCGGAACATTCACCGATAAAGGCAAGCCAAATAAGTTCGTTGAAAACGTATCACAAATCACATTCAGCGGAAAATACGCTTCCGAAACCAATCAAAATGTTTTATATGTAACCGAGCGTTGCGTTTTCAAACTCGAAAACCAACGGCTCGTTCTAATCGAAGTCACTCCCGGTGTGGATATGCAAACGCAAATACTTGACTTGATGCCATTCACGCCGGAAATTAGGCTTTGTAACTCCTAAGACTTGCTCCGCTTAACGCAAGCGTGGAGAAATTATGCAAAACGGCAGAGGTTGCGGGGGTTATTGCGCCGCCAATTCCAAGGAACAACAGCAGTGTGTTGAATCCCAAAATGCAGCGATAATTCGTGTGTATTCTCGCCAGCAGTCTGTCGCTTAAATGTCGCAAATCGACCAATCCATCCAAATTTTCGGAAAGTAGCGTGATGTCTGCCACTTCCTTTGCGATGTCCGCGCCGTCTTTCATTGCAACGGAAACATCGGCACAAGAAAGCGCGGGAGAATCCTTTACGCCATCGCCCACCATTATAACGGTGTGACCGTATTCGCGAAGCGTGCGCAAAATTTCTGCCCTATCCTCGGGAAGCACTTGCGAATGATATTCTTCGATTCCCAAAACCTCACAGGCTTTTGCCGCGGCAGATTCACTGTCTCCCGTAAGCATGATTATGCGGTCAATTCCCATACCCCGAAGTGTTTCCAGGGGAGCTGATGATGCTGAACAAACTGACGCTCAAGCTGCTTGATGTCCCGCTTTTTCCCGCGGTCATCGAAACGTCGCAAATTCTTTTCAAACCATCCACCACTGGTTACAGGAATGAGCGGAGTTTGTACAGCTAATGCCGAGCTTCCGTGTGTTAATGCCATTCAAATCACTCCTCTAAAATTTTTTTCCAACAAAAAAACGAGACCGCCGAAACTCGCATTTGAGTTTCGTGCCATTCTCGTTTGTGTTGGTTTGTTTTGAAAACAAAAAAATTACCGGACAGGCACATTGACAGCGAAAAAAATCGTGTCGTCAATTCTACACAAAACCTCCGCCACAAGGCAAATGGTTCGCAACTGTGCAATCTGATAACTTACTTACAATCTGAAAAAAATATGCTTGCATTTTACCATAAAATACCATAGAGGTCAAGAAAACAAAAACGGCAAATTCGGTCTTAATAATCAGCTAAACAGCCAAAAGTTAATAATAGCAACCATTTCCCGCAAATAATTCGCAGGAATGGTATGCCACGGAGTAGGCGCACCAAGAGCGGTTGCGTCTATTCCTATGCTTCGCGCTTGGCGCGTTGCGCGGAAAATGTGAAAATCGTTTGACACAACAACAGCACTATAACCGTCCGGAAACAGGTCTAACAATATTTCATTGGAAAAGGTAAGATTTTCGTAAGTTGAAGTTGATGCACCTTCTTGCAAAATCCGTTCGGGTGCAATGCCCTGTCGCACAAGATACCGTGACATAGCTTCGGCCTCCGTAACATTACGCCCTACGCCAAGCCCTCCGCTAACAACAACAATTGCGTCCGGATTTTGATTCAAATACGATACCGCAGTATCAAGGCGCAACGCAAGATGTCTGCCGACCTCATCTCCTTGTAGCCCCGCTCCCAAAACAATCATGGCGTTTTCGCTAAAGTCTACATGGCTTCGGTTTCCGTAAATCATCAAAAATAGGCAAAACGCGGCGGGAAACAGGCATAAAGTCCAAAGGGCGATATGTATTTTTTTCGGGATTCGGTTGCAAAAAACACCGTACAGCACCAATGCGGCAGAAAGAATAGCCTGCATATAATGCCCATGATGTGTGTTGCTCGTAAGTAGGATAAACAAAAATTCGAGAAAGGCAAGTATTCCTGCAACGATAAATAGTATTCTCAATGCTTTCATGGCTCGCCTCCGTCTAAATTATGATAACATTTTATCAAAATGCCCGAAATATGACAAATTAGCGCGTATCACTATGTATAGGAAATGTTTTGTGGCGGGTGAAGAACGCAAAATCAAGACAAGCACAGGATTTATTTTATTTTCATACACTGCTCATATGATTAGGGGGTATGAGAATGCAATATTACTACGGGGTACAAAACATATTGCGTGCGCTTGATGAAGCCGAATTTTGGAAGCACCAAGAAGCGGAACACGCAGGTTTAATTCCGGTTGTTGCACAAGGGCTGGAGCCTCAATATGTTCATCGGTTGGAGCAATTCGGCATAGAGTTGCACACAATGAACGCTGAAGCCGCGAAGTATATTCAAAGCATAAATCGATCAATGGAAATGACAAGCCACGGGCTAAACGCACAAATGCTAAATTTTATCCATCCGTGTGTTGAACAAAGCAAGAGTTTTTCTGCATTTATGACGGAAATGCTGCAAAACAGTCATGTAATCCGAGCCAGCCAATCGGCGCAAGCATTACTTCATCATATGATTCGGGAATCGCAATATTTTATTGGCATCGACCAATTGATGTTGAGTCAATAGCGTTATTTTCCACGCATAGCCCCTGCCGAAATTGTTACACTAATGTTGAGGTGATAACCATGTCAGGCAACATCAAACAACAACGACGGAACGACAAAACGAAAGGCGAGCCGCCGGAAGTGCAAGAGCAGAAACGCGAAGCCAAGCACAGAAATGATAAGCAAAAATACTCGGACGGCATCCCGCCCGCTAAGGAGCGACAAAATGGCTAAAAAAGGAATGCGTCGGCCCAGCCCGTCTGAACCGCATGGGACGGAAGGCAACAAGAAAAATAAAATCCCGAAAAACGATGTTCAGCCCGTCCCTGAAATACAGGGGAAGGCGAAAAATAAGTAAGATTAAGTGTGTAAGCGTAAATAAAAAAAGGGAGAGCCGAGAAATAAAGCTCTCCCTTTCATAACGAGCTTCGGCGGGGGAAATGTTTGCCTCTGTTTTAATATTATTTTCACCCTTACCATTGCTGAAATCACTCGCCAATATGCCGATTGTCGAGTATACGCGCCGTCCGTCTGCACCGTCCTCGCCTTTGGCGTGAATGCAGGCGTAGTTTGTGCTTGACGCAGGATTTAGCCTGTCCTTAAAAAGCGGCGCATGGGTGCAACAGGCAGACCGGAAACGCGCAGTAAATACGATGACGGGCTTATCGGCTGGCGTAAACTTCCTGTCCGTAGCCAAGACACACTTTGGGAATGGGATTATGACAATGGCGATACCTTGCAGGGAATGGTGCAAATGGCACCTCCGTTTTTTAAGCGGGTGACAATTCCTATTGAAAAGGCACTGCTTTTCAAGACCCGTAGTCGCAAAGCAAACCCCGAAGGGCGCAGTTTGCTTCGCAACGCATATCAAGACTGGTACTTTAAGCGGCGTGTGCGTGAAATAGAGGGCATTGGTATCGAACGCGACCTTGCGGGGTATCCGTTTATCCAGCCGCCCGAAGATGTGGAATTATTTGACGAGAACGGCAACCCTACAGACCAGTTTGTTTACGCGGAGAGGGTCGTGCAAAAAATACGCCGCGACGAAAGCGAGGGGTTGGTTTTACCTGCCGGATGGAAATTTGAACTTGTTTCATCCGGCGGAAAGCGGCAAATTGACACAAACGCTGTTATTCAGCGGTATGACCGCAATATCGCAATGACATTCTTGGCGGATTTTATCTTGTTGGGGCATGAAAAAGTGGGAAGTTTCGCCCTTTCAAGCGACAAAACACAGCTTTTTGGCGTGGCGATGGGGACGTTTCTTAAAATAATCTGCGAGGTTTTCAATAGCCAAGCTATACCGCGCCTTATACAGATGAATGGTGACAAATTCAAGGGCATAACCGCGTATCCGGAACTTATTAACGGCGAAATTGAAACGCGAGACCTTGGCGTACTTGGCGAATTTTTGAAACATACGGTTCTTAGCGGATTGATTACGCCGGATGAAAACTTGGAAGACCATCTTCGTATGGTTGCAGAACTGCCTGAGCGCGACCCTGCCACATCCTATGGCAACATAAACCGCGACCCGGATGCGGAATTTACGCGCACGGGCGGTTTAAGTGCTACCGTTCCTCCGCCCGTGACAATCGAAAGCGAACCGCCTAAGGGGGAGTAATTTGTGTTTGTGATTTCAAAACCCAAGGGCTGGTATACCCCGATGAAAAAAGCAAGCGACCCCAAGGACGAAACCCTGCGGCGGCTTCGTGCATTTTTGGACACGGAAGAACCTGTTGCAGTTGACTTTCTTGTGCGATTTTGGGAAGAACAGCAAGCGGCAATAAGCTATGCCGATATAAGCGGCATGATTGCATCGTGGCAACCGTCAAACGAATTGTTTTCGCAGTGGCAGAATGAATATGCCGCGCTGGTGAACCGCCATTTTGCGCCGCAGTGGGAACGGTTAATGCTTCACGCCGCAGAGGAAAGGCGGCGGCAGTTTCCCGCATTGCTTTACGACCCCGGTGTTATTGCGGCGCAGGAATATATCAAACAGCGCGGCGCGGAATTAATAACATTGCTTTCAAATGAGCAACGGGACGCAATTCAAGCAATGGTTGCGCAAGCGGCAAACTATGAAGCTATGACCGCAGACAGACTTTCCCGCATTATCCGCCCAACGATTGGACTAACCGCGCGGCAATCGCAAGCAAATTTGAGATATTGGCATACAATGTGGCTTGCGGGGGTGGAATCGGGGATGTCGCCCCGTGCGGCAGAAACCCGTGCCGACAGATTGGCGGCAACTTATGCAGCACGGCAACACCGCTACCGCGCAATGAGCATCGCTCGCACAGAGCTTGCAACTGCGTACAACCAAGGCGCGTATGGCGCAACCATTGCCGCGCAAGAACAGGGCTTTCTTGGTGATGTTGTAAAGCGGTGGCTGACCGCCGCCGATGAGCGCGTGTGTCCGATATGCGCCCCGTTGGATGAAACGGTTGTAAACTTAAATTCCGTGTTTCGCAACGGAAGTTTTTTACCCCCTGCGCATCCGCAGTGCCGTTGCGCAGTCGCCTTTGAAGAAATCACACCGAACTTGCAACTGTCAATCGCCGATGGTATAGTTACCACAAGCGAGGGAAATATTATGCGCAATGAACCTACTTCGGACTTTTTGCAAAGTTTGACCGAAGAGCAAAAAATAAAATACTTCGGCGGAAAAACCAAGGCGGCATTATTTGACGCAGGGCTTCTTGCGCCGGAGGATTACCATAAACCGCTTAAAGATATCGACTTGAGCGGGATTGAGATACCCGACAGGGCGGCTATGATACATTCTTCGATAGGAGAGTTTAACAAGACCGGGCGTTTATCCGGTGGAGCCCATGGACACCATGCTATTGTCGGCTTGAGAAGCCGAGGCATCGAAGTGAATATACTGCAAACTGCCCCAAATGGTGTTGTGTTTGGTAATATTCCTAATCACAAGCAAAAATTTAAGCATAGTGGCGGACGTCAAACGTGGTTTCCGAAAGGATGGACGGAGCATGATATGATGGCGGCCGGTATAGCAACGAGTAATCGTGGTGCATGGGTAAGCGATAGAGCTAAAGAATTTGTATATAGAGGGGTAAATGTACACGTGCTTTATACGGATGGACGTATTAGTTCAGTTAGCCCCAGCTATGACCAGCCATAGGAGGATACTGCGATGAGTCTTAGAGATGCCATAGCAAAAGTTGTTTGGTGGAATAATGAAATGGAAGAGAGACCGTGTCCCGGCGGTGGCGGGCTGGGGTCGGCAATGGATACGATGGAAGAGATTGCGGCACAAAGCCCTGCCGAAGCGTGGGATATATTTACGGTTGGCACAGATGAAGAGTTTGCCGTGCTTGTAAATAGTGTTGCAGATATTGGCAAGGAGTTTGAAACAGACACCTCTCATCGTGAAATTATGAAACTTGCGAAACAACGCGGAACGCCGGATGTGTTACAAGCCACTCGCGCTGGTTTTGGTGCATTGTTTGACCGCTTTTGGAACGAAACCGAACCCGCGCCCGTTGGAAAGGCGCGAACCTTCAACCAAGTTCTGCAACCAACGGGAACGTAAGAAACGGGGGCGGTGGGGTGACTCAGCTAAAATACACTATGACGGGCAAAGACGGAGAGCTGTCTTTGACTGTAAACGGTTTTGTCCTTGCTTATGCAGATACGTTTACGGCGGCATTAACAGAGCAGTTAAAAGATATGGCGTTGCGGGGGCAAAGATGGACTGTTCCGTCAAGTTACAATGCTAAAATAATTCTTCGAGGGCTAACAGGAAGACATCCGCAAACTGTGAATGAAGCATTGAAAGCTGTATCTGTCGGACAAAGTTTAGACTTTAGGTTTGAGGGGTTCTACTTAAAAAACGAAAAAAAGTATCCGGTTGCGTTTTGCCGCCTTGTACCCGTAAACGGGGACTTAGACGATTTTATGGACGGATATATCGACGATTGGGAGTTTGAAATCTTAGCCTTGGGCGATGATGTTATAAATGAATTTAAAAAAGCACACGGATAGCCGTCACGATTATGTGGCGGTTTTTTAATTGTGAAAGGAGCGTTGCCTATGGGCGAAGCAAAAACATTTGAGCAAATACGGAAAGCCGAGACAGCCGCGAAGTGTTTTGCCATTGTAAAATCCAACGATGATAAACGATTGGTGTTCGGGTGGGCGAATGTTGCAACGCGGGTTACGGGAGAGGTTATCGAAGATTTCCAAGACGATATAATAGAAATTGAAGTTTTGGAAAAAGCCGCATACGAGTATGTTCTTCACTTTGGCACGGCGGGTGAAATGCACGAACGCGGTGGCGTTGGGCGTTTGGTGGAGTCCGTTGTGTTTACGAAGGAAAAGGCGGCGGCAATGAATGTTTATGCGGCTTTGCAAACAAACCCATCTATTTTGGAGCGTATAAAATACCAAGGCAGCGAAGCAAACCCTGCGGATGTTACTGCGAATGTGCTTGCGCAACTTTTCAAAGTGGATGAATTTGTGGTTGCGGAAGCGGTTGTAAATCGCGGAAAAATTGGCGCAGAGGATAAAATGGAATTTGTCTGCGACCCCAACTCGCTTCTTCTTTGTTACACAACGAGCGCGCCCGCCATTGACGAACCCAGTGCGGGTTACACTTTTGCGTGGGATATGCTTGGTAACGGGCAGTATATGGCGGTTCAAAAGGCTTTTTCCAGAAATGCATGATGTTGTTAATGGTATCGGTTGGCTTCCAGCTTGACAATTTGGCAGGGCTGGAAATTGTGCGTTACGGCGTAATTTTTTCGGCCATAGCAAATGAAACAGTAAGCATAATCGAAAATGCGGGGCTTATGGGTGTGCCAATTCCGCCCGTGCTGGAAAAAGCAATTGACATTCTAAAAATGAAAGGGGATTCGTAACCATGAAAGCATTTAGAGTTTTCATCGACCCCGGACACGGCGGGCGCGACCCCGGCGCGGTGGGGAACGGAATGCGCGAGTCGGACGTTGTTCTGGAAGTATCGAAGCGTTTTGGCATAATCCTAGTTTGCGCAGGGATTGAAGTAATGTACAGCCGCATCGAAGATATCAGCCCCGCGCAACGATGGCAAGCCGCAAATACATGGGGCGCGGATTTGTATGTAAGTGTTCACTGCAACGGCTTTTCGCTGGACACCGCCAACGGGTACGAAACTTTCTTCGCGGCAACCAAACCCCAAGACAGGAAGTTTGCGGAATGCGTACATTCGGCGTTTATCGCGGCAACGGGTTTGCGCGACCGAGGCGTTAAGCTTGACGGGCAATCTCAACACAGCGGCGGGCTGTCTGTTTTACGGCGTTCCGCAATGCCCGCCGTGCTTGTAGAATTGGCATTCATCACCGCAAACCCAAACCTACTTGATATCACCGTACTGCGCGACAGACGCCCACTTATGGCAGAAGCATTGGCAAGCGGGGTATTCAAATTCTTTGGCATTCAGCCGCAAAAAGCGAAGGAGGTAATTGAAATGGTTTACCGAACAATTCAAGAAATGCCCGAATGGGCGCAAGCCGGAATGCAAAATCTCGTAGATATGCGCGTCCTATCCGGTCGCACCCCCGATAACCTAGACGTAGACGAAAACATGATGCGCATTCTCATGGTCGTACATCGGATGTTCGACCGCGCAGGGTTGCTTCCCGCAATCGCGGCAAGTATGCCCGCCCCGCAGTAACAGCGAAGCCCTCTCGTTGGAATTTTTCCGGCGAGAGGGCTTTTTTTATTTGCCCAACGGGCATCATCTTAACTCCTAAGGGATAGTGTTACTGTAGTTATTTCCGTTTCCATGCCCAGCAATTCTGCAACTTGTGCAAGCGTATCCAGCTTTGCCCTGTACATATCCATGTCGCCTGTAAGTTCGTCCACGGCGGCAGTTGCGAATAATTCTTCCAACTCTTGATACAGTGCCATTTTGAAATTACCCAAAGGCATATACATTCTCCTTGCAAAAAGAAGACCGCCGCTGTAAAATAAAGACAGGGACAGCCTTCTCGCTGTTTCTAATTAAGCGGTAGCCGTTAATCTGTGGTAGGGTGATGGCTACTGTTTTTTTATTCTACAGCATAGCACGACTCTTTTCAATAAGAACTTGCCACATATTTGCCACATGATTTAGTATTTTGATGGCATCGCAAGGTAATGAATGGCAATTTTAAACTGCCACGCAAACACCTTGAAACCCGCACAGACAAAAGAAAAACCCCCGATTAATCGGGGGTTATCAGTCGAGCGCGAAAAGAGATTCGAACTCTCGACCCTCGCCTTGGCAAGGCGATGCTCTACCACTGAGCCATTCGCGCAAAAATTGTGAAACAAGCGGGTAGAGGGAATCGAACCCTCGTATCAAGCTTGGAAGGCTTGTGTTCTACCATTGAACTACACCCGCAAAAGCACCTCAATGGGTGAGACTCCTGAAATATTATATTGCCTAAAAAAGGGATTGTCAATAGACAAATTACATTTTTCTAAGAATCTTTCCTTTGCATTTTCAGAAAACTTGGTTATAATCAAAGTCAGCTACATATAAATTAGATAGTGCCGGTTTGGAAGGGGCAGGAAATGAAGCGTATACAACTACGAAGCAAGTTTCCAAAGTTACCGAAGCGTAAAATTAAGTTGCGTGAACCCAAGGCAAGAAAGCGGCAACGAAAACAGCCGATTTGGATTTACAATGAGGGTCAGCTGGAGCAAGAGAAAATTTGCCCCGAAAGGCTTATGCGCCTTATTTATGAAAATCCGGTTGGCGGTGCGGGTTTGCTTTGGCTTGTTAAGCGCAAGGCGGTTAGTCGGCTTTATGGGCTGTATTGCCGAACGCCTCTTTCGGCAAAGGGTATTCCGCAATTTATTGAAAAATATGGCGTTGACATGACGGGTTGCCACGGTACGTACAAGAATTTTGCGCAGTTTTTTGCGCGGGAAAAAACGGGCGTAGAATTTCCGCAAGAGGATTCTGTTTTGGGTTCGCCGTGCGAAGGGCTTGTAAGCATTTTTTCGGACATAAAGCCCGAGCAAATTATCGCGGCGAAGGGAACTCATTTTTCGCTGGAAGAACTTTTTGCGGATGCCGATTTGGCACAAGAATATTCCGGCGGAACAATGGTGAGTATTCGCCTTACCCCCGCGAATTATCACAGGATGCACTTTTTTGACGCGGGCGTTATAACCGCTACGCGCCTGATAAAAGGCGACCTGTACTCTGTAAGCCCCCTCGCGCTTAACCGCGTGGTAAAACTCTACTGTCGCAACAAACGCGCCCTTATCCAATTTTCTACAGAAAATTTTGGCGACGCTGTTCTGGTAGAAGTTGGCGCAACATTCGTGGGCAGTATCGTCCATTGCTTTGAAGATGGCGACCATGTACAGCGCGGCGATGTTGCCAGCTATTTTAAACCGGGCGGCTCTCTCGTATTGCTCTTCTTGAAAAAAGACACCTTCATCCCAAACAACGAATTGTTGTTGCGCACAATAGACGGCATAGAAACAAAAGTTCCCATAGGCGAAAGCTTGGGCGCAAATTAGTTTACCTCCAAAGAGAGTGTGATTATCATAAATAACCGATTTGTTCGGCTTTTTCCGGCGTTAAAGCATTTGAATATTCCCAACGCGCTTACCACCCTTGGGATGGTTTTCGGCATTTTTGCGTGTTATTTTCTTACGCAAAGGGATTTGCGAACCGCGCTGATATTTATGTTTTTGGCGGGGCTGATGGACTTTGTTGACGGTTTCGTTGCGTCCAAACTGAACCAGCAAACGGAGTTTGGGCAATATGTAGACACGCTTGTGGACTTTTTTACCTGCGGAATTATTCCCGTTTGGATGGTTTTCGACCTGCTTGTTTACGAGGGCAACATCTTTTTCGACAATGTAATCATAACTGTGGCAATGATTTTCTATGCCGTGTGCGCACTTTGGCGACTGGCTTACTATAACATTGTGGAAGCTGATAAGTATTTCACAGGGCTACCCGTACCCGGCTCTATGATGACGGTTACGATGTCCGTTTGGTGCGTGCATATGCTCGGGCTTCCCATGTGGTTTTCGGCAATTACATTCTTCACAATAGGCGTGCTTATGATTAGCGGAATCCAACTCAAAAAGTATGGCTTGTGGCAGAAAGTAATGAGCGTTGTGTCTGTTATCTTCCTTGCGATTGTGCTTTTATATAGGGGGTAGTTTTTACCACAATAAGAGATATGGGTGGCTTTTTTTTGAGTACATATGGGGCGAAGCCGGTGGTAGACGGGTAATAACAATCGCAGGTGATGTGATTTACGCAGAGCTAATATTAGGTTTCATCTGACGGATGCACCTGCGCCCGGCACTCCTTTTCTTGCTTGACTTGCGTACAGTATCTTGATGTAATTGAGACATAATATTGCAAAGGGTGATTTTATGGTAAATATAAGACCTATAAGCGAATTGCGAAACACAACAGAAATTTCCGAAATGTGCCACAAAACAAAAGAACCTATATTTATTACCAAAAATGGTTACGGTGACCTTGTTATAATGAGCATAGAAACCTACGAGCGCAACCAAAGCATGGCAGAAATATACCGCAAACTGGGCGAATCGGAAGCGGATTTGCAACTTGGTGTTGAGCCTTTAGACGGCGAAGAAGTATTCGATGGGTTGAGGGCTAAACATGGCTACTAGGCTTTTTACTAAGCGCGATGTAAGCCCATCCAATTATCATCCCGCCGATAAGCCCGCCGAGGTGGGCGAAGTTTCCGATACTGGGAGTGCTATCGGTGCTGTCGGTGATGTAATTCGTGGCGAATCCGATTGCAAAACCAAGCCCAATATATAAAAGCATTACATACCAGCCGATGCCTTCTATTTGGCGTTTTGTGATACGCGTGTAGATGAACAGTGCGCCTACGATTCCGTAAACCGCGCCCGACGCGCCCGCAGATACCGCAAGGGGGTGAAAAAAATAGGAGTGCGCCAAGCTGAAAGCCGAACCCAAAATGCCCGAAAAAAAGTACACGGCGCAAAAAACTCCGCGTCCAAGGTATCGCTCTAAGCGAGTGCCGAAAATTAGTATACCCATTGCGTTTGCGAAAAAGTGTGCAAAACCGAAATGCAAAAATGTTGAGGTGAAGAGTCTGTACCACTCACCGTCATAGATTACAAAATCGGACACAATCGCGCCGAAACGCATTGCAACAGAAACGTCACCTGCGTGGTAGCCGTCCAAGTACATAAGCCCCAACATTGCGGCATTAAATATAATCAACGCGATGGAAATAACCGGGAAGCGGTGAATTGGCATAATGCGTTGTTTTTTTTCGGCGCGGGTGGTTATTTCTGCGAAAGTGGCGGCGGGTTCGGAGTCGGCGGTGATGGTGGTTTCGTGCCACGCAGACAGAACCATCTCGCGCAGATTAAACAGCTTTTTCGGCTGACCTTGCGGAACAGAAATTTCTCCCGTTTCAAGATTCAAGTGCCAAAAAATGCTGTAAACACGTTGCCCGAAATACTCTTCAAATTCCGCGTCGTTAATGGTTGGCGGTTCTGCCCCTGCAAGTACATACACATTTGCAACTTGCCCGAACGGCAGAGTTTCCGCGCCCTCACGGGTATTTTTGTCGTACTCAAAAAGCGACTGCATATTTACCTTTGCGGCATCAATCACATGAAGCGTTACCAAAGTTGCCATTTCAACTTTTTGCGCTACCCAGTGTGTTGTGTCCGAAAGTTCTGTGCCGTTGGTTATGGCAAGCCGATATTCTTCGCTTGCCGCCGAATTGTACAAATGTGCGGAAAATTGTGCAAACATAGACTCACCTCTTGAATCGGCGTTCAAGTTCCGTTTTAGTAATTTCTATTATTGTGGGGCGGCCGTGCGGGCAAGTAAACGGATTGTTAAGCTCTAAAAGTTGCGTGATTAGGTCGTGCGCTTCGTCATCGGTTTGCGTGTCGCCCGCTTTGATTGCGGCTTTACACGCCGCCATCGCGATTAATTCCGTCTTGTGGGTGTAGGGGCTGTCTTTCGCGAAGCCCGCTTCATCCATTTTGTCCAGCAGTTCTGTGAAAAATGATGCGTTAAGCGGCCCTTTCATTAGAAACGGAACGGAAAGGATTTCAGGTTTTTCCTCATCGTCCGAAATATCAAAACCGAAACGCCCGAACAATTCTTTATTGTCCTTTAAGATTTGTTTTTCTCGCGGGGTAAGGCGCAGGGCGATTGGTGTCAACAACGCTTGCGAATGCACGGTTTCCTCCTGCGCTTTGCGAAGGAAATTCTCATACAAAACCCGTTCGTGGGCGGCGTGGCGGTCAATCATGTACAACGATTCGCCTTGCGACACAAGCCAATATGTTTGAAAAACCAGCCCCTGAATTTCATATTGCGTGAAGAATTTTTTTTGCTCGGGTTCAGCTTCCGCTCGCTCTTCTCGGAGAGACGACCACGGCGGCAGTTCCGTATCCGTTCCGTCCATTGTAATCGCGTGTTTTACTTTCAGCCCGCCATGGGTTGCAAAACCGATTGGGTTGCGGGTTGTTAGCCCCGTCATCATGCGGGGCGCGGGTATTGCAAAGGGCTCGTGCAAAGGAATTTGCTCCGCTTCCGCGTCTTGTTCTCCGCGTTTCACCCTGCCGTGTCGCGTTGTTGGGATTAGATTATGTTCTTCCAGCGCGTCGCGCACCGCGTCCTCTATGAACGCGAAAACGCCTTCTTCGTCCGCAAAACGCACATCCATTTTTGTGGGATGAACATTTACGTCTAACGTATCGTGCGGCATGGACAGGTTAAGCGAGTACACGGGAAATTTCCCCGATGGCAACATGGTTTTCATCGCGGCTTCCACTGCGCGGGTAATCAGCTTGCTTTCGATGTACCGCCCATTGATGAAAAAACTGCCGTGCTTGCGGTTTCCCCGCGCCGTTTCGGGCTTGCCAATCAGCCCCAAAAGGCGCATATCGTTTGATACCGCGTTTACCGATACCGTTTTTGCGGCAACTTCTCTGCCGTAGATATTAAGCATGGTTGTTTTCAGGTCGTTGTTTCCCGTGGTTTGGAAAACAATTTGCCCATTATTTATGTACCGCAAAACAAGGGACGGATTACCCAACGCAAGGCGTTCCAAGCAAAAGGAAATAGAAGCCGCTTCCGTTGCGGGCTTTTTGAGAAATTTTCGGCGTGCGGGCGTGTTGTAAAACAGGTTCGACACTACTACGGTTGTGCCGTCTGCACAGCCTATCGCGCCGGAGGAAATCATCTGCCCGCCGTGAACTTCCACCCGCGTACCCGCAATTTGCCCCTGCGTTTTTGTAATCATTTCCACCTGCGCAACCGCAGCTATACTGGAAAGTGCTTCCCCGCGAAAGCCCAGCGTTTGCACACTCATCAAATCGTCAAAGTCGGTTATTTTGCTTGTGGCATGACGCGCAAACGCCAGCGGCAAATCCGCTTCGGGAATGCCCCCGCCATTATCCGTAACCCTCACAGACGACAGTCCACCGTCTTTAATCTCTACCGTAACCATGCTTGCGCCCGCGTCAATCGCGTTTTCCGTCAGTTCTTTCACAACACTAAGCGGACGCTCTACCACTTCTCCAGCCGCAATTTTGTTGATTAAGCTTTGGTTTAACTGGGTAATCGGATTCATATAAAACCTCTATTCAAGAATTTTGTACAGCGTTGCCGCGTCCTCTTTGCGGACGGTTTCTTTCACTGCAAGCACCTCAACTTTTGTGGTCTTATCCCCAAATCGTATGGAAATCGCATCGCCAACTTTAACCTCCAGCGACGCTTTTGCGGGCTTTCCGTTTACCTCTACACGCCCCGCGTCGCAGGCTTCGTTTGCAACGGTGCGGCGTTTTATTATTCGGCTTATCTTCAAATATTTGTCCAGTCTCATTTCATTCTCCTTTTGCGCAACCGCCGCAATGTCCGCCATCGCCGCACTTTTTCGCGCCGCCGAAATGCTCCATTGCGATATGCCTTATGCCCGCTTCGTCAAATTCTTCGCCGTATGCGGTAAAGCCAAGCGTTTCGTAAAATCCCTTTGCCGTAGTCTGCGCATGAATAATCTGGCGTGTGCCGCCCATTGCAACACAGGCGTTAATCAGCGATTGCATAAGCCCCGTTGCAATGCCGCGCCCCCTGTGTGTCATTACCGTGGCAACGCGCCCGATTTTGAAATACTCTTCGGAAATAAATACGCGCCCCGTACACACGGGAATATCATTGTCGTAAATCAGCAGATGTACGCAAGAGCCGTCTGTTCCGTCAAATTCTTCTTCTTCGGGGCAGGCTTGTTCTTCTACAAAAACTTCCCGTCGTATCGCGTGGACTTCGCTTAAATCTTCTTTCTCGCCCATAAACCATTTTAGTGTCAGCATTAATTTCCTCCAAGATTTTCGATTATCGTGCTAACTATCATCCCGCTTGCTTTCCCATCACCGAAAGGATTTTTTGCCTGTGCCATTTTTTCGTAGTCGGTGGAATTGGTGAGCAGACGTGCGGTTTCTGTGTAGACGGATTGTTGCGCCACGCCCGCGAGGGTTAGTGTTCCCGCTGTTAGCCCTTCGGGGCGTTCGGTTACTTCGCGCAGAACTATTGTTGGCAGGTTGAAAGTTGGCGATTCTTCTTGCAGTCCGCCGGAGTCTGTGAGCAACAGGTGTGCGTGTTTCATCATATTGTGCATATCAAAAATGTCAAGTGGTTTTGTTAAAAGTGCGCGGGGTGTGTTGCCCAAAATTTCGTGGGCGGGTTCGATTACCGCCTTTCCGGGGTGAACGGGCCACACCAGAAATGTGTCGGGAAAATCCGTTAGAATTTGCTTTACCGCGTTGCAAATTTCTTTTAATGGCTGTCCCCAGTTTTCGCGGCGGTGCGCGGTCATTAAAATGATACGCTTTGTGAAATCCACGCCAACTAACGCGGAATCGTTAAACGCCGCGTTTTCGGAAACAGTATGCTTTATCATGTCAATTGCCGTGTTGCCCGTGATGAAAATACTTTCGGGCGGCACATTTTCTTTGAGAAGGTTCTCCCGTGAAAGTTCCGTTGGCGCAAAGTGAAAATCAGCTATCGCCGTTGTAATCTTTCGGTTAATTTCTTCGGGGTACGGGCGGAATTTATCGAAGGAGCGCAGTCCCGCCTCTACGTGACCCACCGCAACCCGCGCATAAAACGCCGCAAGCGATGCCGCAAAAGTAGTTGTGGTATCGCCGTGAACAAGCAAAATTTGTGGCTGCGTTTGTTCCAAAACAGGCGCAAGCTCTCGCAAAACACGTGCGGTAATATCCGTAAGGGTTTGCCCCGCTTTCATCAAGTTCAAATCAAAATCGGGCGTAATGCCAAAGGGCTGCAACACCCCGTCCAGCAATTCCCTGTGCTGTGCCGTAACACATACAATGGATTCAATCTGCGGATTCTCCCGCATTTCCAATAATAGCGGTATCATCTTTGCCGCTTCCGGCCGCGTTCCGAAAACAGACATCACTTTTATCTTTTTTGCCATCAAAAACAATCCTTTCCGCTTTCGGGGATAGAATTAATCCCAGTCAATTTCATCATGGCTTACCGTTTCGCCCACGCCAAAACCATGCGCTTTATAAATCTAGCGGCTTGTTTGGAATATTCAATCTTCATTTTTTCACCCGCAAGAAGTATAACACAATTTTGCCATAGCAAAGTAATTCGCAACAGAAATTTGACGCAAAGTATCGCGGGATTGTGTAGTCGCTACAAGGAGTGGAGAAGTTTATATAGGCAAAAGCAGTTGGGAAAATTTGTTGACATAAGAAATTTTGATGATACAATTGGTTTGGAATTTTTCTTAGAAATTTTTAGAAGTCCAGTTTTTCGTAGACGGCATTTTTGTCGTCTTGAGACACGCCAAGGTAACGCTTTGTAACGGCGTAGGAATTATGGTTGTAAATTTCCATTATGACAACGGGGGAAATTCCGCTTGTCCAAGAA
This sequence comes from Defluviitaleaceae bacterium, assembly GCA_009788055.1. Lineage (GTDB taxonomy): Bacteria > Bacillota > Clostridia > Lachnospirales > WQUN01 > WQVC01. Next base: position 152 of record WQSG01000016.1, on the reverse strand, counting down.
TGATAGCCGAAAGTTTTGCGCAGTGAGTGACAGCCAACCTTGTGGATAACTCCGATTGCGTTTGCGGCTTCACTTATTAAACGGTATGCGTGTACGCGGCTGATTGGTTTGTTTGTACTTAGGTTGATGATTAGCGGCGCGTTTGGGGTGGC
>WQSG01000015.1 GCA_009788055.1 Defluviitaleaceae bacterium | reverse complement strand
ATGAGCATTTTCACCAAAGGCAAAAGCCCTGTTCTGCTGGTTTTATTACCATTTTTTGTCCAACCCTTGCGGGAGCGACAAAGAGAAGTATACCCACTTCCAAACTCCATGTCAAGGCTTTTTTTAAATTATTTTGTAAAAAAAGAACTGCACCACATACAGATACAGCCTTCTTTAGACACAATGTATTCTTATTCGCTTGGGGGATTGAAATAATCGACGATTCCGAGGTAAATTCCCCACGCGATTTTTTCCTGATAAGCGTCGGTTAAAAGCCTTTCGCGCTCGTTGTAGTTGGTAAGAAAGCCGCATTCTACAAGGACTGCGGGCATCACGGTCTGTTTAAGCACAAAATAATTGCTGTTAGCCTTTGCCTTAAATTTGTTTGAAGGGTCAGCAAATTCGCACAAGCGAGTCTGTATAAGGGTCGCGAGTTTTTCGCTGTTGTCGGATTCGTTAAAAAAGAAAACTTGCGCACCGTGTACGCCCGATTTTCCAAAAGAATTTTGGTGAATGCTTACAAAAATGTCCGAGTGGGACGAATTTGCAATCACGCGGCGGGTGTGCATATCGCCCGATTTGCTTTTGCTTAGGCCGGAATCGTCCACCCGTGTGATAATCACCGTCGCTCCGCCTTGTTCCAAAAATGTCTGCAATTTTTTTGCGATACTCAAATTGATATGCTTTTCTTCCACTTTTCCCTGCACCATGCCGGGGTCCCAGCCGCCGTGCCCCGCGTCAATCACCACTATTTTTTTTGAAAGCGGCATCGCGAAAACAGTTGTATTTCCGAAAATAACCGCCGCAAAAAATATCAATGCAAAAAATCTCTTCATTATAAAACCCGCCTTGTACAATATTTTTGTTTATCTTTAGCAATCCGCGCAAATTTTATTAATGCAATTTTCTCCAACTTGTTACGATTTCTTGCGAAAAAACGCGTTTTATCATACAATATGAATATCTCGGTCGAAGGACGGTTGCGATGAGCTACTCTGTCGGAATTGACGTGGGTTCTACCACGCTTAAAACGGTTGTTTTGGACGGCGACGGAAATATTATTGAAAAATCATATCAGCGTCACCTTTCGCGTGTGCGTGAGGTGACGGCAGAACATATTGCTTCATTAAGGCAGATTTTGGACGGTCACAAATTAAAAGTGAGCGTTACGGGTTCTGCGGGGCTCGGCGTTGCGCACAATGCCGGGCTTAATTTTGTGCAGGAAGTTTTTGCGGCGGCGGGCGCGGTTAATAAAGAACTGCCCGAAACGGATGTTGTAATCGAACTTGGCGGCGAAGACGCGAAAATTATCTTTCTGCGCGGCACGTTGGAAGAACGCATGAACGGTTCTTGCGCGGGCGGAACGGGCGCGTTTATCGACCAAATGGCAACTCTAATGAATGTGGACGTAGACGACCTTGACACGCTGTACGAAAATTTCACACAAATTTACCCGATTGCGTCACGTTGCGGGGTTTTTGCGAAAAGCGATATCCAATCCCTGTTAAATCAAGGCGCGAAGAAAGAGGATATTGCGGCAAGTATTTTTCAAGCGGTTGTTGACCAGACGATAGGCGGGCTGGCGCAAGGCCGCCCTATTACGGGCAACGTGCTTTTTCTTGGCGGGCCGCTTTCGTTTTTTAAGGGCTTGCAAAATCGCTTTATTGAAACTCTGGGACTAACACCGCAAAACGCCGCGTTTCCCGAACTGGGGCCGTATTTTATGGCACTGGGAAGTGCCTTCAACGCGGCAAAACTGCCCGACAATAAAGCCGTTACGTTTAACGCGCTCTGCGACAGCCTTTCCAACAGCACGGAAGCAAGCGCGTCTGTTTTGCGCGGACAACCGCTGTTTGAAACCTCGCAGGATTTTGAAAATTTCGCCCACCGCCACGGTTCGGTTTCTGTGGCGGAAACGGAACTTGCGTATTATTCGGGCAAGGCGTACTTGGGCATTGACGCGGGTTCTACCACCACAAAGGTAATTTTAATCGCGGAGGACGGCTCTGTGTTGTACAAGCATTATTCGTCCAACGGCGGCAATCCGTTGCCCGTTATCCAAAAGCAACTTGCGAAAATTTTACGCCTTTGCAGTTCTCGTGTAGAAATCGCGGCGGGAACGGTTACGGGCTACGGCGAAGACTTAATCAAAGCCGCATTCGGGCTGGATTTCGGCGTGGTGGAAACGATTGCGCATTACGCCGCGGCGCGTCATTTTAACCGCAACGTAGATTTCATTTTGGACATAGGCGGACAAGACATAAAGTGCTTTCACATAAAAGACGGCGTTGTGGATTCCGTTGTATTAAATGAAGCTTGTTCTTCGGGGTGCGGCTCGTTTGTGGAAACATTTGCCACAACGCTGGGCTATTCCGTTTCGGAATTTGCCGCCCTTGCAATGCGCGCAAAAAATCCCGTAGACCTTGGCTCGCGTTGCACCGTCTTCATGAATTCGTCGTTCAAGCAAGCGCAGAAAGACGGCGCGACAATTGAAGATATCTCCGCAGGGCTTGCAATGAGTGTCGTAAAAAACGCGCTGTACAAGGTAATTCGTGCAAGAAGCGCGGACGAACTTGGGCAGAATATAGTTGTGCAAGGCGGCACATTTTTGAATGACGCGGTTCTGCGCTGTTTCGAGACGGAACTTGGCCGCGATGTAATCCGTTTGCCAATAGCGGGGCTAATGGGCGCGTTCGGCGCGGCTTTGTACGCGAAAGAACACGCCGCGTCGTTACGCAAATCCAATCTTATTTCGCTGGAACAAATCGACTTTTTCTCCCACGAATCCAAAACGACAACCTGCAACGCTTGCACAAACAAGTGCTGTTTGACGATTAACACCTTCGCAAACGGCGGGCATTTTATTTCGGGCAACAAGTGCGAACGCGGCACGGGCGGCAGTAAAAATTCTGCAAACCCAAACCTCGTTTCATTCAAGTACGATTTTATTTTGAATTACCCTACATACGGCACGGGGCGCAAAAAAATAGGCCTGCCGCTTGTGATGAATATGTACGAAACTATACCGTTTTGGTCTACGTTTTTCTCAAGCCTTGGCTGTGACGTTGTTTTAAGCGAGCCGTCTACGCGGGAATTGTATATGCGCGGGCAAGCAACCGTTGCTTCCGACACTATTTGTTACCCCGCAAAACTTGCCCACGGCCACGTAGAATCCCTCCTAGAAAAGGAAGTTGACGCAATTTTCTACCCCTGCATGACATATAACATTGACGAAAATATTTCCGACAACTGCTACAACTGCCCCGTCGTCGCCTACTACCCCGAAGTCTTAACAGCCAACATCTCCATTCCCAAACAGGTAGACTTCATCAAGCTTCACGTAGGATTTCAGAACAAAAAGAAACTATCCGCACGCCTTTTTGACGAACTGAAACCCCTCCTTCCAGACCTGCAAAAAAAGGAAATCCAAACCGCCGCCGAACGCGCATACGAAGCCTACGACGCATACACCAACCACGTAACGGAACAGGGTCGCCACGCTCTTGAATACGCGCAAAAACACGCACTTCCCATAATCGTGCTGGGTTGCCGCCCCTACCACATAGACCCCGAAATCAACCACGGCATAGACAAACTCTTATGCTCCATGGGCTTCGTTGTAATCACCGAAGACGCCGTAAGCCCCCTAATACAAAAGCAAACCCTGGGCGTTCTAAACCAATGGACATACCACGCCCGCCTATACAACGCCGCAAAATTCGTCACCCAGACCCCCAACGCCGAAATGGTACAACTCGTCTCTTTCGGTTGCGGCATTGATGCAATCACGGCCGACGAGGTAAGCGAACTACTCAAACACCACAACAAACTCTACACCCAAATAAAAATAGACGAAATAAAAAACCTAGCCGCCGCAAAAATTCGGTTGCGGAGTTTGGAAGCGGTCATGAAGAATGAAGACCGAGAGAAAGACCGCGGGGCTTCGCCCCGCACCCCACCCGCTTTTTTGAAAAAAAGCGGGGCAAAAAACTTTAACATGGACTAGCGATAAACTGTGTCGTATTCCCCAAAACCGCGCGTATGCGCGGTTTTGAGTTAAAGTTTTGATGAAACTTTTTCAAAAGTTTCCGGGGTTTGGGGCAGGGCCCCAAGGTTTTAATTCTTTTCCAAATACTCAAAAATAATCCGCACAGACTTCTTTGCGGCCTCTTTCATAAATTCGTTGAAATCAAAGGAGGAGTCATCGTCGGCGTTGTCGGAGATGGTGCGGACAATGCCGAATGGTGTGGCGTTCAGGGTGCAAACGTGGGCGATGCTTGCGCCCTCCATTTCGCAGGCAGTTGCGCCGAAGGTGTTTGAGATTGCGGTTTTGGTTTGGGCGCAGCTTATGAATTGGTCGCCGGTTGCGATAGTTTCTGTGCGGTAGCTGCCAAATTTTGCGGCGGCAGATTCCAGGCGTTTTACAACGTCCGGTGTGCAAGGCAGAAAAACGGTTTCCAGTTCGGAAATGAAGCCGCGTTCCAATCCGAGGGGGGTTAAATCCAGGTCGTGTTGCACGGCTTTTTCGCCGATAACGATGTCGCCGATTTTCGCCGAGCCGCAAACAGAACCCGCAACCCCCGTGTTGATTATAACTTTTGGCGCGTATTTTAAAATCATGGTTTGGGCGCAAACGGCGGCGTTTACTTTGCCCATTCCGCACTGTGCGACAACAACGCTTGTGCCGCCGAATTTCCCTGTTACATAAGTAATTCCGCTGAATTCTGCGGTGCTTTTTTCGTCCAGTTTTTCAATTAAGGCTTCCACTTCGATTGCCATTGCTCCGATAATTCCAATCATGTTATACCTCCCATGCCGATGGCATAAAAAATTCTGTGAATCGCTTTTGTGCAAAACGGTCTGTCATTCCTGCGATGTGGTCTGCAATCGCGCTTTGCGGGTTTTCGTCGAAACGCGCCAAACTTTCGGGCGGCAGTTTTTGCGGATGTTGCAAGTAGTGTTCGTACATAAGGCGCAACATGGTTTTGATTTTGCCGCGCTCTTTAGAATGTAACTGGTTTGCGTAAACCCGCTCGAACATAAATGTGCGAAACTCTTTCAGCGTTGCCGCCGCGCTTGCCGAAAGCCCTATTTCGCCGCATTCCAAGCTGTTCTGCACAAGGTTGCGCACAAGAAAATCTATGCGTTTTGCGGGGGTTGCGCCGAACATTTCCAGAACCGATTTCGGCAATTCGTTTTGCTCCAAGATTTTTGCACGAATCGCGTCGTCAACGTCGTGGTTCATGTACGCAATCTTGTCGCAAAGCTGAACAATGCGCCCCTCCTGCGTGGACGGTTTGCAGGTTGTGCGATGATTCATAATTCCGTCGATTACTTCGTGGGTAAGATTTAGATTTTCCAGCGTTTCCACAACTCGTACGCTTTGCTCGTTATGCCTAAATCCGCCGTCAATCAGCCCGTTTAATGCATCTTCGCCCGTGTGCCCAAAGGGCGTGTGCCCAAGGTCATGCCCCAGTGCGATTGCTTCGGTTAAGTCCTCGTTAAGCCCCAACGCCCGCGCCGCCGTGCGCGAAATTTGCGCAACTTCCAGCGTATGCGTTAAGCGCGTTCGGTAGTGGTCGCGCTCAGGCGAAATAAATACCTGTGTCTTGTGCATAAGCCGCCTAAACGCCTTGCAATGCGTTATTCTGTCTCTGTCCTTTTGGAATTCCGTGCGGATATCGCATTTTTCACACGCCACTTTTCGCCCTTTGGTTTCCGCACTTTTTGCGGCCGTCGGGCTTAGTGTTTTCCGTTCCAGTTTTTCGCGTTGTTCTCGTATATTCATCTCATTTACACCTCAAATTTATACCCCGTTCCCCAAACGGTTTTTATCGCCCAAGAATCGGTTTTGCGCATTTTTTCCCGCAGACGTTTTACGTGAACATCTACGGTGCGCGTGTCGCCCGCGTATTCGTAGCCCCAGCACTCGGTTAAAAGCCTGTCGCGGGTGAAAGGCATCCCGGGGTGGCTGGCAAGAAAGTACAGCAGTTCAAATTCTTTAGGCGGAAGCTCCAATTTTTCGCCGTGATAAATTACGGTAAGTTTTTCCGCATCAACAGATAGATTTGGAAGAACCACCGCACGCGGAGTTTCCGATGGCTTGTTCTCATAGCGGCGCAAAACGGCTTTTACGCGGGCGATAAGTTCTTTGGGTTCAAACGGCTTCACGATATAGTCATCCGCGCCAAGCTCCAACCCAAGCACTTTATCAAAAGTCTCGCCCTTCGCAGAAAGCATGATTACAGGAACAGAACTTACCCGCCTAATTTCTCTGCAAACCTGATACCCGTCCATGCCCGGCAACATCAAGTCCAGAAGCACCAAAAATGGCGCGTACTGCGGAAAAACCTCCACAGCATCGCGCCCGTTGTACACCTCTTTGGTTTCAAAACCTTCCTTGCGCAGGTAAAGCGAAATCAATTCCGCAATATGCTTATCATCATCAACAACAAGAATTTTTGCCATCTGCATCACCTGTCCTGTGGATTAGTATACATTACGCGGGCAGATTACGGCAATTAAATTTTAAATGCGCTAAATCCCCCCGAAAGCCTGTAACATTTCCGAACGGCTTGGCATATGTTAGACATGAATACATTTTCCTTGCGGGGGGATTTTTCATGTTTATGCCAATTTTGTCGGGTCTGGTTGTTTCAATTGACGCGTTTTTTATTGGAATTTCGCTGGGGTTGCAAAAAAAATGCACCTTCGCGCATCTTGCGGCGATAAATGCATTTCTGTTTGTGCTGTGCATTTTTGGATTTTTGCTTGCGGGGCAGATTTACGAATCCATACCGTTTGACCCTGATTTGATTGTGGGGTTCGCGTTTATCGCGTTGGGGCTGTGGACTATCTTGCAGTATTTTGTTTTTGCCTACATTAAAACAATTGTTCTTGTGGGCTTTATCATGAGCCTTGAAGCAATGCTTATCACAATGGGCATCACGTTTATTTTTCTGCCGTATTCGGGTTTTGTTATCCCCGTAACGGTTGCGCTTGCGCATTTCGTATACTCTGCGCTGTCGTTTGGATTGGCGCGTACCAAACACGTAAAGCGTGTTTCGCCTGCGGTTAGCCATGTTGTTTCGGGGCTTTCGCTTATCGTGTACGGGCTTTTTGCAATTTTTGTAGACTTTGGTATGTAACTTTGCTACAATGCTTTTCAAATAGGATAGAGTAGGAATAAACGCGTTAAGTGCCGAACGGACGGGGAGTTGCCGTTTGGACGAACAGGACATAAATGTCTTGGCGGTGTTTATTCCGCATCCCGCTGTCTGCATAAGGGGAAACTTCCGTTTATGTGTGCGGTGAAATTTCACATGAGTGGAGGTTTTTTAATGCGCGAAATTAGCAGAACGCAAAAAATTGTTACCGTTGCATTACTGATTGCAATGGACGTGGTACTTACCCGCGTGTTTTCGATTAACACGCCCATACTGAGAATCGGCTTTGGATTTTTGCCGGTTGCCGTGTGCGCAATGATGTTTGGGCCAATATGGGCGGCGGCGGCCGCCGCGCTTGCCGATATAATCGGGATTACGCTGTTTGCCCCAATGGCTGCGCCCTTTCCGGGCTTCACGCTTTCGGCGGCACTTGTGGGCGTGGTTTTCGGTTTGTTCCTGTATAAATCACGGGGGCATTGGTTTCGCATTTTGTGTGCGGCGGCGATAAATTGTTTTGGTATCGGCCTTTTGTTGAACACATTTTGGCTTACAATCATAACGGATAATCCGTTCTTCGCGCTGTTGCCAACGCGGCTTGTGCAAAGTTCCGTCATGATTGTAATTCAGTTTGTAACGCTAAATCTTATCGAAAAAACAATGGGCGCACGCATACGAAGTCATGCCGCAGGGTCGGCGGGGCGGTCGAACGTTCACCAAGCGTGATGACGCCCGTTTGCATCACGTAAAACAAGATTTGTTTCGTCGTCGCGGTTTGGGTCGTGGTTTTCCGTTCCGCGACGGCGAGTGATATACAAAAACGCGCTTTCGGCGGCTGTTTCAACTCCCACCTCGCCCGCAAGCGGGTCGAAAACACGAAACGAAAAACCGCTTGGCGCAAGTTCGTTGCGCAACATTTGCAAAAACTGATGAAGCGCGGCTTTGCTCATCTTGTACGAAAACCCATTCGTTGTGCGGGTTTCGTTAATGGAAGCTTCCGCGCTTGATACATAAAACAATCGCTTCCCCTCCCCCGCTTCCAGAAGCGGCAGAAATTTCTCCAACCGTTCCATGGGCGCAATCACATTTTCGTGAAACGCCTTTTCAAATATGCCGCTGTCCGCACTCATGGAAACCTCAAAGTCGGCATCAAAATCCGTGCGGAAATCCGAAGTCTCCGCAAAGTAATCCAGCCGCTCGATTTTTTCAAAATCCTGCGGCGAAAAAACTTCGTAGCCTTCCCGTACAAAAACCGCCGTCAAGGCTTTTCCGAAATTATTTTCCATGTTTGTAATCAAAATTGTCTTTTTCATTTTTTCTCTCCAATTATGTGTGGTTAAATTCCATGGTAGTTTCTATGCTTGGTAAATTATCTGCCCTGTCATTAAAACGTGTTTCACAAAACCGCTTTTATCTTCTGTGGTATCAAGCAAAACAGGCTCGATATCAATACTAACTTCTCGGGTTAAGCCCCAAAGACGCGCGGATGTTTTGCGCCAATCACCGGAAAAGCCATCGAAAATAACAGCAACATCAATGTCACTTTCCTCGCGGGCGTTTCCGTTTGCGTATGAGCCGTAAAGCACAATAGAGGATGGTGATAACTCTTTTGTAATCAAATTAGCATAACGCTCGACAGTATCTACAACCGTTCTCTTATCCAACATAACAAGTCCTCCGTTTTCGCAAGCATCTCTTCGCAGATGTTCTCGGATAAATTCGCGGCAACATGATTTTTGTATTCGGGATAACGAGCCTCTATGTTAAGCGGATTCATCTCATCAACAAAAAGTAGTTGCTCGTTTGTCATTTGTTCATATAATCCGGCTTTGTTTGCCAATTTTGTAAGGTTATGAATTTTGGGCGGTATTTCCCCTTCGGCACAATCACGAGCAATAACCGCTTTTAATGCTTTTTCGATAACTTGATGACACATAAAGCCTACATAGAGATATCTGCCCGTTTTAAGCATAGCCCTTGCAGTTTCAATATCGTAATCGGCTATATCAAGCCAATATTTAACGCTTTCATTCATTATTGGTCGCCAGCCTTTCAGATATCTCATTATAACATTTTTTAGGACAACTGATGAAGTAATATTTTGCTTGATGTCAAATTTTTTGCAGTTTTGTGCCACCAAAAGTGGGTCATATGCTTAACAACAAAACAGCCCAATACAACAGGGGGATTTTTACCCTTATCACATTGGGCTTTTTGTGTGTGATTAAATTTGTTTACCTTGTACCAAATTGCAGTATCGTACCAAAGTAACCATATACCTGCCTGTCGTTTGGGTTTATGCTCCAGTGTGATTCCGCAATATATCCAAGCAAGTCATTTTCATGCGCCATGCCAACTCCAAGGTGCGTATGGTTGGGGTCTAATATATTTTCCCTATGCCCGGCTCTGGATAATAGCCATGATACTATGTTACTTTCAGGCGAAAAACTTAAACCTCCTGCGTTTTCCATCACCCATCCGCCTTGCCAACCTTCTCGTCTTGCTCTATCATCGGGGGTGGAGCCATCGGGACATACATGGTTTCCGTCTAGCACCATGGGAGCCGTAGCTCTGGCAGACCTGCCGAGTGAATCATCCCAAAGGACGGGGTTTAGCCCGTGCGCTACTCTTACTTCGTTGGTGAACCTGAACATTTCGCGTTCAAAAATGTCCATTATTTCTTCTTCGGAATAACCCATTCTAGCCAAGAAGGAAAGGCTATACGGGTTATGTTCCCGCATAAAATCTACATAGTATGGGGAGTCGTAGAACCAACCCATTCCAACATCTTTAACAAATACATCCCAACCGGGGGTATCGTGTATTGCATTAGCCACAATAAGCGGCGAAAAGAATACCGTAACAAGCCCACTAGCAGGGTCGTAGCCCACACCAATTAAATCGGAAATTTGTCCTTGGTCGCGTATAGGTCGGGGTTCTCCGCCCAGCCCATCCAAAGTCTGCACCATGATACCCATACTTACAAATCGGTCAAGTTCGCTTATAACCAAATCGGGAGAAAGATTGTTTGGCGGTACGCTAACCACAAGCGTTGAAGCGTCGAAAGGCATAGCGCGGAAACGGTCGTTGTTCGCGCTTCGCCAACGCGCCGCCGCAGAGAGGGTATCATCCCACTCCCATGTGTCACTGCCGCGGTTTATGCAGTACGCATTGATGGCATCAAACACAGCGCGTTCAAACGCCCGCGCTTCGGATTCTTCAACCACTACCGCTATCGGTTGGGTGTCGATTGCGTTCAGGTTAAGGTCAAACCCAAACATCCTAAGCAAATCGTAAATTTCGGCATTGAATAAATCTTCAGGCGTTATCCTTGCAGAATTGCTGCGCATGGTAACGGTTTGTGTTTCGCCATTCCAATCCACGTCTGCGCCAAGACGCTCTGCGGCATAACGGAACGGCACAAAAGTTCTGCCGCCGTGCAGTATCGGTGTACCCATGTTATTAGGAAGCGTTCTGCCTATGGTAAGGGCAAAGGATGAAGCCACAGGATGGCTTTGCATTATGGTAGCGGTTTGTGTTGCGCCGTCCCAATCTACTTCCGCGCCAAGTGCTTCCGAAACAACGCGAAGCGGCACCATTGTTCTGCCGTCTGCAATAAAGGGTGCGGCGTCACCTTCTTGTGTCACGCCATTAACCGTAAAGGCAGTGCTTCCCACCGTTAGGCTGATGGTTGTAACTGCATTGTTTTCGGGCATACCCAGCACCGCGTCCCAAGCCAACACAGGGCTTGATACCGCCGCCAACATAAAAAAAGCCGCCAAAATTACCGCAACTGTTCCTGTTTGTATCTTCTTCATTAAAGTGTCCCCTTCGCTTTTTATTGGATTTTTTCTTAGATTTTAACATTTGCACAATGCATAATCAATCTTATTGTTCTATATTTGGAAAAAGCGTGACTTTGCGCCGTAAATCTGTTAAAATCTTCGGCATGGTTATACATAACAAACAAGGGGGCATATATGAAAGTGCGGCTTGTAATGTTTTTTGCGTCTCTAATTATTTTGCTTGCCGGATGTGAAAGAACCGAAGATGTAAGTTTGTTTATGGCAACCGGCGGAATAGCGGGCACGTATTTTCCGCTGGGCATGGCAATGGCAGATGTTATTTACGAAAACACCGGCATTGATATTGAAGTTGTGGCGTCGGGTGCTTCGCGGGATAACATAAGGCAAATTGCGGCGGGTCGCGTACAGCTTGCCATCGCGCAAAACGATATAATGAGTTATGCATTTCACGGCACGGGCATTTGGAACAGGTATGATGCAGTAACAAATTTTTCCACGCTTATGACGCTTTATCCGGAAATTGTGCAGGTTGTTGTGGCGGCAAATTCCGATATTTTCAGTGTGGATGATTTGGCGGGGCGGCGTGTTTCTATTGGTGACGTGGGGTCGGGCGTGGAAGCCAACGCGATTCAGATACTGGACGTCCACGGGCTAACGCGTAACGATATCTACCCCGTTAATATGGGCTTTAGCGATTCTGCCGAAGCCGTGCGGGAATTTCGGATAGACGCTTTTTTTGTTACGTCTGCCGCGCCTAACGCCGCCGTAATGTATTTGGCGTCGCATAAAGATGTACGTATTCTGCCCATGTCCGACGATGTGATTAGGCTTCTTAAATCGCGGTATCCGTTTTACACGGAAAGCGTGTTGGACAGCACAGATTACCCTTGGATTACAGAACCGATTAGCACCGTTGCGGTTCATGCAACACTCATAGCGTCCGACGATGTATGTGAACAAGTTGCGTATGACATCGTGCGTACCCTCATAGAAAACCGCGCCGACATCAACCACCCGATGAACGTGAATATTACAATGCAAAACGCAACGCAGTCTATCAGTGTGGATTTTCACGCAGGGGCGCGCCGCTTTTTTGAATCCCGCGGCGGCTTGTACGAAGTGCTTGTAAATACCTATCTCCAAATCTTGGACGCGGTAACGGGTCTAAGTTTGTGGCAACATCCGTTAAGCGAAAACAATGTGTTTCACATTACCTATACTCATTCTGTAAATCAAAGCCCTGTAAGGGAAGTGTACAAAATTGCAAACGAGCAGATTGTTTTGTATGCCATGTATTTTTACTCCTTCGGGGCGGGTATGCCCGCAGGGCCCGAAGACGGGCAAGTTCTAACGCATTTGCCCGATGGCGGTATGAGGCTTTCTTCAATTAACCGCGTCATGTACACGTTTGTTAATGTTTCGGACTATGCCACGGGTCATACTTTGCACATTGGCGGCGCATTGATACCGATGTATTCGCTAACCGATAACGCCGTGCGGCTTATGGTGGGGAGGTAGTATCGGTGTTTAAAAATTTGACGATAAAAACAAAATTAATCGTATGGGTTACGTTAAGCATTGCGTTGGTGACAATAGGTATCACCGTCACATGGTATCTTGAAATGGAGCGCGTGTTGTACAACCAAACGGAAGACCGTTTGCACAGCAACGTGGAAACAATGACGCTTATCATTGATACTTTCAAGACGCATACGAATGGGCTTTTGGAAACCATTTCCGTTTTGCCGCAGGTGCATTACGTGCTGGAAAACGGATGCAACACGGATGCAAATTTCATTTTGCAACACCTGTTCAGCGGCATGAAAACAGACGACAGACATATCTTGTACGACAATTTTGTTATCTTCAACGCGGAGATGGAACAGGTTGCCGCCGCGCATCGCGGCACGCCCGATACATCTTTTGTACGCCAGAATTTTTCTTTGGCGCGTACCGCACCCGGGGAAATGTGGGTTTCCAATATCAACCAGAGTTTGGGCTGGATGCAACTTTGGTATGCCCTGCCAATCATGAACGGTAATGAATTTGCGGGATTGGCGGCGGTTTCCGTAAACACTCGCGCCCTGCGCAACATACTAAACCACGACCGCGAACACGCATATTTTATTAACATCACAGACAGAACGGGCACTATTCTTTTCTCCAACCGTATGGAATACATCGGGCTGCACGCAAACGATTTAGGGCTTTCCGAACCCTTCGGGCAAATGACAACGTATGCTGTTTTGCAACATACATCCGCCATTACAGGGCTGGCGCAACTTGCGTATGTCTCCGTAGACGACCGCTCCGGCTGGACGCTTATCAGCTTTTTCTATGTACACGAAATGGACAATGTAGACCGCACAATTTTTGTTTCATTCGTACCAATTTTTCTTGGAATAACCTTGGGCGCGATTCTTCTAATCGGGCTTCTTAACAGCTCGTTAAACCCGCTTAAATCTCTTGCGGAAGTCGCCGAAAAAATAGCGGACGGCGACACAGATGTAGACTTTGAAATTACCAACAACAACGAAATCAGCCAAATTGCACGTTCTTTTCTTGCGATAGTGAAGCAAATGCAACTTGCCAAAATAGGAGCGGAAAGCGCGTCTAAAGCAAAAACCGCGTTCCTTTCCAACATGAGCCACGAAATACGCACCCCCATGAACGCAATCATCGGCATGACGCTTATCGCCCAAAGCACAGAAGACCCGGCACGCATCAAAAATTGCCTTATCAAAATAGACAAGGCATCCAATCACTTACTGGGGGTGCTTAACAAAATTTTGGATATGTCCAAAATTGAAGCAAACCAATTGGAACTTTTCCCGCGTTCATTTGAACTAAAGAGAATGCTTAACGGCGTAATAAGCGTGTTAAGCGTTCTTGTGGAAGAAAAAGGTCTTCGCATAGACGTTGAAGTAGATGACGAAATTCCGCCATACATTCTGGCGGACGAAGTACATCTTGCGCAGGTTATTACAAATTTATTGTCCAACGCCATAAAATTCTCGCTGAAGTGCAGAACAATTAACCTGCGCGTTAGGCGCATTGCCGACAGCGGCGAAGAACTCTTGCGCATAGACATTACCGACATGGGCATAGGCATTGCGGAAGAAGAACAGTCCCGCTTGTTTGACGCATTCGAGCAACTTCATGCCGCCCGCAAATTTGGCGGCACAGGATTGGGGCTGTCCATTTCCAAGCACATTGTCACCATGATGGGCGGCGAAATTTGGGTTAATTCCAAACCCGACGAAGGCTCTACATTTTCGTTTACGCTTCCGCTGAAAGAGGGGCAAGAACCCTCCGCCGCACAATCCCAAGAGCAACACAATTTCAAAGGCCGCACCGTTCTTATCGTGGAAGACATAGAAATAAACCGCGAAATTGTAATGGCTCTCTTGGAAGATACAGAAATTGAAATGGATTGCGCAGAAAACGGCATACAAGCCGTTGATATGTTCCGCCGCGCCCCCGCCCGCTACGACATAATTTTAATGGACATACAAATGCCCGTGATGGACGGGCAAGAAGCAACACGCCTTATCCGTAGCATGAACATCCCACAGGCACAAAGCGTCCCCATTCTTGCAATGACCGCAAACGTATTCCAAGACGACATTGACTCCTACATGGCAATCGGCATGAACGACCACCTCGCCAAGCCCCTCGACATGGAACTCGTACTGGAAAAGCTGATGTACTATTTGAATATGTAAGTTCTCGGGAGTATGTAAGTTCTCGGGGCTCTGCCCCGAACCCCGCAAGCCTTTAAAAAGGCTTGACCCAAACTTTAACATGGACTAGTGATAAACTTTCACCGCAATCAAAAAATCGCGCATTCGCGCGATTTTTTAGTTAAAGTTTTTTTCAAGGATAATTCAGCAATACGGCTGTATTATCCTTGAAAAACATCTTCGTCTATGTGTTGTATTGCGAACAGTATGCACTGTTTTATCAGCTCGTTACGAGACATTTTCTGTCTTTTTGCAAACCCATCTATCTGCGATATTAATACATCTTCCAGCCGAATAGATATTACGGTTCTTTCGGGGATTTTGGGTATAAATTTATCATTCATAATGCACGCACTCTCCTATATACGAAATTTTACAGTGTGTTCGATAGCGTGCATATATTAATGGATTCACATAAAATAAAATATCATGCTTGTATTCATGACATGAATACGATATACTTTCTTTCATATAAAAATTTCATAAAAGGAGAGTTGCATAATGACTACGAGAAAAGGTAAATTTCAAGGGTTTGTGGCGGGGGTATTGTTTATGACAATGCTCGTTCCGGCAGTGGGGGTTTTTGCAAATACAGTGGTAAGGGAACTGGCATTTGGTATACGTATTCAAATTGACGGCGTTCACCTAAATCTTGACGAGGAAAGCCGTCCGTTCGTGATGGACGGAAGAACATTTCTGCCCGTAAGGGCAATTGCTGATGCGGTTGGAAAAGATGTTTTTTGGGACGCGCCCACGCAGACTGTACATCTTTACAGCAGAACAGGTACAGGACTTGATGTAGTTTACACCCCGTTGCCGCAACCAACGCCCGTACCGACCACGGCACGTACTTACCTAGAGGTTGATATACAGGGGCGAAGCGGATGGGGAAGCAGCGTAACTGGCGGTGCGGGAGTCCATCGTCATCCCCAAAACGGAACGTTTACTATGAGCGGTGATATTTTTCTTTCCGGCTTATCGCAAACAGGAGCGCATCACGGAGACCATCACGCCACTTACGATATAGCCGGGCGAGGTTATACCCTGTTTACCGGAACAATCGGAATGGTTGACGGACATGAAGGCGGCAATTTTTTAATAACGGCAGACGGCAGACCTTTGGCAAATTTTACGCTTACTCCGGGGGAACGCCCAATGCAAGTAACCGTGCCGCTTCCGGCAGGCGCACTGGAATTCCGTATCCGTTTTGAACCCGAAGGACGCACAAGGCTTGCACTTGGCAATGCGTTTTTTTCATAACAATGCAGGTGACGAGGAGGGTTTGAAATGGTATGTACAGAATGTGGAGACAAAACGGACAATATTTCCGCTAAATTTTGTCCAAAATGCGGGGGTAGCATGACGCAAAGCTTAACGCCCGAAGAAAAAGCGGCAAAGGCACATAAAAATTTGGTTGAAACCTGCGTACTTATAGCAGTGGGGGCTGTAGTTGCTTTGGTAGTGATGGGTGTGTTTGTTTTTTCGGAATGTGAATGGCGGGACTGCACCGCCAGAACCACGGCAATCGAGCGCGATTTTTGCAGGGAACACACGTGCATGAGACAGGGGTGCAACCATCCAAGAATGACCCGCATAAGCCCAGGTAATCCGGGTGGCGTTGCACCAACCTGCCGTAACTGCATTCACTGGTAAAACAAGAAGGGGATTTGGTGCATGGAAAATATATTTTGTTCAAATTGCGGAAAGGAACTTGAGCAGGATGCCGATTTTTGCATAAACTGCGGCGAAAAGTTAGGTGACAGCAACACGACCGAAGGTGACACGGAAAACGGAAAAAACGATACGCACAGGCAAATTTTTCAATTTGCCGCCGTCGCGCTGGTTATTTGTTTTTTCATTCTTCCCTTAGCGAGTTGTACGGCAACAAACAATCTTACTGCCACAGGCTGGCAAATTGCAACAGGCACGGGGGAAATGATGTCTATGTCGCAAGACGGGGGCAACACAAGCGCGTTTATTCTTTTGGGTGTGTCGCTGGCAGTTGCGTGGGGTGCGTTTAAACCAGAAAAATATAAGGAATTGCGGTCTTATCTAATTTATGGTGTGGTGGCAAATGTTACATTTGCTGTAAGTGTACTTCACCAATCATCCAATAGGGGGCAGCCGATTGAACTAACTCCGTTTTTTTGGATGCAGTTGGTCGCATATGTAGGGCTTGCGGTTTTTGCACATCATTGCGCCGACATGGAAAAGAAAGAGTGAACGGGTTGCCGTTTCTCGTGCAATAAAGAGGGCAGTTGCAAAAACGGAAGCATCAAAAAAACGAGAGTTGGCTTTTCGCCTCTCTCGTTTTTCGATTTAGCATTAATCCCTACCCAGCTCGCTGTCGCCGTGTAAAAGCTGGTTGGTTTCTTTGGTGAATTTGATGATATCGTCCACCGTGCCGAAGGCTATGCCTGTGTATGTGTCGGCTGTGCCGTAGTAGATGGCTAGGCGGCCTGTGGGTGCGTCGCAAAGAGCGGCGCATGGGAAGCACACGTTTTGCACAAAGCCAACTGTTTCGTATGGCTCTTCGGGGGTTAGAAGATAATTGCCGCTTCGGTACAGCACTTTGGATGGGTTTTCCAAATCCAACAGTGCCGCGCCAAAGCTGTATACATATCCGTTACAGGTTAGCACCACGCCATGGTAAATCATAAGCCAGCCCTCGTCCGTTTCAATTGGAATGGGGCCCGCGCCTATTTTTAGTGCCTGCCAAGAACCGCCCGCTTTCATCACGTTTTTGTGCTTGCCCCAGTAAGTCATGTCGGGGCTTTCTGAAAGATAAATGTCTCCAAAGGGCGTGTGGCCGTTATCAGACGGGCGCGAAAGAAGTACATAGTTGCCGTTTATTTTGCGCGGAAACAAAACGCCGTTGCGGTTATGCGGCAAAAATGCGTTTTCCAGTCGCGTGAATGTTTTGAAATCCTTTGTCTTGCCAAGCCCAATCGTGGGCGAACCCGCAAAACTTGTACACCACATTATAAAGTACTCGTCACCTATTTTGCACAGGCGCGGGTCGTAGCCGTATGCGGGTTGGAAGGGCTTTCCGCTTTCGTCTACCCATTTTATATCTTCATCTTCAAGTTCCCAGTTGATTGCATCTTTGCTTTTGCCAAAATGCAAATGCATTGTGATATCTTTGTGGTCTGCGCGGAAAACGCCCACAAATCCATCCCCATACGGTATCACCGCGCTGTTAAACACACGCGCCGCTTTCGGCCCGGGGTTAAGTTCAAAAATAGGATTGCCGCTGAACCGCCAAAGTGTTTCTTTATATCCCGCAGGTTTTTCTTCCCATGGCATATTTGGAATTGCGATGCCGTTTATTACTTTTGCCACAATAAATTCCTCCAATTTGTAATATTTTTGCAATACTAGCACACGAAATATTACAAATCAATTGCATTTTTCAAACAGCACGATATAATCAGGGCGTATCGAAAAATAGCGAAGGAGTTGGCACAATGCAAAAATTAAAAGCGGGAATAATAGGTTGCGGCGGAATTGCAAAACAAAAACATATGCCAAACATAATAAAAACGGAGCTTGCAGAAATGGTAGCGTTCTGCGACAACAAAAAGGAACGCGCAGAAAAATCTGCAAAAGAATTTGGCGCACAGGGCGCGAAAGTTTATACAAATTATGAAGAAATCTTGCAAGATAAATCCATAGATGTAATTTACGTGCTTACGCCAAACAAATCTCACTCCGCGATTACGATAGCCGCGCTTGAGGCGGGCAAGCACGTTATGTGCGAAAAGCCGATGGCAAAGACATCGGCAGAGGCGCGGGCGATGCTTGAAACGGCAAAGCGCACGGGCAAAATTCTCACAATTGCATATCAAAACCGTTTCAAACCCGAAGCGGCATACATTAAAAAGTGCATCGAACGCGGCGACTTGGGTGATATTTATTTCGCAAAGGCACACGCGTTGCGCCGCCGCGCCGTTCCGACGTGGGGCGTTTTTCTGAACGAAGAGGAGCAAGGCGGCGGCCCGCTTATCGACATTGGCACACACGCGCTGGATTTAACACTCTGGTTCATGGACAAATACAAGCCGAAATCTGTAATGGGCAGTGTCTATCACAAACTCAACGAAAACGGCGACTGCGGCAATGCTTTCGGAGAATGGAATCCGAAAGAATTTACCGTTGAAGATTCCGCATTCGGTTTCATTACAATGGAAGATAATTCTACGATTGTTTTAGAGTCCAGTTGGGCGTTAAACATTCTTGATTACAGCGAAGCAAAGGCAACCGTTTGCGGCACAAAAGGCGGCGCGGATATGCAAAACGGCGTTCGCATAAACGGCGACGACCTTGGCAGATTATACGAAAAATCTCCCCTCATCGGCAAAGCCGGCGTAGACTTCTTCGAGGGCAACACAATCGAACCCGCCCTTCAAGAGCAATTCTCTTTCCTCAACGCCATAACCAAAGGCACGCCCCTCACAGTCCTCCCCGAACAGGCCTTAGCCGTAACAGAAATACTGGAAGCCATTTACGAATCCGCAAAAACGGGCAAGCTTGTGACATTCTAATGATAAAAAATGTGAAACGGAGTGATTGTTGTGAGTGAAAATATGCAGGAATCGGAGAACAAGTTAAAGGTGTACGGGTTTAACAACTTGACCAAGTCGTTGAGTTTTAATATTTACGACGTTTGTTACGCGAAAACGGCGCGGGAGCAACAGGATTATTTGGCATACATTCACGAGCAATACAACTCGGAAAGGCTTACGGGGATATTGCAACAGGTAACGGATATGATTGGCGCAACTGTTTTAAATATCGCAAAGCAGGATTACGAACCGCAGGGGGCAAGTGTTACAATTCTCATTGCGGATGATACACGCCGTACGTCGGACGATATCCACAGTGACGCGATTGTGGCACACCTAGACAAGAGCCACGTAACCGTGCATACGTATCCGGAATTTCACCCCGACACAAGCATCGCAACATTTAGAGTTGATATCGACATTGCAACCTGCGGACAGATTTCGCCACTGCAAACGCTGGACTATCTTATCGGCAGTTTCGATTCGGATATTATCACCATGGATTACAAGGTGCGCGGCTTCACGCGGGACGAAAGCGGCAAAAAGCTTTTCATCGACCATGCCATTACGTCCATACAAGATTTTATCGACAACAAGGTTCTGGAACGCTACGACGCAGTTGACGTAAATGTGTACCAGTCCAACATCTTCCACACAAAAATGCTGATTAAAGAAATCCATCTGCAAAACTACCTCTTTAACACCGACGCTTACGAAGTTCCCCCCATGTCCCGCCTAACCATCACCCACAATTTGCGACAAGAGATGATAGAAATTTTTAGCGGGAAGAATATTTATTAGGAGGTTATTCGCATGAGCGAAGTAATTTTAGACACAAAAACGTTACCGGCTCCGTTGTTTGATATGATAAAGACGCGTACAGACAACAACGCATCAGCCGAATCAGCACTAAAAATGGAACGCTTACGCGCTTTGTGCGGTTCTTGTACAGACCTTAACCTTACGGTTGATAGCTTTCTGGCAATGACCCATGACGGGGCAGAGAATTTATGAACAAAATTTATATTCTTGATGCTTGCGCCCTTATTGCATTTTTCAAAAAAGAAACAGGTTGGGAAACTGTGTTTAACATTTTAGGAGCGTCCATATCGGGCGGTGCTGTGGTTTTTATGCATGAGATTAACCTTTTAGAAGTGTATTACGGCTTGCACCGCGAAAAGGGCAAAGAATATGCTGATGTAAAAATTTCCGAAGCTTCATCATTTTTTACAACAATCAGCGGATTAACCCCTGCGGCATTTTCTGAAGCAGGGCGATTGAAATCATCGTACAAGATTTCCTTGGCGGATTCAATCGCACTTTCCCAAGCTTCTGTTATCGGTGCAACGCTTATCACCGCCGACCATCACGAATTTGACCCTATTGAACCTGTAGAGCAAATTAAGTTCCTTTGGTTAAGATAAAAAACAGACATGGCAAACCTACCCATGCCCATATCCGACGGGGAAACGGTGATTTCGGAAATTTAATACAAAAGCGAAGGAGATTTTCATATTGAATCAAAAAGATACCCCCATACGCACGGCGTTGGAGGAACTGGAAAGCAACCGTATTATTCCGTTCGATGTGCCGGGGCATAAGCGGGGCAAGGGAAGCAGTAATTTGCGGGAGTTTTTGGGGAAGAAGTGTCTTTCCATTGACGTAAATTCTATGAAGCCGCTGGACAATTTGTGTCATCCCGTTTCGGTTATACGGGAAGCGGAGGAGTTGGCGGCGGCGGCTTTTGGGGCGGCGCAGGCGTTTATTATGGTTGGCGGCACAACAAGTGCGGTGCAAGCCATGATTTTTTATGCCGTAAAACGGGGGGAGAAAATCATTTTGCCGCGGAATGTTCACCGCAGTATGCTGAATGCGTTGGTTCTGTGCGGCGCGGTGCCTGTGTACATTGAGTGTACGTCAAGCGAAAGACTGGGTATCGCGCTGGGCAGTTCGCTTGCGGCGGTGGAACGTGCCATTCGCGAAAACCCGGACGCAAAAGCGGTTGTGATAAACAATCCAACGTATTACGGCATTTGCTCGGATGTTTCGGGAATTGCGAAGCTTGCCCACGAACACGGGATGATTTTGCTTGCGGACGAAGCGCATGGTACGCATTTCTATTTTGCGGATGAAAATTTGCCCCGTGCCGCAATTGCCGCAGGGGCAGATATGGCGGCTGTCAGTATGCATAAATCGGGCGGTTCGCTTACGCAAAGTTCGTTTTTGCTTTGCGGTGCGAATGTGAATGCAAACTATATGCGTCAAATAATAAATCTTACGCAAACCACCAGCGCGTCCTATCTTCTTATGAGTAGCCTTGATATTTCGCGAAGTAATTTGGCTATTAACGGCAAAAAAATCTTTGCGGACGTGCTAAAGCTTACCAATTACGCACGGGAAGAAATCAACAAAATGGATGGTTATTACGCCTTTTCCGATGAGTTAATCGACCGAGAAACGGTTTTCGATTTTGATAAAACAAAGCTTGCCGTAAACACACTTCAGCTGGGACTTGCGGGCATAGAGGTCTACGACATTTTGCGCGACGAATACGATATTCAAATCGAATTCGGGGATATAGGAAACATTTTGGCATATGTATCAATCGGGGATAATTTCAAAAATATCGAAATGCTGATAAGCGCGTTGGCAGAGGTAAAACGCCGATTCTCCCGCACGGGCGGCGCGGCGGAAATTATGAAGCAGGAATACATTTCGCCTATCGTTCGCACCACGCCGCAGGAAGCCTTTTACAGTCCGCACAAAAGCTTGCCCCTTGCGCAAAGCGCGGGCAAAATTTGCGCGGAATTTGTTATGTGCTACCCGCCGGGAATTCCCATAATTGCCCCCGGCGAAGAAATAACTGCGGATATCGTAAACTATATTTCATACGCGAAGGAAAAAGGATGCTCGCTAACCGGCCCGGAGGACATGGCTGTGGAGCATATCAAAGTTTTGACATAAAATTTATGACATTCCGTAGCTTTTTTCTACGGAAAAATAAGCCACGCTTACACTTGCAAGGTTGATAAATGAATAAAATTTTGCCGCCAACTCGCCTGCGTTGACTGAATTTGCTTCAAAGTTTTTAACGTCCTCCATTGTTTCAAACATTAGAAGGTCTGCCCAGTTGCCGCTGTCGGAAAGTTGTTTCCATGAAATATAGCCTTTTTGTTTCGATATATACTCGTTGTTAAGATTTTCTGCCGCCGATAAAAAGTCCTGCACGGAAGCCCCGTCTTTCAAATTAAACGTGCAATAAAAAACCGCGTTTGACATAATGCACAACCCTTCTTTTTTTGCAAATTGTAGCATGGTTGTTTTATCCTGTAAATGAGGTGAGAGATGTGAAACTTTTTGTTAAGATTGAAAAGCAATTGTGCTGTGTGCAAAGTAAGTATCCGCGGATAGAAATCACTGCGGATATCGTAAACTATATTTCATACGCGAAGGAAAAAGGATGCTCGCTAACCGGCCCGGAGGACATGGCTGTGGAACATATCAAGGTTTTGACATAACACATTAATTTTCACAATAAACTTTTTCCCAAAATATGTTGCAAATGATTATCAAAACTGTTAAAATCTCTTTGTACACAGATAAATATACACAGAGGGTCGGTGGCGGATATGGCATTAAAAAATTCAAATATTACAATTCGTGTCGCAACAGAAAGTGACATTGATAATGCCATCAAAATACTAAAGTCGCACTTTATAAACGACTCTATTCTGGTATGGATTATTGAAGATTTTGAAGCAAGAGACAAAGCTTTTGACGATTTTTTTTATATGTACGTGGCGGCAGGTGTAAACAGCGGCTTTGTTGACTTAGCAGAAACGCCGGAAATGGGAATAGTGGGCGTTATGGTATGGCTTCCCCACGACGTAGACACGGAAAGTGAAAACGATGTGCTTGTTAAAAAATACACAAAAAATTTCACTACTTACGCAGATATTATGCACGAGTATTATCCGCCCGTTGCACCGTTCTTTCAACTGGCAACAACCGCTGTGCTACAGTCTGTACGCGGTATGGGCATTGGCGGTGCTTTAATTTCTCACGGATTGAACAGGTTTGATAAAATCAATATGCCAACCTATCTTGAAGCAACAAGCCGTCGCGTTGCGGGTGGAATATACACGCGGTACGGCTATCAACCAAGCGGAAATGCCATAAGCTTTCCGAACGGTGCGGAGGCATACCCCATGTGGCGTCCGCCGCAAGAGGCGGGAATGGTTACGCCGCCGCCCAAGTTACATATCACAAAAAATTCTACCCTTGTGGGTGGATTAATTCGTTTTGGAAACCACAAATGGCGGGTGCTGGACGTTAAAGACGGCAAGGCGTTAATTTTGAGCGAGCAAGTAATTGAAGCGGGGCAGTATCATGAAAACTGCGAACCCGTTACGTGGGAAAGTTCAGGTTTGCGGAAATACTTAAACACGGAATTTTACAGCCTGTTCAGCAAAGAAGAGCAGTCCAAAATTGTTTCCATGCCCATAAACAACAGCGAAAACCCATGGTTTAAAACAGGGCAGGGAAAAGAAACAACGGACAATATATTTCTGCCAAGCGCGGAGGACGCCGTAAAGTATTTTGGCGATACCAAGCAATTGCAAAAAGGGAACGCCAATTCCAAATACTTTATCAGCGACCATTTCAACGAGGCGCGTAAAGCATTTGACCCCAACGGATATGCCGCCTGTTGGTGGCTGAGAACGTCGGGCAATCTGCCGTATCAAGCCGCATTTGTAACCGCCGACGGCAGAATTTCCATGATTGGCGATTTTGTAAACCGCAACAATAACACAGGCGCAGGCGTTCGTCCCGCTTTGTGGATAGAATTAGAAGATAAAAAGGAGAATGTATCATGAATCAAGCACACGGGGGAAATTCATTCGAGAGGAAAACCATTGCGCAACGTGTTTTCATGTCTATGATAATCGCGCTTTCCATTGCCGCAGTCGTATTAACCGTGATAGTGCATATCATGTTGCGGGCGTTTAACATGACCTATGGCGCGGCAGGTTTTACCGTTGTTTTTGTTGGTGTATTTCTGGTTTTCTCTCTGATTTTTGCACTTGTTATGAAGAAGATTATTCCGCAACATATCCCTATTGACGAAATTGATACACTGTACGCTCAGTTCGGCGAAATTTGCAAATCTCACGATTTATTGGTTTCCGAAATAAATGCCATTGAACAAGGCATTTCTACAAATAACTGGTATGCTCGCGGCGACGCTTCCAAGCTTTCGGGCTCAAGCCGCGCCGCACTCTCAAACGTGAACAAAATAGCTGATACCATTTTCGATTATTTAGACAAGGTGCCGGCTGTTATTACGGTTTTCGATGACAAGGCAAGATTTATTTATATGAACGAAATGTGCCGCGCGCAAGGCTTTGAACCCGAAACCGTGCTTGGCAAAACCGTTTACGAAGTAGCCCCCGACGACGATACCGCCGCGATAGTAAGGAATGCATTGCAGGTAGCGGAAACAGGGAAAGGAATGCAACTTCAGGCGGCGTTTACATCCCCAACGGGCGAGTCGCTTTTTGAAGAACATATACTTGAGCCGCTGTTTAACAGCAATGGCAAGGTTTCTGCCGTTGTTGTCGTAAACTTTGATGTAACGGAAATGGTGGAAGTGGGCAATTATCAAGAACGCGAAGCCGCGCACATAAGCGAAGTTCTGCAAGAAGGGCTTGCACACGGCTTGTTGCGCTTCGACTACGACCCAATCAAACCCGAAAACGAACACACCGCCAAGGCGGCGAAATCGTATCAGGTAATCGGTGCGTCTGTTGGCGGCGCAATCGGCTTTATAAAAGGCTATATTGATGAGGTAAGCAAAACCCTTGCAGACGTTGCCGCAGGCGATTTAACCGTGAAAATAGACCGCGAATACAAGGGCGATTTTGTTGCAATTAAGGACTCCATAAACAATATCATCGGCAGTTTGCACAAGACCATGTTTGAGATTTCTACCGCTTCCGACCAAGTGCTTTCAGGCGCGAAACAGATTTCATCAAGTGCCACGGAACTGGCAGACGGCTCGGCAGAACAAGCAGGCTCTGTAGAAGAACTTAACGCCAACATCGACCTTATAAATCAGCAGACCCGCCAAAACGTAGACAACGCACACGAGGCAAGTTCACGCTCTGTAAAATCAACCGAAAGTGCCACTGCGGGCAATGCCGCCATGCATCAAATGCTGGACGCAATGGAGCAAATTAAAAACTCCAGCGGCAACATTTCACGCATAATACGGGTGATACAAGATATCGCTTTCCAGACAAACTTACTGGCACTAAACGCCGCCGTTGAAGCGGCACGGGCAGGCGACCACGGCAAAGGGTTCTCGGTAGTAGCCGAAGAAGTAAGAAGCCTTGCCGCACGCAGTCAATCTGCCGCAACCGAAACCACAGGCATGATTGAAGACTCCCTAAACAGCATAGACTCCGGAAGCGAAATAGCCATTTCTACCGCAGAAGCATTGGAATTAATCGTAGAGGGCGCGAACGAAGTTTTGCAAATCATCAAAAACATTTCGTCCTCCTCCAACGAACAGGCCGAATCCATCGCGCAAATAAGCAACGGCCTTGCCGCAATATCTTCCGTAGCACAAACCAATTCCGCCGCCTCCGAACAGACCGCCGCCATCGCTCAAGAACTTAACTCCCAAGCCGAAATCCTACGCGAACATATATCGTATTTTAGGTTGTAGAAAATTTAAGACCGTGGGGCTCTGCCCCACACCCCCGGAAACTTTTGAAAAAGTTTCATCAAAACTTTAATTAAAAACCGCGCAATTCGCGCGGTTTTTGTGTTGCGTTGGAGATAGTTTATCGCTAGTCAAAATTTAAAGTTTTTGTTCAAACTTTTTTCAAAAAGTTTGCGGGGTTCGGGGCAGAGCCCCGAGGTCTTAGCCCCGAGAACTTACATTGTTCAATAAACTCTTATCTGTCCGATTTCCGCAATCGCGCCGTCTACAGTCCAGCCGCCCGGAAGGGCTATTGTTATTGGGTTGTTGTGTCTGTCGATGGGGGTTGTTAGGGCGTTGGGGATTGCGGTGCCGAAGGATAGTTTTATGGGGGCGGTTAGGCCGGTGGCGGCGTGTTGGTTTACGCGGATGGTGTAGGTTATGAGGTAGCCGTCGTGAGTGAATTCGTCGTTGCGCAACCAGCCCGCGTATGCGTTGTTTGTTTGAGGTGGGGAAACGGTGTCTGTGCCGTTCCAGCCGCGAACGCCTTGGAAATTCTCGCTCAACTCGGGGTGGTCTTCTTCATGCAGATGCATTGCGGTTATTTCCAGCCCTTGCGGCAGGTGCAGACGGAAGAACATTCCTGCAAAGCCCGCGTTTTCGCTTATGCTGATGGCTAGGTAAAATTCGTCGCCGTAGGAAAGCACGGGCAAGTTTTCTGTGTAGGTTGTTTGTGCTGTTTGGATGGCGGTGCGGAAAGTTGAATGCTCGTGCGATGTTACCCAGTATTCGTCGCGGGTAAGGTTCGCGCCGTCGGGCGAAATTCCCGTTGTTTGCAGAATGAAAGACGCGCTTCGCAAGAGGTTTGCCAAATTGCGGCGTGGCGTGGATAGCGCGTCGTTTTGGTAGATTATTTCCGCGTTTATTTTCCCGTTTACGGTTCGCGCTTGCGCAGGGACAACCCACACAAGCGCGATAACCAAAAACGCAATTGAAAACCTAATTGACGGTCTAATCATTGGGGCTACCATAGCCTACAAGCCAGCCCATGAAAATCATCAGGTCTTCAAGGTCAACCCTTTCGTCACCGTTTAGGTCTGCGGCGGTGTGGTCGATTGTTACCGCGTGTCCCACGATATACCGCGCAATTGTAAGCCCATCATGCAAACCTAAAACGCCGTTGCCGCTTGCGTTTCCGCGTACAAATTCTATGCGGGAATGCACTCCACCTTGGCGAATGTATATTTCAAGCGGCTCATGGTCAGCGTTAATCGGCGGCGAAACGCCCATTGCGCTTGCAAAGCTTATGTTGATTGGCAGAAGCTCCAGCGGTGCGTCCGAGCAAATTTCCAGCGTGAGCACAAGCAAGGTGGTGTCTGCGGTGAAATTTTCCGCAAGCAACCAGCCCATATGGAATGTTCCCGTTATGCTTGTCGGCGTGTTCGGCTCTACAAAATCCGCGCCGTTACGCGGGCGAACAAGCCCCGTGTTTTGCAAAACGGTGTTCGGAACATTGTAGCTTATGAGGGTTGCGTAGTCGGGAAGGTCTACTTGCAACATCATCGCGGCAAAACCGGGGTTTCTATCCAAACGAACGGTTACATTAACCGTTTCGGACGGGCGGGCAAAAACCGTTGCAACGGAAATTGCAGGGCCGTCGGGCATGGGTTCTATCGGCGGAACGCTAACGGGCGGCGCAACCACAGTGATTGTCGCCGTTGCGGAAACTGTAGGGTCGAACACAGACGTTGCGGTTACGGTGATAACCGTACCTGCCGAAACAGTTGCGGGAACGGTTAAAAAGCCGCCAAACATATTACCCGCGGTTGCCGCCCAATTCACAAGCCCGTGTGTGTCCATACAATAGAGGTAGTTGCCGTGAACTTCCGCATAAAATACCGCCGTTTCGCCATGTGCAACCGTTGCCGAATGGCGCGTTATTGTTACGCCCGTTATAACGGGCAACGGGTCTCCGCCGTTTTGTTGCCCGACGGTGAAGGCGGCGTTTTCCACGCACACGTTGGCAACATCAAGAATGCCGGTGCAACAGCAATTTCCGTTAGCGTCCATAATTTCAAGAATGGTAAAGTTGAAATTGCCAACAACGTGACCGACTTGCACCCAATCCGAAACGGTGAAATAAACCCGAGCAACCGCCCCCTCATGAATGGGTGTTGTATCTAAAGCATCAAACCACCCGCTAAGGAAACACGGGCTGCCGAGGTTTGGCGTATGAATGTACCCCTCGCCCTGCAAAATCGTGAAGTCGTCAAATGATATGGTATCACTGCAATGTTGCATATCAAAAGATACCCAGCTTAGTCCCTGAAAATCGGAGTCGTCTTCGGAATACAGATAGATGGCTACCACGCCTTGCCCGTCGCCAATATACGACCCCACCAGCTGAATGGTGAAGGGCGGTAAATCCGCAATGCCTCCCGCCGCAAGAACACGCACGGACATTGCGCGTGTAAGGTTTTGATTTCTGTTGTCGCTTACGTGGAAGGACGGCCAAACCTCACCCGCCGCTATTGGTACGCCGGAAATTGTACCATCCGACGAAAACGTAAGCCCGAACGGAAGCGAACCTGTAATGCGCCAAGTAACATCGCCTTGGGCGTTTGCGTGTCCAAGCGTGTAGCTAAACCATTCGCCAACAATGGCGGGCGGAATTTCTGCCGTGGTGATTTGCAGTGCGGGGGCATACCGCCCCGGTTGCCGTGCCGCAATAAATACGCCAACCGCCGCTTCAAGTGTGGCAATCGCATTTTCCAGCACGGTAATATCTGATGCCGCGTCAAAAGCACCAACCTCGTTTAAAACTTCCTGCGCCGCATTAATAGCTATCCAAAAATCGTTTATTATTACCGTTGTTACCCAATAAATGTTCACGGGAACGTCCGAACCATCCTCGCTTACAAATGTGGTAACAGCCAATTCTTCCGCATGGGCTAAGTGCCGCAACAATTCGTCACGTAATTCTTCCGCGCCGCCCGCAGATTGGGGCAAAACCTGAAATACCAAATCAACCATGTATTTGCCCCACGAAGTTTCAACGCCCACAGTCATCACTTGCGTGCCGTCGGTTACTTGCGTGGGTGTGCCGGAAATTATGCCCAAGTCACTGCAAATGCTAAGCCCTGCGGGTAACATCCAGCCCCATGCTTGCGGTCCGTTTACAAACCACATACGACTACTTCCCGGGTCGCCCTCGTACTCCATCTGAAACTCAAACCATTCGCCAACGATGGCGGGCGGTATTTCCGTTGTGGTAATGCGGAAATCGTTTGCCGTCACGGGCAAAACGCCCGCCGCCAAAACAAAAACCATAAGTACGCACAAAACACGTTTAAAATTCTTATACATATCTTCCCCTCTTTCTTCCATGTTTTTTATTAATAACCATTTTACATCTTGCAACTTTTTATGTAAACGGAACATACATTCGATGTTGCGCCCGCAATCTTGACGAAACCGCATATTTAAAGTACAAATAAGGGAATGAAATGGAGGGTTTATAAAATGAAATACGGAGCGCAACTTTATACAATTCGCGATTTTATGCAAACGCACAAGGATTTTGCAGGGAGCATTAAAAAAATTTCGCGCTTGGGGTTTGAATGTGTGCAGGTGGCGGGGGTAAGCTCGGAAATTCCGCCTGCGGAAATTGCAGAAACCTGCCAAGCGCACGGGCTGGAAATTGTGGGCACCTGCCCCGACCCGGACGAAATCAAAGACAACTTACAGGAAGTTATTGCGGCGCATAAAATGATGAACGCAAAATTTGTTTGTATCGACAGGCTTCCAAAAAAATATGAACTTAGCAAGGGCGGCTTTTTGCAGTTTTTTTTGGAATTTACAACGGCGGCGCGGCAAATAAAAGAAGAGGGGATGCAACTTTTGTATCACCATCATCATTTTGAATTTGAAAGATACGACGGAAAACTGGCGATAGAATTTATCCGCGAAAACTTCCGCGATGCAAATTTCGCGCTGGATACTTACTGGATGCAAGCGGGCGGCGCAGACCCTACGCACTGGATTACGCGGTTAAAATCCCGCGCAAGCCTTCTTAATTTGCGGGACTTTGCCGTCATAGAGGGCATAAGTCGTATGTGCGAAGTTATGGAAGGCAACTTAAACTGGCCACGAATCATGAACGCCGCCGAAGAGGCAGGCATCGAATACGCAATAATCGGGCAGGACGAATGCTACGGCGCAAACCCTTTCGACTCCCTTGGAAAAAGTCTCTTTAACCTGCGCAACAAGCTGTCTAAGAACGAGTTTGAGGATGTTAATTGGTAACGCAGTAGGGACGGAGTTTTTATTTTGACGAAAAAAAACTTGCTTGAACTTTTAGAACGCAACAGAGGGCAAAGTATTTCGGGCGAATTTATCGCGGGGCAGTTGGGAATAAGCCGCGCCGCCGTTTGGAAAGCCGTGAAGGAACTTGAAAAAGAGGGCTATGTAATTACGGCGGCAACCAAGCGTGGCTACTGCCTTTCGGGGGAAAACGATATTTTGTCTGCGCAGGGGATATTGCCTTTTTTGCGTGACGCGGGCGAAACGGAACGCGGCAGAAAAATAATCGTTGAACCTTCGTTGGAGTCCACAAATATAACCGCGAAACAGCTTGCAATTTCGGGCGCGGAACACGGAACGGTGGTGCTTGCAGACCATCAAACCGCAGGGCGCGGACGTTATGGCAGAAGTTTTTTCTCCCCAAAAGGCTGTAGCGTTTACATGAGTCTGATTCTTCGTCCGCAAGAAATCTGGCTGGACGTGCCAACGCTTGTTACGGCTTTTTCGGCGGTGGCAGTGTGCGACGCCATTAAAACGGTTTGCGAAAAAGAAACGCAAATTAAATGGGTAAACGATATTTTTTTTGACGGAAAGAAAATCTGCGGCATTTCCACGGAAGCCGTAGCCGACTACGAAAGCGGCACAATAAGTTGGATTGTGGTTGGCATAGGCGTTAATTTCATCACGCCGCAAGAGGGCGTACCGCAAGAATTGCAAAACGTAATAGGCACGATTTTCGCCGCCGCCGAAAAACCAACCGCCACACGAAACCGTCTTGCGGCGGAAATTATTAACAACATGGCGGCGTTGGATACGGCGCAACGGGCGCAAGAAAACTTCCTAAAAAAATACCGCGAACGCTTACTGTTTATCGGCGAGGAAATTATCGTGTCGGGCACACACGGCGCGGGCAAAGATTTCACCGCAACCGCCACAGACATAGACGAAACAGGGCGGCTTATTGTACGAACAGAAAACGGCGAAGTGCTTTCGCTTTCCTCAGGCGAAGTAAGGGTGAGGAAAGTGGAGAGTTGAGAGTGGAGAGTTGAGAGTGGAAAATAATGCGCCTACGCGGTTGAATACTACGGGGTTTAGCCGTGAACTTGATGAGGAAATTGAAGTAAAACTGCGGCCTGCGCGGTTTGAGGATTATATCGGGCAGGAGAAGGTAAAGGAGAATATGCAGGTTTTTGTGCAAGCCGCCCTTGGGCGCGGTGAGACACTTGACCATGTTTTGCTGTATGGGCAACCCGGACTTGGAAAAACCACGCTTTCGTCCATTATTGCGGGGGCGATGAATGCGCAGTTGCGTGTCACAACGGGCCCTGCGATAGAACGCCCCGGCGATATTGCCGCCATTTTAAACGACCTTAACGAGGGCGATTTTCTTTTTATTGACGAAATTCACAGGCTTAATCGCACGGTTGAAGAGATGTTGTATTCTGCAATGGAGGATTTTGTTTTTGATATCATAATCGGCAAAGGGCCGGGTGCGCGGAGTATCAGGCTTGATTTGCCGAAATTTACGTTAATCGGCGCGACAACGCGAATCGGTTTATTAACCGCGCCTTTGCGCGACCGTTTTGGCGTTGTGCATCATTTAGAGCCGTACAGCGTTGCGGATTTGCAAAAAATAATAATTCGCTCGGCGGGGGTTTTGGGCGTGGAAATTGAAGAAAAAGGCGCGGAAGAAATCGCCCGCCGCGCAAGGGGAACGCCGCGTATTGTAAACCGTCTGTTGAAGCGCGTTCGCGATTTTGCGCAGGTGAAATTCGACGGCGTAATCACGGAAGAAGTTGCGGTTTCTTCGCTGGACAAATTGGAAATAGACCGCCTTGGTTTGGACACGGTAGACAAGAAAATTCTGCTTGCGATAATAGAAAAATTCGGCGGCGGCCCCGTTGGGCTGGACACCCTTGCCGCCAGCATAGATGAAGAGGCAGGCACGCTGGAAGACGTTGCAGAGCCATATTTATTGCAACTCGGGTTTATTCAGCGCACCCCGCGAGGGCGCACCGCAACACGTCTTGCGTACAGCCATCTTGGGCTGGAACATTTCCAAAGCTACGACAACGGGGGGCAGTTGTCATTATGAACATCGGCGAGATTTTGAAAATCTTTGACGAACTTTACCCTTTCGACGGAAAATGCTTCTTGAATTACCAAACGCCGTGGCAATTACTTTTTGCCACTATTTTAAGTGCGCAATGCACAGACGACTGCGTTAATATGGTAACGGAAAAATTGTTCGTGCAGTTCCCTACCCTTCAAGATTTCGCAAACGCGGACATACATGAGCTGGAGAAAGCCGTTTTTCAAACGGGCTTTTACCGCAACAAGGCGCGGCATTTGCAGGGCAGTGCTATGAAACTGCTAAAGCATCACGGCGGCGAAGTTCCGTCCGATATTTCGCTACTCACCGCGTTGCCCGGTGTGGGACGTAAAACCGCAAACGTGGTGCGCGGACATATCTTCAAAATTCCCAGCATAGTAGTAGATACACACGTTAAACGTGTTTCAAACCGCTTAGGGCTTGTCCGTCAAACCTGCCCCGTTAAAATCGAACACGAACTGATGGAAATTCTGCCGCAAAGCCATTGGATTTCATATAACCAACAAGCAATCACACACGGACGGCAAGTGTGTTTTGCAAGAAAACCCAAATGTGATATTTGCGCACTAAAAATCCAATGTTTTTCAATTGACGGACACGCTAAAACATGAGATATTATCGGTACAATCCAAGACGAAAGGACGAATGAGATGAGCATTATAAAGTACGTGCCAAATACCCTTTCCATTACAAGAATTATTTTGGCAGTTGGTTTGATTTTTGTTGTTCCGCTTTCGTTGCCGTTTTTTGTGCTGTACACATTCGGCGGCATTACGGACATGATTGACGGGCCAATTGCGCGCAAGTTTAACGTAGCGACCCCTCTTGGTGCAAACCTTGACGGCATGGCGGATTACATATTTGCAACCATTGCAGTAGTCCGCGTAGCCCCTGTGTTGGAACTTACAACGCTTTCCGTTGGCATTATAATTTGGGCGTTGTCGCTTAAAGCAATCGGTTTAATTGTGGGCTATATAAATTTAAAACAGCTTTCGCTGGTTCATACATTTGGGAATAAAACGGGCGCGGTTCTGCTTTTAATGTTCCCGCTGTTCCAGCTTGTGGTGGACGCAAACATCGTTGTTTTCTTCCTTGGAATTTACGCCACGCTGTTCCTTCTTGAAGAGGTGGCAATCAACGCCGTTCTTCCCGAACCCAACCGCGACATAGGCGGCATCCGCCAAGCACTTAGGTTCAGAAGGGAAAAACTTACCGCAAATGAATGAGCATACAAAAAATGAGTTTATAAAAGAAATCTGCGCAGAAAAAGGCATTCAAATTGAATGCCTTTCTTTTGATTACATAACACGGCTTACGAAAAACGGAGTGCATCGGCATATATTCGGCGCGTTTTGGGATTTAAACTCCGCCGCGGCAGACCGTATCGCTTGCGACAAAACCGCTTGCGCCTTGATTCTAAACAACGCCGCAATCCCCGCCGTGCCGCACGAACTCGTGTTCAACCCCCTTCGCCGCATAGGCAGAAAAGACGGCGAGTGGGCATATGCCTTGCAACTCTTTGAAAAATACAGCAACAAGGTTGTGGTAAAGCCCAACCAAGGCAGTATGGGGCAAGATGTTTTCCTGTGCCAAAGCCCGCCCGAACTGGAAACCGCCCTGCACACCATTTTCAAAAACCATCCCGATGCCGCAATTTCGCCCTTTGTGGAGATTAAAAACGAGTATCGTGTGTTCTGCCTAAACGGCAAAAGCCTGTTTTCATACGGGAAAACCAGCGGCAATTCTTGGCAGCATAATCTTTCGCAAGGCGCGTCTGCATTTGAACTTTGCAGTGAAGAAAAAAACCGCGAAATGCTTAACCTTGCCGTTCGCGCCGCAAATTGCATCGGCATCACCTTCGCAACGGTGGATATCGCAGAATCGCCATCAGGCAAACTTTCCGTAATGGAAATAAATTCAGGCGTACAAGCCGCCCAACTTCTGGAACAACTGCCTCACCTTCGCCCCGCAATAAAGGATATCTTCGCGCAGGCTGTGGAGTTGATGGCAAGTTGGTATTAATCGCGTAAAAAGTCGATTATGCTAATTCCTGCCTGTGTGCCTTCGTGGGCGGCTTTGGCGATTTGCTTCAGGCCGCCCGTGCAGTCGCCCGCAGACCATAGCCCTTGGATTGTGGTGTGTTGCTTGTCGTCCACTTGGATGGAATTGTTTTCGTTAATTGCCGCGCCTATTTTTAATGCAAGGTCTGTGCAGTTGGCGATGCCGTCTGCAACAAATATTCCCGAAATGGGGAGTGCTTCGCCTGTTTCAAATGTTATGCCGCTCACGGTTTTTGCGGGCGGCTGTTTTATTATCGTGGGAAGGGCGGGCTTTTCCGCACCTGTAATTTCGCGGATTTTTTCCGTTCGGATTGTTACGGCGGCGGGGAATTTAATTTCAGGTTCGCGCCCGTTTGTAAGCACCGTCACGGAAGACGCAAGCGGCAACAAATCTTTAACCTCGTGCAGGGCATACGCGCCGCTTCCCAGCACGGCAACGTCTTTTCCGCGATAAAAAAAGCCATCGCAAATGGCGCAATAGCTTATCCCTCGTCCCTCAAAATCTTTTAGCCCTTGAATACGCGGGGCGTTTCGTGCCGCACCCACCGCAAGAAGCACGGTTTTACACTTGTACACTTTTTTCACCGTCTCCACAGTAAAAACGCCGCTCTTCTCCTTTTTCAGCCCCACAACTTCATCTCTAATCGTTTTCGCGCCCGCTTTCCGCGCTTGCTTTAGACCCCTCTCAACCAACGCCTTCCCGCCTATTTTTACAAAACCGTAAAAATTTTCCACGCTCTCCGCTGTCTCCAGCGCGCCAAAATCCTTATAGACAACCACCGCCCCAAGCCCCGCCCGCGCCACATACACCGCCGCCGTTGCGCCCGCCGGCCCGCCGCCTATAATCAAACAATCAATCATTTAATCGTCCTTTCGATAAAAAATCGTGGGGATTCCCTCTTGAAAAAAAGGGGCTGTTGTTTTCACAACAGCCCCGCATTTTATTTACGCTTTGAAAACTTCGATTGTTCTTGTTGCATCGTTCCAGTCTACTTGCGCACCGAAGAACTCGGAGATGAAGCGGAGGGGAACCATGGTTCTGCCGTCGATTATTTGGGCGGGAACATCCATGCCCGGTGCGGCAGTGCCGATTGCAAATGTCAGGCTTTGACCATCTGCAAGTGTAAGGGAAACTTCGCGGGTAGCGTCGTTCCAGCCAACCGTTGCGCCCAAAGCGTATGCCATAAAGCGAACGGGAAGCAATGTGCGGCCGCCTTCGATTACGGGTGCAACGTCCATTGTTTGTGTGGGTGCGTTGCCCGCAAGGTCGGAGATAACAGGAGAGCCGATTTGAACGATAACACGGCGAAGGTTTGGCATATAGGAAACAGTGTACGTTCCTGCCGCTGTTGTTTGGAAGGAGAACGCGCCTGTTGCCGCGTTGTAGTTGCCGCCGATAAATGCGCCGCTTGCGTCAATAGCAACAACACGTGCGCCGTTGGAAACAGCAACATCTTCAAGTGTTACGGAAACAGTAACGGGTGCGGTAAATGTTGCGATTGCCACGTCGCCGGAAGCAACGGAGAACACAACGCTTGCGCCTGTTGCTGTTGCGGTAACGGCAACGGAAACGTCAAAGCTGTCTCCGCCTTGTGCAATCATAGCCGCAAGTGCGCCCGGGGGAATTACAACTGTTGCATTATCCATAACAAATTCAACTGCCGCCGCGCCGCTTACCGCCGCTTGCAAGTCGCTTGCGGAAGCGGAAACGGAAGATTCACCTGCATCTGCGGTAACAACAACGTTTGCCGCCGCAGGAACTTGTACGGGTTGTTGTGCAGGTTGCTGAGGTTGAACCGGACGGGCAATAGGTGTAACCGCACCGCGTGCGCCGCCGAAAACTCCGCCACCGCCTGAACCCGGTCTTGTTGTTGTGCCGCCGCCTGTTCCGCCTGTAGCTCTGCGGCAAAGGGGACAGCCGAAGTCGCTGCAAGCTTCACAAAGATAGCCGCTACCGGGTACTTCAATGCCGGGGGTATCTTCGTCGCCGCCGTCACCTTCGCCAAGGCTTCTTATTACAACAGAGGTGATGGTGAACTCTGCCCTTAAAGCACCGCCTGAAACCCAGCCGCAATCTGTGCGGATTCTTATTCTGTGACCGCCGTCTGCTTCTGTTTGTGTCGCGCCGCTTTCAAGAACAGGCACTGTGCCGTCAAAAGTGATTTCAACGCCCGTTGCTGTTCCAGTCACGTCGCCTGTATCCCAGTCATCGCCTGTTCCGCACAGAGGAAACTCCACTTGGAATCTTGCCTCCGTTGTGCCGATAACGGTCATGCTGTATTCGCCATCTTCAGAAAGTCCTAACGGGTAAAGCAAAACATCAATGCCGTGGTAAGAGTTCATGCGGTCATAAACCCTAAGCCCGCCGGATACAAGTTCAAATTTCGGGTGTGTGTTGGGGCCGTCAACGCCGGAGCTTTCTACACCAAACGCGCCTGCGCCGTCTCTTGCGTTTAATGCCGCAACAAGCTCTGCGTTAATGTTCAAACGCCAGATAATGCTTGGGTCTGCAACATATGGGGTTGCGGGGAAGCTAAGGGAAACGGTTGCGGTTGCGCTATACGTTCCTGCTGTAAGAACGATTGCGCCGGAAATTGTACCGTCTGTGCCATACGGTGCGTCTTCTGTGCCGTGTATCGGTGGGGTTACAACAAGACCCTCTGCAGAAGCAACAACGTCTGCATAAGCGGGGTTAGCCTCCAAATATGCGTTTACTGCGGCAACAACGTCTGCGGGGCTTGTCATAGCCGCACCGTTAAATGCTGCGCTTGCAAGGAAAGCTTCCACAACTGCGGCAACATGGTCAACCAAAGCTTGACCTGTGAGTTGCTCAATCGGGAACGCCGTAAGTGTTACCGCACGTGTTGCGGGTTCGGTAGCACCTTCAATCAAGTTTGCAGCGATGGAAAGTGTAAATCCACCGGAAAGTTCATTGCCCGCAACGCTTAATGTGTCTGCGGAAATTGTAACAGGTGCGGTTAATGCGGCTGTAAGCCAACCAAGTGCGGTTGCCGCAGTTGTGCCAAATGGCAAATAACCACCTGTAGCTTGTGCCGCGATTGCCGCAACAAGGTCTGTTTCTACTTCTGCCAAAAGTGCTGCCGCTTCTTCTGCGGTCATTGCATCACCGCGTGTGCCTCTGATTATAAGGCTGTAGATGAGGATATTCGGTTGCTGTGCAGCACCCCATACCTGTTCGAGTGTTGCGGCTGAGCCGTCAATGTTACCATGTGCGCCCCTGTTTGTAACAATTCTTGCGCGGTCTGCACCGGCAGGTACACGCAATACAGGAACAGCATATCCGGTATCGTTTACTGCGCTACCATAGGGTGTTTGTGGATCCCATGGGAAGAATGCGCCAACGGGTACCCAATCATTATTAAGAATAGGTGCGCCCATATCTGTAGGTATAACACGAGAAGGCAGAGGGGAGAACGCTCCAACTGTTGCACCTGTTTCGCCAAACCCTTGGGTTATGGCTTGGTGGAAGCTTGCATCATGCAAACGTGTATGCCCGGTAAATGATTGTATTCCTGCTGTGAATGTAGAATCCCAACCGTCTGCAAGGTCATTGCCCACAGGCAACTGTCCGGTTTCTGTCATAAACCAAAGGTCAAAACGTGGACCCCATGCATTGTCTTGCACCAGCGGGCTTGCAATGTTATCCGCTTGCAACATTATAAGTTCAATTACATCGCCTTCTTCTACGCCCACGATGGTAATACCTGTTGCATTTGCAACCCTGCCTGTTACAGAGATGAAACCCCCTTGAACAGCGGCTTCACTTCTAATCGTGGCGGCAGCGGCAGAGCCGGCAGCTTCTTCGTCAGTTGACAAAATTATGCTAAGTCCATTAGGCAAATCAGACAAACTCGCAAATGTAGCACCTGCGTTTGCCGTAAGGTGCGCTCTTAAATCAAAAAGCACAGGTGCATCGCTTAACGGCGCAACAACATCCGCCATGGGTACAACTGCATCCTCGTCAAAAAGCAAACGAACATCGTCGTCGGCGTAGTCTTCCGCCACCTCTAAGTAGTAATCAGCGGGTGCGCCCGCAAGGTAGTACCCGTCTGCCGTGGCAACGCCCGGCAACATTGTAATCGCCATCATTGCCGCTAAAACCATAGCCAGTGCGCGTTTGCGCAATGTAAATCCTTTCATGAATCAAATCTCCCTTCATCTTCCTAAGAATTTTTCTTAATGCAATCGTAAATATAAACAAAAACACTACACAGGTCAAGTGAATTTAACAACTTCTTACGTGAAAAATTATGTAAATTAAATTTACCGCAACAAAAAAAGAAGCCCGCAGATAAATATGAGGACGGCACCGTGCCTCTACAAGAAAGCCCCTCCCCCGAGATAATCAAGTTTTGTTCAAGAAGGCTATTCGGAAAGCATTGAAGATTACGGGAAAAGATGTTAAATTGCTATTAG
Organism: Defluviitaleaceae bacterium; assembly: GCA_009788055.1. Taxonomy (GTDB): domain Bacteria; phylum Bacillota; class Clostridia; order Lachnospirales; family WQUN01; genus WQVC01. The sequence continues at coordinate 14,971 of WQSG01000015.1, read as the reverse complement.
ACGATGTAATGTAAGGAACGTAGGAGGTGCAAAATGTTAGCAGTTCAAGGGATTTATGAATCCGGGCGCGTTACGTTGAAAAACGACGTCCCGATGAAACGAGCAAGCGTACTCGTTATTTTTCCCGTAGAGCAAAGTAACGACGACAAAGAAATAACCCGTGAAGAGGCATTCGCCCGGCTAAAAGAATACAGGCGCGGCAACGGCAGCACTCTTGATTATGAAAGGGAAAGGGACGAGTATTTGCATGGAAAATATGGAAGTGCTACTTGACACAAATATCGTCTTAGACAGTCTGTTGCAACGCGAACCTTTCGCAAAAAACGCAGACGCAATTATTGACCTATGCGAGAGCGGTAAAGTACAGGGATTTTTGGCCTGCCACACCTTTCCAAATGTGTTCTATATTCTGCGTAAGCACTTTTCAACCGAGGAACGCAAGGATATTTTATTTTTGCTTGCGAAAACATTTACCGTCATTGGTATTGATGTTGAAATGATTTTGGGCGCAATCAGTGCTGAAAACTTCCAAGACCTTGAAGATTCTTTGCAAACGGAATGTGCGGTAAAAATGAATTTGGATTTCATCATAACACGCGACCCGAAAGGCTTTACTTCTTCTCAAGTCCCGATACTTTCGTCGAATGAGTTTTTGCAGAAAATGAAAGCAAACCGATAAAAGCACAGGCAGGGGTTAGCATAGTGGATTTTCTGCGGGAGCAACAATATCAGCCTTATCCGCTATGCCAAAAAAGTTGAAATAGGCTTCTTCTAGGGGAATCCATTTTTTGGCGAAGACTTTTGCGGCGGCTTCGCCATTGCGTGCGGCGATTCGTTCGAGTTGGAGGGCGGGGGATATGTCGCAGAAAATGCGGAGGTCTGCGTAGTTGCCAAGGATTGGATGATGGCTGTACGAGCCTTCGACTACGCGGACGGGGGCGGAAGAGATTTCGCGTTTGCCGTTAAAGTCTGATATGGCGCAATCGAAAATATTGTAGGAAAAAGGCGCGGGGTCGTGTATGTATGGTAGGATTTCTTCTGCAAAGCGTTCGTAATGGATGTTGCCGCCCGCCTCTTCCAAACGCGCTTGTGAACGCAAAGACGGGGGCAAAAAAAAGTCGTCCATGTGAATCACGGACGCGTTATATTCATTCACGAACCGCGCCGCCAGCGTGGTCTTGCCCGCGGCGGCGCGTCCGTCTATTGAGATTACAAGCATCAGGCTTTTACAGGGTAGCGCAGTGGAATTACGCGCTCGCGTTCCAGTGCCATTACAACGCTTGGCAAAAATGCAAGTTGAATAACAATGCCGGGCAACGCGTAAGCAAAGTATGCGGAAATCCACATATGCATGACGTATGTGCCATCGAAAAGGAACAACGCCTGTGCCGCGCCCGCAACAACACGCCCCGTAAGCATTGCAACAATAAGCGCGATATACAAATCAAATGATGCTCTGTTTGTGCGGATAAATTTAATCACAAGACCTGCAACAAAACCATAAACGCCAAGTTCAATTACCATGCCCTGCACAACGCCCTGCGGCGGCATCCCCGTGAAAACATGAGAAATAATCGGCCCGAGTATTCCTGCAACAAGCCCAAACACAGGCCCGCAAAGCAAGCCCGCAAGCAAAACAGGAATGTGCATCGGTAATAGGGCGCGCCCCGCCAACCCGTAAGGTATCATGTGAAACGCCATTGGCAGAATCACACACAGCGCGATAAGCATTGAGGTTACAATCATTTTCTTTAAGTACGACATTTCAGACATACAAATCTCCCTTTCATTCCATCAAATCTTGCATGGTGTAAAGCCCGTGCGATTTTTTTTGCAAAAATTCGGCGGCCTTGAGTGCGCCCACGGCAAAAACCTCGCGGGACTGTGCAGAGTGTTTTAGTTCTATTACTTCGTTGTGGCCTGCGAAAACGATGCTGTGTTCACCCACGATTGTGCCGCCGCGAATTGCATGGAAGCCAATTTCGTCGCGGGTGCGTTTGGCGTGGGTTGCACTGCGGTCGTTTACGTATTGCATTTTTTCTTCCATCGCGGTATTGATTGAATCGGCAAGAAGAAGTGCCGTTCCGCTTGGCGCGTCCAGCTTTTGGTTGTGGTGCTTTTCTATGATTTCTATATCGAAGCCGCTTTCGTGCAACAGCGGCGAAATGCGTTTAAGCAAGTTTGCCAGCAAATTTATCCCCATAGACATATTGCCGGAACGTAAAACAGCCGCTTTTTGGGCGGCATTTGTTATTGCGGTTTCAACTTGGAGCGGCATTCCCGTTGTGCAAATTACCATAGGGATGCCGCGTTTAACGCCGTAATCCAAAACGGCAAGCATATCGGCTTCGGCAGTGGGCGGCATAAAGTTTATGATGGCGTCTGCCTGCGCTGTAAATTCATTGATATTGCGGTAAACGGGAAAGGACGGTTTTGCCTTTGCAAACTCCGGCAAATCCACCCCGGCAACAACTTCCGTGCCGGGGTTTTCTGCCGCAAGTTTGCACACAACCTCGCCCATTCTGCCAAAACAACCGCACACAATTATCTTCATATTGTATCAATCCAAACTGTGTATTAAATCAAATCAAGCCAAAATTTTTCATTTCAGCTTTCAGTTTCTCGCGTAGTTCGTCCTCTATGGGTGCTAGGGGCAAGCGGCAACCGCCTGTTTCGTAGCCCATTAAATCCAGCGCGGCTTTCACGGGTACGGGGTTTACATCGGAAAAAAGAAGCCGTACCAATGCCAAAATGCTAAGCTGTAATTTGCGGCTTTCCGCAATTTCGCCCGCAAGGAATTTTTCTACCATATCATGCACCGCTTGCGGCGCGATATTGCCTATGGTGGAAATTACGCCAATCCCGCCAAGACTTAAAACGGGCAGAATATAGTCGTCATTGCCGCTGTAAATATCCAAGTTGCCGCCGCAACGCTCTGCAATTTCGGCTACCTGCCCAAAATCGCCGCTGGCTTCTTTGATGGCGACAATGTTTGGAAGCTTTGCAATTTGCTCCATGGTTTTGGCTTGAATATTGATAACGGAACGCCCCGGGATATTGTACACAACTATGGGCAAATCCACTTCAGACGCGATTTTTGTATAGTGCGCAATAAGCCCGCGTTGCGAAGGCTTGTTGTAATACGGCGCGACATACATCAGCGCGTCTGCGCCCGCTTTGTGGCAGGCGTTGCCAAGTTCGCAACAATCCATGGTATCGTTACCGCCCGCGCCCGCAATAACGGGGACTTTGCGCCCAACTTTCGCGCCCGCTTTTTTAGCGGTTTCCGCCGCAGAACGAACCACCTCAACGTGTTCTTCCAAGGAAAGCGTGGACGATTCGCCCGTTGTTCCGCAAGAAACAATTGCGTCTGCCCCGTTTTCAATTTGAAAATTAATCAGTCTTTCGTACTCAGCTTGATTAAACGCGCCTTTGCTGTCAAAAGGCGTTACAATTGCTGTTCCGCAACCTGTAAATATAGGCATAAGAACCCCCTATAAAAATATTGATAATCCATGATACTCTAAATAATACCATTGTGCAATTGATTTCGTCTGTCGATTTGAACATTGTGCCCCATTATCCAACGCGCAAGCAACGTAAGGTGATTTACGGAAATATCCGACGGAGACGCAACACCCACTCCGTAAAAATCTACGGCGTACAGGCAAATTTGTACATCGTGGCCGACAATCCAACGCGCAAGCCATGTGCCGTCTGCGGAGGTTATTCTGCCGTCGCCGTTTATGTCGCCAAGGCGGCAGTTACCCCCGCAAAGGGCGCAAATTTCGGAAATTACATAAACGCCGCCGTTTACAATTTCGGCGGTTACTTCTTGCCCTGCATAATTGGTTGGGTTTTCCGCGCCGTGCGGATTTTCAAATGTAGCGGTGATTGGGTGAAGCCCAAGTGCCGCCCCCGAGGTTGTTGCAAATCTTAAATGAAGGAACGTGCCGCTGTCTGCAAAATCTGATTGGCGGCCTGTCCAACCGAAAAATACTTCATCTGTAGCGGCGGTTTCTTCGCCCGAAAAAATTTGCTCGCCGTTAATTTCTGGCGGAACGAAACCATATTCCAATCCCGATTGCGCCAAATTGTAACGGATTAGCGTAAGCCCTTGCGGAATAACAAACCGCAGTGCCATCCCCGCAAAGCCGGGGTTGCTTGTAAGGCAAACGGAAACGGTGACTTCGCCGCCAACCATGACTGTCTCCTCGGAGATGGACACGGTTATAATTGGCGCGAAAATTTCTATTGTAAATTTCCGTGACGTGCTTCCCGCTTCGTTTTCTGCGGTTAGGGTGAATGTAAATTCGCCCGCTTGGGTTGGTATACCCCAAAGCTGCCCCCAGTACAACGCTATCCCGGGTGGCAAGCTTCCGCTTGTTAACTCCCATGTGAAACTATCCCAACTCATGACATTAAGATTCGCTTGGTATTGCGTATACAATTCGCCGTTCGGCAGTGTTTCCGTGGTTATAACGGGATAAATTGGAATGTTTTGCGGCCCAAACATGAAGCTTATTGGCGAAAGTGCTTGCCAGCCCACAACACGATTTACGGAATCCATATAGTTATGGTCCACAAGCAAGTGTTCAAAATGCGGATTGTTTGTCACGTCCAAACCCGTGAGTTGGTTGTCAAACGCAAACAGCCATCGTAATTCGTGGTTGTTTGAAATATCCAGCGTTGCAAGTTGGTTTTCGCTTACAAACAAATATCTTAGCGCGTGATTTTGCGATACATCCAGCGATGCAATTTGGTTGACGTTAATTTCTGCGCGTTCCAGATTTTTCACATTGGAAAAATCTACATACACCAAATTGCCAAACCGTGACTCAAACATTTTCAGGTAGGGCAGATACGGCAAAGTTAAATCCGTTATTTGTGTGCCGTTAAGCCTGATAGACTCCAACGCCGTAAGATATTCCAGCCCGTCTATATTTGTGGTTTGCCCTGTTTCGTCTGTCAAGGATGTAATGGCTTCAACTTCGTGCAGGAAAATTGGCGTATCGGGCGGGGCGGGCGGAAACGGCCACGAAATTCCGCGCCGCACAGCTATCGTAAAATATGGGCAGGTGAATGCATGGGTAATTTCCACGGGTTCGACTACATTTATCGTGCGCGTTGCGGAATCACTACCAAGGGAATTTGTAACCGTCACGGTAAATGTGAACGCGCCAAGCTGTCCAAATCGCCCGCCTAACTGCCCGTTTGGTTGAAGTTCCAAACCGTTGGGAAGTTCTCCGTAGGAAATCGACCATGTTAAGCCGCCGCCTTCCGCCGTAAGGAGTTGCGAAAATTCCACGCCGATTACTCCGTCGCGGAAATTTCCGAAAGTGATTACGGGCTCTGCCGTAAGATTCTGCGGCCAAAATTTAAAACGGTTTAGCGCAGACAAATCCGTTGCGTAACCCGGTTCAAAGTGGATATTGTTACGCCAGCCCAAAATATCATCGGGGCGGGTGAAATAATTTCCGTATACATAAAGCTGGCTCACGTTTTGGTTGGAAACATCCAGCGTTGTAAAATTATTGTTTTGGATAAACAGCAAATCCAAGCGCGGATTTTGAGACACGTCCAGCGTTGTAAAATTGTTGTTTCGGATATCCAGCCAAGTTAATTCGTGGTTGTTTGATACATCAATTTCCGTGAGGTAATTGCCCCAAAGGTCTAAGGCATCAAGAGCGATGTTGTTGGAAACGTCAATCTCGGTTAGTTGATTATGCCGCAGGGTTAGTACGTTTAGTTCAAGATTTTGCGATACGTCTATTTCTGTCAAATTGGCGGTGTATATCGTAAGGTGGTTTAAATCGCGGAAATGCTCCACACCCGCAAGGCTTGTAATTCCGCTGTTCCACTCTTGTATACGAACTATGCCGTGCAGGTGCGGTGTAAAAATACGCGACGGATATGAAATATTGGCAAGGCGGCGCACAACCGCCAAGAAAATTTCACACTCAAAACTGTCGGTGATATCCACCGCGCCGTAGTAAAACGATACGGCGAAAGGTTTGGTTATCTCGCCGCCCGTTTCGCTTGTGAAAATAATGTTGCCTTGGTAAGTTCCGTTTTCGGCGTATTCCGCAAACGTCATGGTGAGGGCAAAAGTACCGTTTCCGTTGGGCACTGCGTTAAGATTTACGCCGTTGCTGTTGCCGTTGAAAACGGCTTCCTGCGCCGTCCAAACGCCTTGCGCATTGTGAATTGTTACCGTAAGTTCGGGGCTTGTTCTTTCGGCCATTACAGAGCCGAAACTCAAGGACGACATTACAGCCGTTTCCGATGATGGGCGGGTGTAGTGCCATATATGGCCGCAGTCGCAAACATCGCACACGCGCTGTGCGGGTTCGCCCCACGGAATGGAATGTTCCACCGTTGCAAATGCCGCGCCGTTGCGCGTTAATGCCGAAACCGCGCACACAAAACCCGCGCCTGTGTAAAAGACATTCGGAGCGTCCAAGTCTGCAAGGGGGCGTGCCGTGTTCATTATTCGCGCTTTAATTTCACAGGGGGTGGCGTTCGGGAATTCTTCAAGTAAAAGTGCCGCAATGCCTGCAATCATGGGTGCCGCCATGGAAGTACCGCCCATCAGCCCGTAGCTGAAACCTGTTGACAGCGGCAAAGCGGAATAAATTTGAACACCGGGCGCGACAATATCGGGCTTGATATGCCCGGGAAAAAACTGAACGGGCCCGCGTGACGAAAACGGCGCGATAGTGTCCTCCGTAGAATATCTGCCGCCCGCCGTTCCCGCGCCTACGCTTATAGGCAAACTTGCGTTGCCCGGCGGCTGGCTTGAAAGCAAACCGGGGCCGTCGTTTCCCGCCGCAACCACAACTACAGACCCGTCACGCGCCGCGTTATTTACCGCAATGTTATGCGGGTGAAACGGTGTGTCTGCAAATGCCGTTCCCAAGCTTAAATTCATGACGTCTGTGTTTTCGTGCGCTTCTTCGATTGCACAAATAAGCTGCATTGCATTCGCGCCGAACACATTGTACTTCCACAATTCGATATTCGGCGCAAGGGCAATTACTATCCCCGCAACGTGTGTGCCGTGGGTTATCCAATCCCAATTTTCCGTCGCATATGAATTATCGTGGTTTTCCCAGCCGCGAATTCTGTCTGTGTTGTCCAAGAAGCGTTCAAATTCGGGGTGATTGTGGTCAATTCCCGAGTCGATTACCGCCACGCGCACACCCGCGCCCGTTACGCCAAGGGTGTTGTGAATGTAATCCGCTTGTAAAAATTCGCGTGTTTCCTGCATGAATGCGGGGTTTATAACCTGCGGTGCAGTGCCTGAAAACGGTGTAAGTTCGCCGATAACAGGCGTTGGGATAAAAATTTCCGTTCGCGGGAAAACGGCATGAACTTCCGATAAATTTGCGATTGCCTCAACCATGTGCGGCGACACGCGCATGGTAACGCCGTTAAAAAGCCTGTGGTTTGCGGAAAGAATTTCCGCGCCGCCGATACCAAACGGAACAACCGTTTCGCCCAGTTGCCGCATGAAATTTTCATGGGCGGTTAGTGCTTGCGCTTCATATGTCAAACCCGAAAACGCCCGCACATATTCATTTGCAAAACCGCTTTCGTTAATCAGCCGCAATTCCACGGCGGGCGGCGTTCTGAATTGAACAATAATTTCCGTTTTTTCATATGCAAAAACCGTTTGCGTAAATGTTATCGCCGCCAACAAAACCGCCGCGAAAATAAGTAATATTTTCATTAGATTTGTCCCCTCTCAGGGTAAAGCATATATTGCTTGCGCAATTTTTACAAGAAAAATTCCTTGAGGATTTTTGTGCTTCGTGATAACATACGCACGGGTGATTATTGTGAAAAATATCAGAAAAAAATACATAAAGTTTTTTCTTGTCGCGCTTGTTTTTTTGATGCCGATTTTCTCGGTGAGTGCCACTCCCTCCACGCGTGAAAGGCATCGCGAGCTGCAACAGCAATTGCAAAACGTGCGCTACGACGTACGGCGGCAAGAGAATCTTCTTGCGGGAACACGGCACGAAATGTCACAGCTTGTGGCAGAAATGCAAGACCTTGACCAACAAATGGTAGACGCGGCAGAAGCAATTGACGGCATAGAACTTTCCCTTCTTGATATTGAAATCCGCATGGAGGACACAGACGCGGCACTTGAAATTGCCCGCGAAGAATACGATTTGCAATTTGAAGTTTTGCGCACTCGCGTTCGCGTAATTCACGAACAGGGTTCTGTCGGATTTATGGATGTGCTTTTTCAGGCAGAAAGCATTTCTGACTTTTTGATGCGTCTTGAATACATCCGCGCTGTTGCGGAATTTGACCGCGTTCTGCTGGAACGTCTTGAAGCCACAGAGCAAGAAATTCTCACCCACCGTGACGACTTGGCGCGTTGGGCGGGAAGCATGGAAGACCTGCAAGCGCAGTACATTCGCTTGCGCGATAATTTGGAATTTGTTATGGAAGAACGCGCCGCGTGGTTTGAACGCCTTGCCGAAGATGAAGAACGAATGGCGCAACTGCTTGCAATCGCCGAACACGAAGAGCGTCTTGCGCAGTCTGCCTTTGATGCAATCCAAGCACAGCTTCGCCGCGAAGAGGACGCCGCAACACGCCAGCGCAACGCCGAGCAACACAGCGCGAGATTGGCACAGCTAAACAATTTTGACGGTCAATTCCTGTGGCCCATTCCAACACACTCCAGAATTTCCAGCCCGTTCGGAATGCGCCGCCACCCAATCCTGCGTCAAGACCGTCACCACAGCGGCATAGACGTTGGCGCGCCCACAGGCACACGCCTTATCGCCGCCGCCGAGGGTTACGTTCGTTTTGCAGGCTGGAGCGGCGGTTACGGCAACACCGTAATCATAGACCACGGCAACAACTACAGCACACTTTACGCGCACAATTCCCGCAACCGCGTTACAACAGGGCAATTCGTTTACCGCGGGCAACACATTGCAGATGTCGGCTCTACAGGAATGTCCACAGGCCCTCACCTCCATTTTGAAGTCCGCATAAACAACCGCGCCGTAAATCCAATGAATTACTTTCCTTAAGCGCGCAGGGCGCGCCCCCAATTCCGATAACACATATCCCAAGCCACACATTCTCTCGAAGCCGGATGAAATTTTCTTTGCTTAAGGAATGAGGAATAACTATGCTTGAATACAATTCACCCATCGGCACGCTTATTATAAAAGCGGACGGCGGGTTTATAACGGAAATTAAGTATAAAAACGAAGAAGCCCCCCCGTTGCGCCCGCAAGAAACAGACGCATCGGGGGTGCTTGCGTTGTGCGCAAAAGAGCTGGATGAATATTTTGCGGGAACATTACGCAAATTTACGGTAAGCATCCGCGCAAGCGGAACGCCCTTCCGCGAACTTTGCTGGTCGCAGCTTCAAAAAATCCCCTACGGCGAAACCATCAGCTACAAAGAACTTGCCGCAAGAATAGAAAATCCCGCCGCAATCCGTGCCGTGGGCGGCGCGAACCATCACAATCCGATTAATATAATAATCCCGTGTCACCGCGTAATCGGCGCGAACGGAAGCCTAACGGGCTACGGCGGCGGGATTGCGCGGAAGGAGTTTCTTCTAAAATTGGAAAAGTATTGCAAACACACGGAAGCTATGACAAAATGAGAAGGATTCTTAGATTTTTGTATTAGATTTTTGAACGCGAAGGAAAATGCTGAATGAAGAAGTGTTTTGTTTTGATGGTTTTATTTACGGCTGTTTTCGCCGCGCAGGTATATGCCGCGTATGGCGAAATAGCCGTTCTTATAGATGACGAGATGATTTTTTTTGAAGACCAATTGCCGCAAATTGTGAACGGGCGTGTTTTAGTTCCCGTTCGTGCGGTTTTTGAACATATGGGCTTTGAAGTGGGTTGGGTTGCGGAAGAGCAACTGGTCGCGCTGACACGGTGGGACGATGCCGTGGAGATTACAATTGGCTGGACTGTATTTATCGTAAACGGACAAGCTATTGAAACAGATGTTGCCGCGCAAATTATAGGCGGGCGCACAATGTTGCCTGTCCGTGCGATTATGGAAAGCGTGGGCTATTTTGTGCAATGGGACAGGGAAACAAGCACTGTTTTGATTTCTCCCGAACCTTTCCCCGAGCCGGAACTTCGCCAAATTACAATCCCGTACCGCAAATTGACGGACGAAGAAATCGCAACGTGGATTTACAATTACCACGCAATGGGCGGCGCGGTAGAATTTGAGCGCGAGGTAATTCGTCTCACAAATATTGAAAGAATCGCATACGGGCTTAACCCCGTTGACGAATATCTTACGCTAATGCTGGCGGCGCGATTTAAGGCGCAAAGCCTGTATGACTTGGATTATTTTTCGCACACAAGCCCCGTGTACGGTCATTTTGCAATTATTGCGCGGCAAGTTTTCAACAAGCCCCTGCGCTCTATGGGCGAAAACCTTGCGAACGGACACCAAACCCCAGCCGATGTAGTAGCCGCGTGGATGGACTCACCCCTTCACCGCGACAATATTTTAACCCCAAATTACATTAGAATAGGCGTTGGCACCCACAATAACCGTTGGGTACAAAAATTTTCGGGATAAAAAAGGAGAATATAAATGGAAAAAAGAGTTGAAGCAATTGCAGATATGAATGTGGATTTTGCGCAGTGGTACACAGACGTTGTGCGCAAGGCAGAACTTGCGGAGTATGCGGAAACAGGCGGCTGTATCATTTACAAGCCCTACGGTTACGCGATTTGGGAGTTGGTTCAAGCCGCGCTGGACAAACGCTTTAAGGAAACGGGGCATGAAAATGTGTATATGCCCATGCTAATTCCCGAAAGTTTGTTGCAGAAAGAAGCCGACCATATCGAAGGATTTGCGCCGGAGGTTGCATGGGTAACCCACGGCGGGGCGGAAAAACTGCAAGAAAGAATGTGCATTCGCCCCACTTCGGAAACTCTTTTCTGCTCGTTCTACGCGAACGATATCCAGTCTTACAGAGACTTGCCGCGTTTGTATAACCAGTGGTGTTCCGTAATGCGCTGGGAAAAAACAACACGCCCCTTTCTGCGCGGGCGCGAATTTTTGTGGCAAGAAGGCCACACGGCACACGCTACCGCCGAGGAGTCTCTTGAGGAAGCACTGAAAATGCTGGACGTTTACTGCGAAGTTTCCGAAAACGTACTTGCCATGCCCTACATCAAGGGGCAAAAAACCGAACGCGAGAAGTTTGCGGGCGCGTTAAAAACATTCACGTTCGAGAGCCTTATGCACGACGGCAAGGCTTTGCAATCAGGCACGTCGCACGATTTCGGCGACGGCTTTGCCCGCGCATTCGACATAAAATATCTGGACAAGGATAACAAACAGCAATACGTGCATCAGGCTTCGTGGGGCGTTTCAACGCGGTTGCTTGGCGCAATTATCATGGTTCACGGCGATAACAACGGGCTGGTTTTGCCGCCGCCCGTCGCGCCCATTCAGGTAATCATCGTGCCTGTTGCGGCGCATAAGGCGGGCGTTTGCGAAAAGGCGGAAGAACTCCGCGCCCGCTTGTCGAAAATCTCCCGTTGCAAACTGGACAATTCCGACAAAAAGCCGGGCTGGAAATTTGCCGAATACGAAATGAAAGGCGTTCCGATACGCCTTGAAATAGGGCCGAAGGATATCGAGCAAAACCAGTGCGTACTGGCCCGCCGCGACACAGGCGAAAAAATTACCGCGTCCCTTGACAATCTGGAGCAAACAATTTCAGACACATTGCAAAATATCAATCAAAATATGTACGACAAAGCCAAAGCCCGCTTAGAGTCCAACACCTTCACCGCAACCGACCTTCCCGCCCTAAAAAACATTCTGGATACCACACCCGGTTTCGTAAAAGCAATGTGGTGCGGCGACGACGCTTGCGAAGTCCGCGTAAAAGAAGAAGCCACAGCCACAAGCCGCTGTATGCCCTTCGAGCAAGAAAAAATTTCGTCAACCTGTTTCGTGTGCGGCAAACCCGCCGACAAAATGGTTGTGTGGGGTCGCTCGTACTAAGCACGGGATTGAAAAACCGCAATGTTAATACTATAATGTAAAAAATTACAAGTTGCATACAAGGAGCATTTAAAATGTTAGTAGCAGAAGTTCAAGGTTTACCCGCAAGACCCGAAAACGGCGCAATTGTTACGCCGGAATACACCGCAACAAACGGTACGCTGGCATATGCAGGCACGGGTGCAGGCGCGCCCCAGCCGGAAGGCGGCGGCATGAGTATGTGGATATTCGCTTTGTACGGCGCGATTTTTGTTGGTATGTGGTTTCTTCTAATTCGCCCGCAACGTAAGCGCGAAAAGCAAATGAAAGAACTTCAAGCATCCATATCCACGGGCGACAATGTTGTAACAAGCGGCGGTCTGTTCGGCAAAGTTGCAGACATCGGCGAAGATTGTTTTATCGTAGAATTCGGAACAAACCGCGGCATCCGCATTCCCATTCTAAAAGGCGATGTACTTGCAGTCCGCGAACCTAAAATGACTCCTCAAGTAAAAGAGGACTAAGTAAAAAGGGTGAAATATCATGGGGAAAATAATTGTACCCGAGGGTTATAAATCGCTGTTGTCATTGTACGAAACGCAAACCGCCATCGGAAAGATGAAGCGGATTTTTGAGGATAAGTTGGCGCAATCGCTTAGTTTGAAACGGGTGAGCGCGCCTCTTTTTGTGGAGCCGCACACGGGTCTTAATGACGACCTTAACGGGATTGAGCGGGCGGTGGCGTTTGATGTAAAGGAAACAGGGCAGAGCGTTGAAATTGTGCATTCGCTGGCAAAATGGAAAAGGCTTGCGCTAAGCAAATATGACTTTCATGTGGGAAACGGGCTTTATACAGACATGAACGCGATTCGCAGAGATGACGAAATGGACAACTTACATTCAATTTACGTGGACCAATGGGACTGGGAAAAAGTTATCGACACGAGTATGCGGAACGAGAATTTTCTGCGTGAAACGGTTAGCGCGATTGTTGCCGCCATTTGCGACACGGAAGCAGAAATTGCGAAGATTTACCCCGTGTTAACGCCGCAGTTAAAGCGCGAAGTGAAATTTATCACAACGCAAGAACTGGAAGATATGTACCCCAACAAAACCGCCAAAGAGCGCGAAAACGCCGCCGCAGAAAAATACGGCACGGTATTTCTTATGCAAATCGGCGGGGCGTTAAAAAGCGGCAAACCCCACGACGGCCGCGCCCCCGACTATGACGACTGGAGTTTAAACGGCGATATTTTGTTTTACAACCATGTTCTAAAATCCGCAATAGAAATTTCGTCCATGGGCATTAGGGTGGACGCGGCAACGCTGGACAGGCAACTTAACTTGGCAAATTGCAACGAACGCCGCAATCTTCCCTTCCACAAACAATTGCTAAACAGCGAACTGCCGCTTACCATTGGCGGCGGAATCGGGCAGTCGCGCCTGTCTTTGCTTCTTTTGCAGAAGGCGCATATCGGAGAGGTGCAGGTTAGCGTGTGGGATACGGATACAACGGCGGGGTGCAAACAGGCAGATATCAGCCTGTTGTAACATTATCGTAACAAAAATTTCATCAAAATGAAATTTTTTACTTGGAAAATTTCGGCAATGTGTTATAATCATTTCACAATCCGGGGGGAGTGAGTGAAATGTTTTCCAAGTTTTTTAAATCATCGGAAAAGCAAAATCGCCCTGCCGTTAAAAAAGTGGGCGAATTTGTAAATTTTAAACCGCGTAAAGAAAAAAAATATATTTCGCTAATGGCAGTTCCGTCATACAGTGGTGCTAAAACACGCAGTTTAAGCATTCCGTACACTGTTTTTTACGGGGCTGTTTTTTCTGTATTTATCGTTAGCGCGTTGGTTATCGGGTTTTATCTAAGCGCGATTTATTTTGAAAATATGACCCACACTTTAATCTACACATTGGAAGAAACGCGGGAAGATTTTGACGAATACCGCGTTGTGGCGGCGCACAGGCACGACTACTTGCTTGATAATTCCATGACCGTTTACGAACAGCTAAACAACGAGCAAAACCGCGCCCAGTCCGAAGTTTTCCGCCAAGAAATACAGCATCAGGGCGATTTCAATTATATGCAATCCGTCATTTACAACATGGAGCGGCAAATCAGAGATTTTGAAACGGAACGGCTACAAATTTTAGAATTGCTGGAGCGCAGAGCCGTGCAAATTCCGCCCGTGGCAAGCACCGTTCGGCGTCTCACCGCGTCGCAGGAAAGCTTGGCATACGAACTTTTCAACGGCGAAACCACAAGAACCGAACCGCCCGAACTTGCGGGGCTGGTACTTGGTGCGCGCACGCCTGTCACCGAGGAAGAACTGCACGAGCGGCTGGAACTATTGGCGGCAGAAATGGAAATTCAGCGTTTGCTTTTTGATAACATGGAAACCTACCGCGCAGGGATTGACGCATACTTGCGCAATTTCCCAACGCTTATGCCAATCGCGGGCGGCGTTATAACATCATGGTTCGGAACGCGCCGCGACCCCATCACAGGCTTGCAAGCCTTTCACGAAGGGGTGGATATCCCTGCGCCTTCGGGTACGCCTATTATGGCGGCGGGCGGCGGCATTGTTACGTATTCGGGTTTTAGGGGCGGTTACGGCAACGTGGTTTTCATTGACCACGGCGGCGGCTTGCAAACACGTTACGCGCACAACACACGCAATCTTGTATACGTTGGCGAACGCGTAGAGCGCGGCCAAATTATCGCCCACGTTGGCAGTACGGGGCGCAGTTTAAGCCCACATTTACATTACGAAGTCTTGCGCAACGGCAGTCACGTAAATCCCGTTACGTATATACATGAATAGACCTGTCCTGCAACCGGTCGTTGCCGAATTTGCGCGGCAAAATTTTGCAAGACAAGGAGGTAGCGACGACGCGAACGTGGAGCGTTCGCTAGGAGCAACCGACGCAGAATTGCGGAATT
>WQSG01000014.1 GCA_009788055.1 Defluviitaleaceae bacterium | reverse complement strand
TCGCCACCCGTTACGCAAAACATACAAAATCTTATCTTGCCGCCGTTCAAATCGCTTGCATTTCAGGCTGGAATTAATACGCTATTGTCGACACTGCCTAACACACTTTACCTTGCGGGTGCAAACATTTTGGTGATATTTGCATCGAAGGAAAATTCCAATAAAAATCGCGCCTTTGCGCGATTTTTTAATATGCGATGCAGTTCACCGCTAGTCCATGTTAAAGTTTTTGTTCAAACTTTTTTCAAAAAGTTTGCGGGGGTTTGGGGGTGGAACCCCCAAGGTTTTTATTGTTGCTGAAAAATTCGCCCAACATCATGTTCGTCTGCGCCGTGGCAACGGCAGCCCTCTGTGCCGCAAGTGCCGTGGCAGTGGCAAATTCCTGTTACGGGGTGCATTGCGCAATGCGTGTCGCAAGGGTTTCTGTTGGCTATGTCACGATGGACAAGCAACGCAATTATTATCGCGGCTATTATGGCAACCACTGCAAAAATTATTATATCCGTTCGTGTAAGTTTTTTCTTGCGCATTGCGCGTTTCCGTGTCATGTGAAAACCTCCGTGTTCAAAAAAATCGCGCTAATGCGCGATTTTTAAGTTAAAGTTCTTTAATTATAAACTGAGCCGGAAGGATTTGAACCTTCGAGTGCAGGAGTCAAAGTCCTGTGCCTTACCGCTTGGCGACGGCCCATCGCTCACGCGAAAGGAATTGTACACCATCTTTACAAAAGAAGCAAGGCTTTGTGATTGATTTTTTCAAAAAAAGTCTATAAACTTTTACAAAAGAGTGGTGAGGGTGAAAAAATGAGGATAGTAACGGTAAATCTTAACCCGTGTATTGATTGGGTTTGTATGGTGGAAAGCTATACGCACGGCGGGCTGAATCGTGTGCGGCGTGTGCGCAGCGATGTCGCGGGCAAAGGGGTTAATGTGGCTGTCGCGTTGAATAATTTGGGGCAACAGGCGATTTGCGCGGGCTTTAACTTTGCGGAAAACGGCGCGTTGCTTACGGAAAAACTGGACGGGTTGGGGGTTTCGCACCGTTTCATCGAAGCGGAGGGCGCGATTCGCGTTAATATGAAGCTGTACGAAGAATCCACGGGCGTTATGACGGAAATAAACCAGCCGGGCGCGTATGTTTCGGAAGAAAATCAGAAACAGCTACTGGAAGCAATTTCGCGTATGGACGACAAAAACGGCATCTTGGTGCTAAGCGGAAGCCGCCCGAGCGGGGTTGCGGCAGATTTTTACGCGCAGATATGCAAACGGTGGAGCGGAAAAATTTTCGTGGATACAGAGGGCGAAGCCCTGCAACTCGCGCTGGAGACAGGTCTGCCCTTCGCGCTAAAGCCTAATTTATTCGAGCTGGAAAGCACCTTCGGCGTGGTCTGCAAAACCCCGCAAGAAATCGCGTCTTTCTGCCGCGAAAATTTACTGCGCGGCAATGTGCAAATCGTTTGCTGTTCCATGGGCGAAAACGGTGCGGTGCTTGTTACGCCGCAAAATGCGTTCTTTTGCCCCGCACTAAACGTGCAAGCCAAAGGCCTTGCGGGCGCGGGCGACGCAATGGTTGCAGGGCTGGTTTACGCCATCGCAAAAAATCTGCCGCAGGAGCAATTTCTTCCCACAGCAATGGCAACCGCCGCCGCGTCCGTTATTCTGGACGGCACACAAATGTGTACCGCACAAGGCTTTTCCGATATGCTCGGGATTATGCCAACAATGCAAGCGATTTGACAATTCTCGTACATTATGCTATTTGTTTTTAGCACAAAAGCGAGGGGTTGGCGGAAATTAAAATAGGAATTCCCAAAGCGTTTTTATATTACAAATATCAAATTATGTGGCGCAGTTTTTTTGAAGAACTGGGGCTTAATGTTGTGGTAAGTCCCAACACAAACAAAGCCATTTTGGACGCGGGAATAAACGCGTCTATAGACGAAAGTTGCACCTCTGCCAAGGTATACATGGGTCATGTAGAATGGCTGATTGGCAAGTGCGACTATATTTTTGTACCGCGAATCGCCATTTACGAAAACGGTGACGCAACCTGCACAAAGTTCTACGGAATATACGACATTGTTCGGGCAACCTTTCCGCAAGCGAAATTAATCCACATAAATATCGATTACGAAGACGGCCAAACGGAATGGAATGCATACAAAAAACTGGGCGACGAACTGGGCGCGAAACCCGCCGCAGTAAAACAAGCCTACAAAAATGCCGCCGCCGCGTTAAAAAATTACGAACTGGAACTGCAAGCCGCGCAACACGCCCTACTGCAAAGCCCCAAACTAAAAGTGTTAATTGTGGCACACCCCTACAATATCTATGACGCGCTAATCGGCGAGCCAATAGTGCGCGCATTAGAATCCCTTAACGCCGCCGTCCTCTATGCAGACATCCCCGACATTGCCCATATGTGCGAAAAATCCAAAACCATCTCGCGCACCATGTACTGGCGATACAATAAGCACCTAACAGGTTCTATCGTCCACTACAGCGACAAAATAGACGGCATAATTTTCATGACAACCTTCCCATGCGGCCCCGACTCCCTTGCCATAGAACTAATCCAGCGCAAAGTAAAAGACATCCCCATGACAAATCTTGTAATAGACTCCAACTTTGGCGAAGCCGGCCTGCACACACGAATCGAAAGTTTCATTGATATATTGGAAGCAAAAAAGGAGACTTCAAAATGAAGCATAAAATTTCGTTTCCGCATATGGGCAAGTACAGCGTCCCGATTAAGAAATTGATTGAGGAATTGGTGGGCGACAGCGGCGAAGTAATGCTTGCGCCGTCGATTACAAAAAAGACTATCGAGCTGGGAAGCAAGCACAGTCCGGAGTTTGTTTGCATACCGTTCAAGTACAATTTGGGTAATTTTATTGAAGCGTTGGAAAATGGTGCGACGGTTCTTTTTCATACGAGCGGGGATTGCAGAATGGGTTTCTACAATGAGGTTCAGGAGCAAATTTTGCGCGACTTGGGCTATGAATTTGAAATGTGCATTTTGGAAACGAACAGCCGCAACAGAAGCCTTAGAGACTTTTATGGTATGTTCAAGCGGCTTAATCCTAGGCTTACATACGCGAGAACGATTAAAGCAATTTTACTTGCCGTGCGAATTGTTTTCGCAATGGACAAAATTGAGCGTTACGTGCGGCAGAATATCGGTTTTGAAACGCAAGCGGGCACGCTGGAAGAAATAGAAAACACTTTTTTGCGGGACGTTGCGAAGGCAAAAAGTATTTTCACGGTTGGCAAGTTGTACAAGCAGGCAATGCGAAAATTGGAATCCGTACCGCTTAACAAGCCGCAAAACGCGCTTAAAATCGGCGTTGTGGGCGAGTTGTATGTTTTGATGGAGCCGTTTTCAAACTACTTCATAGAGAAAGAACTTGCCAAGTTTGGCATAGAGGTAACGCGCTTCATAGATGTGTCGTACTTGCTGTTTTCGCCAAAGCATAAAATCCCATATCTGGTGAAGGAGTCGGAGGGTTATGCCACATATGATATCGGTGCGGACGGTACAGACAGTGTTGCAAAATGCGTGTATTTCGCAAAAAACGGATACGACGGGATTATCCATTTAAAACCTTTTGGCTGTACGCCTGAGGTAAATTCAATTCCCATCTGTCAAAAAATTAGCGAAGACTTGGGCATTCCAATTTTGTATTTCAGTTTCGACTCGCAAACTTCGGAAACAGGCGTAAAAACAAGGCTTGAAGCCTTCTACGATATGATTGAAATGAAAAGGGAGACGGTGAAATAATGCAAGCATATTTGGGAATTGACATAGGCAGCATATCCACAAAGGGCGTTGTGATTGACGCAGACGCGCAGATTATTGCGCATTCGTACTTGTGGACAGAGGGCGACCCAATAGGCGCGGTAAAGCGCGTTTTGGCAGAATTAAAGGGGCAGTTGCCGCCCGCCGTGGATGTTGTTTCGGTTGGCACAACGGGTTCTGCAAGAAAACTAATTGGCACGGTACTTGGGGCGCAAGTTGTAAAAAACGAGATTACCGCCCACGCGGTTGGAACAATGAGCCGTGTCCCCGACGTTCGCACCATTTTGGAAATAGGCGGCCAAGACAGCAAAATCATTTTGCTTAACAACGGCATAGTCACCGACTACGCAATGAACACAATTTGCGCGGCAGGGACGGGCTCGTTTTTGATGTCGCAGGCAAAGCGGCTGGGTCTTGCCATAGACGAGCTTGGCGAAATGGCACTAAAGTCTCAAAACCCCACGCGCATTGCCGCCCGTTGCACCGTTTTTGCCGAAAGCGACCTTGTTCACAAGGCGCAGATAGGCCACAAAAAAGAAGATATTGTTGCGGGCATTTGCAACGCCGTGGTAAACAACTACCTAAATAATGTAGGCAAAGGCAAAAAAATTGCCGCCCCAACGGTTTTCCAAGGCGGCGTAAGTAAAAATGTGGGCGTAGTCCGCGCGTTCTCGCAAGTTCTGGGGCATGAAGTTTACGTAGACGACTTCGGTCACTTGATGGGTTGCCTTGGCGTTGCCGTTCTGGCAAAAACCAAGGGCAACACAAAATCCTTCGACTTCAATATACAAGAAGTCTCCTTCGTAACAAAGGGCAAAGAGTGCGAAAAATGCCCAAACAACTGCGAAATAATCTATGTATACCGCAACGACGATTTGCTGGATTCGTGGGGCAACCGTTGCGAACGGGGTGTAGCATCATAAAATATCGTCTTATACATCAATTGTCATTTTGCAACGCGCTTTAATTCGTCGTAAAAATTTTCGCGTGTTCCGGCTAAAATGACAACTACATAATTAGACCTGTCCGAAAACTTCTTCTGTGGTTGCCGCAGTGCGTTTGCCTTCCGCAATTTCGTCTGTGATGCAATCATGGTTACACCACAAATTCTTTGTGCAAAATATCTGCGGCGGCAGAATTGAGTGCGCCAAGTTCTTTAATGGAGCGCAGAATGGTTTTAACAGCCATATCGCGGAAGTTGTTATCAGAATACACCTTGGACAGATACAGCAAAACATCATTGCTGTCTACCAAGTTAAGCACATTCAGGGCTTTTTGAAAGGCATCATATTCGCGGACGGCAAGCAAGTGCGACAATACATCCGAAATGGTGTGAAGGGTTTTTTTATCCAACGCGGCATCGCTTTCGCAGAGAAAAGCGTGATAAACAGCGGCTTCCGAAGAATCCCAAATGGGTTCTTTAAGAAGGCAGTCGCGGCATAACAAGGCACAGGCAGTCATGTATGTGTGTGCGCGGTTTTTTGGCAGTATTCCCGTGGCGGAGGGAATGGAATTTTTGAAATTAGAAAATGCCGCTTTGTAGTCTTTGGAGTAAAAAAGCATTCTGCCTTTTAGAAAGAAAATGTCTGTGTCGGTTTCATTTACATAGCGGCTTAGTGCAGTGGCGGCTTGTGTGAAAAGCCTTTCATTCAGAAGCGCGTCTGCAATTACAATTGCTGTTTGTTTCGTATTAATATCTGCAAACAGATTGCAAATGTTTTGGTAAACAATGTTTTTGTCGTCAAACATTTTGTTTAACGACGCGGCGATTTTGTAAACCAAAAAATACTTTTTGCCGTCAATTTTTAAGGCTTTCAAATAATTATCCACGGCGTTTTTGTGGTCGTCCATGTAGTTGTAAATTTCCGCGAGTTCTATAAGAGGGCGCGATGTTGCCGTGTCGGGGAAGAAGCAAAGATTGGGCGGGGCTTGGTTCATTGCGGCGCATTTTTCAAAACTTGAAATGGCAAGGGTAAACCGTTTTAGTTTTGCAAGGATTGTTCCGCGTAGAAATTCAAGGTCTGTGCAGGACGGATAATGCTTTAGCCCTTCGGCGGCGGCAAGCAAGCATTCTTCCCATCTTCCCGAATTTTTCAAGCAGGCGGCGCGTCTAAATATTAAGTGCGGAGAGTATGCCAGTGTTATATCTTTAAGGCGGTCTGCCCTGTCGTAAAATTTGAGGGCTGTTTTGTTGTCGCCTATGCTCATATACTGGTTGCCCATGTTAAACAGGTGAAAGGCATCGTTTGGGTTTTTTTCCAGAACATCTTGCAAAATAGCCATGTTGCGCTCAAATTTTGCGGCTGTGTTAGATTTCAAATATCCAAAATGCTTGACCCTAACCATGGAATGCTCCATTAGCGGCTTCCCCGAAAAATTGAATACAGGCTGTTCGTGAATAGCTCCGCAAAAGCGGAACGCTCCCCGTTTAAAAATTCGCAGTCCTTCGTGAATGCTAAACATATTTTCATCTTTTTCGTCCGTAAGATTGTGAAACCGCACGGTGATACAATCCGCACTTGTGTTTTTAACCGCTTCCATAAGTTTCGGCAAGTCTTCCGCGTAAATAATTTCGTCGGCATCCAACACGATTACATAATCTCCCCTTGCATATTGCAACGAAAAGTTCCTTGCATCCGCAAAATTGTTTTTCCATTCAAAATGAAAAATCGATGGATTAAACCGCTTTATTTTTTCCAAAGTAGAATCGGCAGACCCCGTATCAACAACAATCATTTCCGTTATTGCGGGCAAAATACTTTCGATGCATTGCTCTATATATTTTTCGCCGTTTTTTACAATCATGCACAAACTTAATGTGTTCATCTGTTATCCCCCATTTATAAGAAGCAGAGGCCGTTAACCGACCTCTGCATAAATTTCTAATTACGCCTGTGCATTGAAATATACAGAAAATGTTGCCAATGCACCCGGGTCATATTCGAGTTGCGCGTACTGTGCAAAAATTCCAACCGCTATAATTTGGGAAGAGTTTGCGTCTACTACAACATTGGTGTAGTTTGGGTCGTTGAAATAGGTTGTCCCGTCGGGACTTAACTGCAAGGTGACGGTTATGGGGTTATCGTCGGTATTGTCCACAAACATTGTGGATGTTCTCATTTGCGAAATGTCTGTTGCCGCAAGCGCGATACCTGTAGAAGTTACGCCTTCCAATTCTTGCACATTTGCCGTAAACAAATTTCCTTCAACAAAAACGGTTAATACAGAGTTGGCAATGGTTATATCGCCCGACAAGCTAAAGTCACCCGCAATAAGCAGTTCGCCGTCGGTATTTAACTGCAACAGCTGTAGTGCTTCGGTGCTTTGGTTGTAGCCGTAAACCCCTGCGCGCAGCTCATTGGCGGTAGTATTGAATACAAGTGAGTTCATGTTTTCACCTCCTTTATAGTACAAGCTATGCCGATACACACAAAAAGGTTCTTGTACCATTACCGCACTTGCGTTTGAAAAATCGCTTCGCAATGTATTCCGTCAACTTCGGAATTTACAACAAGTCTTACATATTTAGACAATGTGTGTGGTATTATCTCTGCAATTTCTCCCGCCAGTATTTTTATTTTTTGCGGATATTCTACAAACAATATCGAATCAGGGCTTTTTTTCATGTGAACGGTAATTTCGCAATCCCCTTTGTTGTAAACAAAAAATGTGATGGCATCAGATAATCCGCTGTAAAACCACGGCGACTCCATTGTATCTGAATCGCCCGAAATTAAAATTTTCTTTTCAAAGAAACCGCTTCCCGAAGTGGGGCGGATTTTTTCGTCGCCTTTACAACAAGAAACAGGACGGGCAGTGCTTGACCAAAAACCGCATACGTCGCTATACATATATATAACACCTCCTTCAATGTATATTATTCGACAGCGTTTGTGATTGTGACAAGCCTTGGGTTTTGTGCTAGAATATTCCAAAAAAAAACGGAGTTGATAGCCGAATGAAAGTGCCGTCCAGAATTGCAAATATACTACTAAACGCGCTAAAAGGCGGGGTTGTGCCACGCGTTGGGCTGGAGTATATCACGGTGGGACGCGCACAAGAGATTTCGGCTATTTTGCATGATATTGATATGATTGCAGACGGCGGCGCGTCGTTTCGGTTTATCGTGGGCAAATACGGTAGCGGAAAAAGTTTCCTTCTGCAAACCATACGCAACTACGCCACGGCAAAAGGCTTTGCTGTGGTAGATGCCGACCTCTCGCCCGAACGCCGCTTTGCAGGAACAAAAGGGCAGGGGCTGGCGACTTACAAAGAGCTGATGCAAAATCTTTCCACAAAATCGAAGCCTGATGGCGGCGCGTTGCCGCTAATCCTTGAACGCTGGATATCGGGAATAATGGCGGAAGTGACGGCAAACGGCGGCACAGCGCAAGATGTTGAAGCGCGAATTTTCGCGGTATCAAGTCAGCTTGAGGGAATGGTAAACGGCTTTGAATTTGCGAAGGCCGTTGCAACATACTACCGCGCCTACCGCGAAGACGACACCGCGCTAAAAAGCAATGTGCTGAAATGGTTTCGCGGCGAGTACCCAACCCGCCGCGACGCAAAAGCCGACCTTGATATAAACTTCACCGTAACAGACGAAAACTGGTATGATTTTCTAAAAATATTCGCGGCATTTCTTGTGGGCGCGGGATACAAGGGCTTGCTCGTTGTCGTTGACGAGCTGGTAAATATTTTCAAAATACCAAACTCCATCACCCGCGCAAATAACTACGAAAAAATCCTAACCATTTACAACGACGTTTTGCAGGGCAAAGCCCACCACATAGGTTTTCTTATGGGCGGCACACCCCAGTGCATAGAGGACAAATACCGCGGCGTTTTCAGCTACGAAGCCCTGCGCTCGCGATTATCCGAAGGGCATTTCGCCACCGCAGACCTCAAAGACCTCACCGCCCCCATAATCCGCCTAACCATGCTAACCCAAGAAGAAATGTATGTACTAATCGAAAAACTGCGCGACATTCACTCAACTCTTTTCAACTACGCACCCGCCCTCACCCACGAAGACCTCCTGTACTTCCTCACCGTAGAATACAACCGCGTAGGCGCGGCGACCCACATAACCCCCCGCGAAATCATACGCGATTTCATAGAACTCACAAACATCCTGCACCAAAACCCATCCCAAACCACAGCCCAAGTTCTCGGAAGCAACAGCTTCCAAATGGCAAAGGGCGGCCTTTCCGACGAGGACATCCACAGCGAATTTGAGGAGTTTGAGGTGTAAGAAAAGGATTTTAACAACAAGTTCGCGGGGCTCTGCCCCGCACCCCGAAAAGTTTGAACAAAAACTTTAAATGTGGACTAGCGATAAGCTATCCAACGCAACTCAAAAACCCGCGCGAATTGCGCGGGTTTTTCGTTAAAGTTTTGATGAAACTTTTTCAAAAGTTTCCGGGGTGTGGGGCGGAGCCCCATGGTTTTTTTTAATTAAGCGTAATCGCCGGTGTATTCAACCAGAACGACGTTATCAACGTTGTCGGTTTCTTTCAGCGGGTCAAGGAAGGTGGTGTTGTTGCGTGAAACTTTAACTTCAAGAGTGAGTTCTGTGAAGTCGCCGCTGATGGTTTTGTTTTTAAGCTTGTGTTTGAACTTGTCCAAGTGAACCGCAACGGCAGACTCGGCTTCGTTGCTGTAGCGAACGATGAGAAGGAAAGCGCGTCTTTCAAAGCGGATGGTGGTAAAGCCGATGTAAAGGATAGCAACAAAGGCTGTGCCGAGAAGAGCCACCCAGAAAAGCTGTGCGCCTGCGGTAAGACCTGCGGCAACGCCCCAGAAAAGGAAGCCAACATCCAGCGGGTCTTTTACTGCGGCACGGAAGCGCACTATGGACAGCGCACCAACCATGCCAAGCGTTAGGACGATGTTTGTGCCGATGGTGATAATGATGAAGGATGTAACAACGCAAAGCATAACGATAAGTACGTTGAAGTTTTCGCTGTAAAGCACACTGCGGTTGAAGAACCTGTACACAAGAAAAATACCAATTGCACATATAGTTGCGACAAGTAAAGTCATAACTACGTTTTCGGGCCTAAGCCCTCCTACTACTTGAATCACCTGCAAGTGAGGGTCTGCAAGCAGATTGTCCATTACATCAAGTCTTCCCATATGGTAAAACTCCTCTCTCCCTGGATATTGCATATTTAGACATTTCCGTGTGAGCCAGCGGAAAGCCGTTTAATACTCTTTTTATTGTTTCGGGTAAAAAATCTGCATATTTTACTTCAAGAAGCATGGGGAAATACGGTTCGTGACCATAGTTTATTTTTAGAGGTTCGTAGTGGATACGCCCCTTCTTGGTGTCATCCGTTTGGAAAAGGGGGCTGTCAAAGGTTATGCGAACATTGTTTGGTTCGTACACATACGCCTCTCTCCTGTAGGAGAATATGGAGGACGCACGCAAGCCCCGCAGTCTGTAAATCATTGCCAGCATTTGCAAAAGCCGTGCTTCTTCTTTAAGAAGGAACTCGAACTTCCCTTCTTTCATGTTTTGATATTGTTCTCTGGTGATTCGCATAGAGTCTTTGTAAGAAATTGCACCGTCTTTGTGTTTGCGTTCCAGCCGTATAAAGGATTTGTCCCCATTGTAGTAGCGAAGCCTGTATTTATCGCGGGAATATTTACCAAGTTGGTTGGCATAGTAAAAACTGTCAATACGGTCATCCAAGTACATATTACTTATAACGTACGAACCGCCGTTTTCATCGGGTTTCATTATGGCCGCAACACGCGAGCGCAACAAAACCGCAGTATGCTCGTTAAGTAGATATTTTTTTTCAAACCGGTATTTAGGCATATACTTTCACCCCTTCTTACATAATAATAACCACCGGTGGTGTGTGTTTTGCATTGTGTATGTGATTTTATGTAGTATCTGACATATTTGCCACCCCCGATGAGGTTTATTTTATACCCTTTTGTGCATTTTGACAAGAGATTTATTATTTTTGGTACAAAAAAATTCGCTAACGCGTAATACTTACCAAAACATTATACAACAAACGGCTTTAGTTTTGCAACTTATTTTACAGAAGTATTGCGATAGTACGATTTGCATGGTATCTTTTATGTAATCACACAATGGGAGGTTTTTATATGCAAAGAATATTTGCCTTTGCTTTTATCGTGGTGGTATTTATTGCGGGTGTTGTTATGCTTGAACTGTTCCCCGTTACAACCGTCACATCTGACGGGTTTGTCGGCTCGGCTTTGCGGGTTTCATTTTCCGAAACAGACCACTTCTTTGACGAAGATTTTGCTATAGTAATCACGGCTTCTTTGCCTTTTGCGGAAATTTTTTACACAACGGACGGCTCTATCCCCACAATAAATTCGCAAAGATACACAGGCCCGCTTTTCTTTGAGGTTGGGGAAAATGTGGAAACCGTTGTTCTTCGTGCCATTGCCGTTGCGGGGTACGAAACCTCCGCAACAAACACGCACACATTTTTCTACGGCGCGGGCGTACACAGTCGCTTCGACACTTTGGTTTTCTCGCTTTCCACCGACCAACGCAACCTGCACGATTTTTACACGGGCATTTTTACGGAAGGTATCGTTCGGCAAGAATATCTTGCGGAAAACCCCGGTGCCAATGTTACCGCCCTTACCCCTGCAAACTTTAACCAGCGCGGGCGCGAATGGGAACGCCCCGTTTATATCGAAATGTTCTACCCAAACGGGGAACGCGCTTTCATGCAAGCGGCAGGTATGCGCGTAACGGGCGGGTACGCCCGCGGTGAAGACATCCGCTCTTTGCGGCTTATCGCACGGCGGGAATATTCTCCGCAGTCGGGCAGTTTCCGTTACCGTTTCTTCCCGGGCGATGTTTCCCACGACGAGAGGGGCAGAGCCATTTCCGAATACGATAATATTATCCTTCGCAATGGCGGGCAAGACCGTCAACACGGCATTTTGCGCCACGAATTGGGCTCTGTTCTTGCGCGCCGCGCAGGGTTTATCGACGTAACCCCCGTTCGTGCGGCGGCTTTGTTTGTCAATGGCGAATACCACGGGCATATGTGGCTTCAAACCCGCGTTGACGATAATTATCTGCAAAGGCTGTACAATGCGCCACGGCGTGATTTTGACGTTCTGGGGCGCGGCGAATGGGTTTTCCGCGATATTACGCCGGAGGAAGAACAAGCACTGACCTACAAAAATCTTTTCGCTTGGCGCGACCTTACCGACGACGACGAATTTGCACAGCTTGAAGCAATCCTTGATGTGGACAATATGCTGCGCTATTACGCCTTCCAAATATGGGTTGGCAATAACGATTGGCCGCACGATAATTTGTACCGCTGGCGTTACACGGGCGAACTTTCGCCCGGACTGCCGCAGGAACTTGACGGCCGCTGGCGTTTTGCAATGTTTAGCATGGACCAAACATTCGGGCATATCGGCGGGGACTATCGCCGCGCCACGTTGCAGCCTTTGATGGAACTGGAAGTTTTCGACGGGCTTCTTCTTCGCAATGTTTTAACCCGCCCCGAAATGGTGGAACGCTTTATAGAAATTCTCCACGAACTTATGGAATACACCCTTAACTACGAAACAATACGCGAAGTGCTTGAAGAACTCTATGGCGATATTTCCAACGAACTTGGTTTCGCGCTGGAAGCAGGGCTTCTGAATGAAGGTGTAACACGCGAAACCATAGCACAGTACCACGAGGACACATTGCATTTTGCGGCAAACAGGCATCTTTATATCTTGGAAAGTTTGGAGTACTTCTTTGGTTGATGTTGCATTAGTAGGGACAGGCGGCATGATGCCTTTGCCCGGACGTTTTTTATCTTCAATGCTGTGCCGCGTAAACGGTTCTATGCTCCTTTTTGATTGCGGGGAGGGAACGCAGGTTAGCTTGCGGATGTTGGGTTGGGGGTTCAAACAGATTGACATAATCTGTTTCACCCATTACCACGGCGACCATATTTCGGGCTTGCCCGGGCTTTTGCTTACCATGGCAAACGCCGACCGCACAGAGCCGCTTAAACTAATCGGCCCGCCGGGGTTGGCATCTGTGGTAAACAGCCTGTGCGTGATTGCGCGGGATTTGCCCTTCCCCATAGAATTTATAGAGCGTGACGCAAAAAGCGCGCACACTTTTGAACTGAACGAGACACTGATTTTAAAAGCCATGCCGGTGAACCACCGCATGGCTTGTTTTGCGTACAGCTTGGAACTTTTGCGGCGCGGCAAGTTTGACCCCGCCCGTGCGAAAGAGCAAGACATTCCGTTAAAATTTTGGGGCGTATTGCAAAAACAGATGGATGCCAATATCGAACATGAGGGCAGGACATTTACGTCGGACATGGTTTTGGGGCAACCGCGAAAGGGACTTAAACTCGTTTTTTGCACGGATACACGCCCTGTTGCCGCGCTTCCGTCTTTTGCGGAAAACGCCGACCTGTTCATCTGCGAAGGGCTTTACGGCGACGACGCGCTTCTGGAAAAGGCGGCGGGGCGCAAACATATGGTGTTCAGCGAGGCGGCGATACTGGCGCAAAAAGCCAACGCAAAGGAATTATGGCTTACCCATTACAGCCCGTCACTTCCCGACCCGCACAACTATCTGCACTTTGCGACAGACATCTTCCCAAACACAAAAAACGGGCGCGACAGAATGACCAAGACACTGAAATTTTTGGAGGAATGAAAATGATAGTGCTTGGCATTGAGACAAGCTGTGACGAGACTTCGGCGGCGGTTGTGCGCAACGGGCGCGAAGTGCTTTCAAATATCATAGCGTCGCAGGTAGAGCTTCACGCGCCTTTTGGCGGCGTTGTGCCTGAAATTGCGGCGCGGCGGCACATAGAATGTATCGGGTTTATCGTAGATGAAGCCCTTTCGCACGCAGGCGTCGCCCTTGCGGATATAGACGCCTTTGCCGTTGCCAACGGGCCGGGGCTTGCGGGCGCACTTTTGGTGGGGCTTAATTACGCAAAGGGTTTGGCTTTTGTACAAAAAAAGCCCCTCGTTGGCGTTCACCATATCGAGGGGCACGTTTGCGCTAATTATTTGGGGCGGGATGATTTAGAGCCGCCTTTTTTGGCTGTAGTGGTAAGCGGCGGACACACGCTTTTGCTTGCGGTGGAAGGTTACGACACATATCGTGTTGTGGGTTCTACGCGGGACGACGCGGCGGGAGAAGCCTTCGACAAAGTTGCGCGGGTATTGGGTTTGCCATACCCCGGCGGCCCTCAAATTGACCTTGCGGCACAGGGCGGCGAAGCGGCGATTCCGTTCCCACGGGCAAAAATTGACGGTTTTGATTTCAGTTTCAGCGGATTAAAAACGGCGGTTTTGCAACATATCGCCCGTGAGGAGAAAAACGGCGGCGACGGCGTAAATATCCCGAATATCGCCGCGTCATTTCAAAAAGCTGTTGTGGATGTTTTGACGGAACGCGCTGTTTCCGCCTGCAAGCATGAAGGTTTCGATACCATTGTGCTGGCGGGTGGGGTTGCTTGCAATTCTGCACTGCGCCGAACAATTGTTGCCGCTTGCGAACAAAACGACCTACGGCTTTTCAAGCCCGAGCCGATTTACTGCACAGACAACGCCGCAATGATTGCCTGTCGTGGGTATTATCGCTTGCTTGCGGGCGGCGCAGACGGGCTACAGCTTAACGCCTACCCCGGGCGTATGTGTTAGTCATATCGTTGCAAAACCGCGAGAAAACATGATATTATTAGCGTGTTATAAAAAAATTTTCGGGGGCGCACATAAATGGTAAATATATTTGCTTCTCTTTCGTCATTGGGAATAACGGAAGTGCCTGACGCGGGCGAAATAACAGCCGATGAGCGTGTGAAAAAAGCAAGACCCGATAGCGAAAGCGCGAAGGCAAAAGAATTACCAATCATGGACTATGTATATCTGAAAAGCCACAAATGTCCTGTGTGCAGTCATGATTTTCATGACGTGACTATGCGCACGGGCAAGTGTCGATTTATAGAAAGCGACACAGATTTACGGGCGCACTACAAACCCTACGACCCAATGCTGTACAATATTATCATGTGTCAATTTTGCGGATACGCGGCTATGACGGCGCACTTTAATCAAATGCGCGACAGCCAGCGCGAGGCGGTAATAAAAACCCTTGCGCCCCAATTCAAATACAAGGAATACCCTCTGGAACTTGACGCAACCCACGCAAAAGAACGCTACTTGATGGCACTCTTATGTGCCACGCTGAAAAAGACACGCAGCAGCGAAAGAGCCATGCTGTGCTTGCGTCTTTCGTGGTTTGCGGATATGGAAGAAGATGAAGAAGCCGCCAAGACCTTTCGCATCTACGCCAGAAAAGGCTTTGAGCTTGCGTATTCTAACGAGAACTTTCCCGTATACGGCATGGACTCGCTAACACTGTGTTATCTTCTTGGCGAACTGTGCCGCCGCACAGGCGAACGCGATTCTGCCCTGCGGTACATCAGCCAAGTTATAATGACAAAAACCGCGGGCAAAAGACTAAAAGAAAAAGCCGCCCATGTTCGGGAGCTGATTAAAAATAAAGAACCGATATAAAAAAGAGCTTAGCGTAATCTAAACATTACGCCAAGCTCTTTTGCTATTTTGCGGCAGTTTTCTGTGCGTTGGGGGGTTAGCACGTCTACGATGGACAGGGTGACATTGGTGTAATTTTTCACTTCTGCGGCGAAATTCAGCATCTCTGTGTAGGCGGCTTTGCCGAAACACGGGCGGGTTACGCGGTCGTATTCTTCCGCCGTGTCGGCGTTTAGGGAGATGGAAACGGAATCCATTTCCGCCAATTGCGAAATATCGAAAGCGGGGTTTATAAGGCGCACCAGTCCGTTTGTGTTAAGACGGATTTTTTTATTTGGCTGTGTCGCTTTGAAGTGGCGGGTTAGGGCAATTACGTCCTCGGCGCGCTGCATTGGCTCACCAAAGCCGCAGAAAACTATTTCTTCGATTTCACAAAAATCAAGCCGCGCATTAAACGCGGCTTTAATCTCGTCAAGGGTCGGCTCTCGTTCCAGCCATAGGCTTTCGTTTTCGTTCATGCCGTCCGTTAGATTTCTTATGCAAAATATGCAATCGCACGGGCAGGCATTGGTTATGTTTACGAAAAGCCTGTTTGTGAGTCTGTAAAAAATATTCATGTCTACCAAGTTAATGCCGTGTTGTACGCTTCCATTACAGCGTTTTGGTGGTCGCGAACGTGTTGCGCCGCAGGGCGGTGCGTGGTAGAGCCAAGGAAGTGCAAGCATACATGACCGTTCATGTTGTTGCCGCTACGCGTCCAGCCTGCGTGGGGCATTCCGTTTACGGAAGCGGCAATGGTGCGGTCGTTGATTAGCACGATAACGGGACGCGGTGTCCATGTCCAGCTACCAAATGCTTGCAGTTTTATTGCTGTATCTTCTGCCGTAATTGTTTCGATATCGGCGTGGTTTCCGTTGGAAAATGATGCTACCTGCCACGAAAGCCCTGTACGAACATCAATGAGTGTTGCAATCGTGCCGAGTGTCATAACATAACGTGCGTAGCTCCAGTGAAGAAGCTCTACTTCGCCGAAGGCAGATGTGCCGTCGCCAAGTTCGCGCAGGTGCGCCGCGTACATAAAGCCTGTTGTTCCGTTGTGGTAAACCTCAAACCAGTATCCGCAACCGAAATCTAAAACTTCAACCCGTGTGCCGGGGTTCACCGTTCTGATGCGTTCGTTGTATGTGCCGGGTGCAGTACGCAAGTTTAAGCGTGATGTTGTGATAAATGTTACAGGCTCATGTTCATTTGTTGCAGAGAGAACGGACACGTCTTGTTCCCTGTAATCCAGTGCTTCGGATAAATCTGCAAGTGCTGTTGCCGGTGCCAAAAACAAGCTCAAAAGTATACTTGTTACAAAGATTTTCAATTTCATTTTAAATACCCCTCAAAGTTTTTAATATCTTCCGAGGGGTATCTTAATACTTTCGTAATAATTTGTCAACACTTTTTACGAAATTTATTAGTGGGGGCTAATTTTTTAGTTTTGCGTATGCGCTAAGGGTGGCTATCGCGTCCACCATTTCATCAAGTTCTTCCCTTGCGATATAGTCCAATAAATCAAGCCTTACCGCTTCCAAAAGAAGTTCATGCGCCTTGTCGTATTCATCGTATGCGGTTATCAGAATACGGCAAAGACCAAACATACATACAGGGCAGTTGTAAAATTCAATGCCTTTTTTATACCAGTATTCGGCTTTTTGCGGGCTTTTTTCGATTCCAAGCCCGCTGTAGTACGCTCCTGCCAAACCTTGTATTGCGGTCAGGTCATTGGTTGTTTCTGCCAGACGTTTGCATTCCTTCGTATGTGCAACCATTTCGGCATATGTTAATTGATGGTCAACGGCTTCTTCTATTTTTTTCTGCGCAACCCAGTCACCTTCATTTGCGCATTTTAGAAGTCGTTTGATTTGTCCCATGGTTATCACGCCCCTTCCGTTGTAATCAACTCAGCCGCTATGTTTTTTGGGATAATTTACCTGCGCCTTCCTTGAATTTGGATGCGCAATCGGTACATCCGTTAATCGTTGCAATTACCGATATGATGTTATAGCATCTAACGGCTAAAGCTATGAAATTGTTGTGCGGAGTTTGGAATGACTCGTCGGATGCCATAAATATAGCCCGACTACTAATATGAAGCAGGTCACCTACGGTTACGGGATGAGTTGAGGATGATTTAAGAAGATTGTCAGCAGTCCATATCGCATTATTGCCCGAACCAAGCCCTACGCAACTAATCAAGCCTCTAGCGTAAGAGTCTATATAGTTCTCCATATATTGGTTGATTCCATCAATATCCTGAACATCAACCATATGCAACTTACAATTGGCACATGAAGATACCATGAGAGCATACTTCGCGTTTTCCTTTTTATAGTTATTAACCATCCGCCATATTAAAAATGCAACAACGGCTATTACAATTACTATCCACATACTAATACCTCCGTTTTTTAGAAATTTTCGCGCTTCTCGAAATTAAAAGTGTCAAAATAAAGTTGTTGTTCATTCAACGCTCATTTGAACACCGCCTTTCGTATTTTTTAGATGCTCCGGTGTAAAGTCCGCAAGGCAAAATATGCAAACCATACTTCGCCCTGCGGGTTTGTTGCGAATTAAAAAAGGTGCGTAAGGACGGCAGAAAACCTGCCATCACCTTACACACCTTGGATATTCAAAAAAATACCAAAAACAACCCTGCCGCCGAACCACGCAACAGAAACACAACACGTCCGCGCTTATTATTGAAACAAGGGCAAAACAATGCTAAACTGTGATTGCGTAGTGGCGGGCAAAAGCCCGTGTGTGTTAGGTGATGTCTTGTATCCCTACACTCGCCGTGGGGTGCGCTAACACCGCACGGTCGCTACTCATTTTGTAACAAATGCATTCTAACATACTTTCCCGTGCGGGTGCAAATTTCTTTTGTCTGTAGATAATGCCCTGTATTTTCGGCAATTCCGCGCCGTAATGCAAACCACGCTTTTAATATGACCACAAAAAAATAACCCGTTCCCATGTATAAAAAGGGGCGGGTTTTGTTTTTGCTACTTCGCGGCAATTTCATTTATTTCTTGTTGCGGTAAAAATTTGTATCGCGGCTTAAATGTTTTTGTGCGGGAAATTGAAAAAATGTCCTCGTCATTGTCGAAGGTGTAGTTAAAACCCGTAAGTAAGTCCCGCCCTAAAAGGTTTCGGAAGTCTTGGTTT
Source organism: Defluviitaleaceae bacterium (assembly GCA_009788055.1). Lineage (GTDB taxonomy): Bacteria > Bacillota > Clostridia > Lachnospirales > WQUN01 > WQVC01. The sequence continues at coordinate 36,623 of WQSG01000014.1, read as the reverse complement.
TCGTCCATGATTATTTGAAAAACCCAGTTGCGCCCCTCATATCCAAGAAGATTTATCAGCGGAAGCTGTACATATCCTGCGTTTATTTTCTCTCCTGCGGCGGTTGTGGGTTTGTCCTTGTCCTCATACACAACGGCGTTTTGGTTTATCCAGTCCATGCTGTAGCCTAGGTTTATTAATACTTCTTTGGAGATGGTTGTTGTGTCTGCCCCTGTGTCTACCTTGAAAAGTGTTTTTTGCAAGGTGATGTCGTCAATCGGTTTTATGTTTATCGGAACAAAAACCCTGCCGTATTCGCCAAATGGAATTTTAGTCATGATACACCACATTTCCGATTATCGGGTATGGTTCTGCGGCTACGCCGAACATGAACGCAATTTGTTTATCTTTGTACTCGCTACGGGGAATTTGGTGAAATTCCCGCTCCTTGTCCGCGACGTACATAACGTACCCCAAATCGTTATAGCATTGGTCTACTTCCTCTGTTATCGCCATTATAAAATGCTGTGTACGGTACTTTTGCATAGCTTCCCAGCACGTCATAATTTCCTTGGTTTCGATTTTTTCAAGCATTATGAATTTCCCCTTTCGCGCCTGTCCAGCGTAACATTATGCCCTGCTAAGGCGCGGGCAAGCATGACAACGTGGGACGGGGTTAGCACACCGTCACCGAAAAAGTCTGCGGCGTACATACAAATTTGCACGGGTTGGCCTGTGATATAGCGCGCAAGCCAAGTGGCGTCTGCGGAGGTGATTCTGCCGTCGCCGTTTATGTCGCCGAGGGTACACGCGCCTATGCAGAAGGTGCAGTCGCCGGGGTGGACTGCTACGCCGCCGTTGCGTATGGCAATTGGCAGGCTTTGTCCTTCGTAGTTGGCGGGGTCTTCGGGTTCGCGGGCGTTGGCGAAAATTGCGGTGAGGGGGTAAAAGGAGGGCTGGGCGTTTTCGTCCACGGCAAATGTGAGGGTTAGAATTGTACCGTTTTGCGTGAAGTTTCCTGTTGCGTCTGTCATGCCCGTCCAGCCCATTACATTGCCTTCGCGGTGGAAAAATGCGGCTAAGTCTTCGTGGGGTTCTTCGCTTAGGAGGGTTAGTTGCGGCGGAGTATCAAGAGTGAAAAACATTGCGGCAAAGCCGGGATTGTTGTGGATGTTTATGTTTACATCCACGGTTTGCCCTGCGCGGGCGTTTGCGTTTTGGATGTAAAAAGTGGGGCCCGCAATTTCGCCTGTGGGTTCGCCTGTTATCACGATATTGTTAATGGAAGTGTTGCCGTTGGTGCGGTCGTTTGCGGCAAGCGCGGTTTCACGCATATACACGCGAAGATACACGGCGGGCTGGTTTGCAACGGCGGCGGGCAAAAGAAACCCGTCAAAGGTTTGGGAATGCGGCCAGTTAAAGTCTGAGTAATTGTTATTGCGGAAGCCCTGTGTGTTTCGCAGGCTGACAGCGTTTCGTGTGTTGGGGATGGACGTGAAATCGCCTGTGCTTCCTACTCTGTAGGCGAGGGCGAAATAGTCGGGGCCGCTGCCCGTGGAGCGTTGCCGTGCAGAAAACCGAATATTCTCATGCCCCGTGGTTTCAAAGCGGATTTGAAATGCAGTGGCAGTATCAACGGTAACGCCCGTGTCGCCAACAGAACGCCAGCCGTCCGCAACCGCAGAATTGTTAAGAACCATGGGCGCACGGTTATCGCCCATGAAGCCGATTGTGCGTTGGGTATTTCCGCTCCATGCGGTTAAAAACGCGCTGTGGCGGAACACGCCGCCCGTTGCGTTAAAGCGATTATTTTCTGCCGCGGCGTTATTTTCTGTGCGAGTGATTTCTGCCAGAACGGTGTGTTCTGGCAAAACTTCTTCTTCAAAAACGGCGGTGATGGATATTTGCGCAGTTTGAGCCAACGGCGTAATGGTGGTTGGGTTTTCGTAAGAATTTTCGCCGTTGATTTCAAAATGGGAAAATACATATCCGTCAAACGGACGCGCCGTAAATTCAATAGGCAAGCCGCGAATATAATCCGCATTAAAATCGCTTACGCAAAAGGCGTAATCCGCAAGGTTGCCCCTGTCGAAAAGGTCTGCGCGAATTTGCGCCCCTGCGATATCAAAAAAGCCGCGTGTGTAATCTGTTTGCCAGCGGATGTTAATAAGGTCTTCCGGCAGTTGCAAGTCGGGGTTGATGTAGGGGGGGGTAGCTTGGAAGTAATTGCGAATGTGTGAAATGGAATAATTTGCGCGGCGCGTTAAAACCTGCCGCAAGCCTTCGATACTGCTTCTGTAGCCCCAGCCCATGCCGTACAGCCAGTTGTTGATGCCGCTTGTGGGCGAATACGCCCCGTGAGAACTCCAGCGGTACATATCTGCACCAATTGTATCTAAACGTTCGTCAACCATGCGGTCAATTACAGCCGTTGCCCGTGACGGGTGAAAAACCGTACCCGTGTACGTGGAATACCGCGCCGCAAAAGTATGCCGAAACGTCGGATTTTGGAACAGATTAATAAAAGTGTTTGCCGCCCATGCGTCGCGCAGTTGGTCGCCCGCCCACGGAGCAATCGGTACAGGCGGGTCTATTCCTCGGCGGGAGGTGAAAAAAGCCATCATGTCGTTTGCGGGGTGGTTTATGCCATTGTCGAAATCATGCACAACAAAACGCCAACGCATATCCCCGCCATAAACGTTGGGGTAATACTGCGTTGTGCGCCACATTTCAAAATTATTGTTCACCCAGTCCCAGTTTTCAAAGTGGTAGCCGATTATAAAATAGTCGATGAAATTATCCATATCAATATGATTTTGCAGATTTAAGAAGTTTTGGTGATTGTAAAACGGGGCGTAGCTGTCTATCAGCGCGTGAAAATCCCAAGTGTTATCGGTAAGATAAACGCTGTTGCGGTGGACGTCATAGATTTCGCCGATTAGATGCTCGTGACGGTGGGCGCGAAGGCAGTACATTCCCCAAAATTCGCCGTTTACAAAAACCGCGCCATATGTGCTGTTTTGTATGGTGGGGCGAAGCGGCTCGCTTAAAATTTGGATAAGCGACTCCCGTATTTCCGAACTGCCGCCGTCGGAAAGACGCGCATTTATATGACGGAAATTGCCCACAACTTCCGTGGGTGCGTAAAAATTGCGCCGCGTATCAGGGATAAGGGCGGGAGTGTTGCGAACATCGTTGCCCGCTTGATTAAAGTTGAAGCGCATGGAACGCTTAGGGTTGCCCCGCGACCAGTTGCCATACACCCAGCCCATGGCGTTTTGCGCAAGAATAAGTTGCCCGTTCGGACAGAACATTTCCATATGAACTACTTGCCGCGTTTGCTCGTTTACGGGGGTTTGTGGCCAGTTGTCCCTGTACCAGTTGCGGTAAAGCCCCTGTGTTTCCCCCGCGAAATGCTCCGGCTCTACGGAAATGGACATCACCTGCGTGTTAAACCGCCCGCGCCCGTCCCGCTCTACAAAAAAGGAGCGCGTAACCGTTTGCGAACCGCCGTTCTCGTTAAAAGCCCGCGCCCGCACAACCATTCCGTTGTAATACAATCGCGGGATATAATCATAGTCGGAAATAACGGGCAAGCCGTTTGCCCAGTCGATAGTCGCATTGCCAACGCCCCGCACAGACATTGGGCTGTTTTCCGCAGTGGGCGCGGGGGAATGGATGAAAATAGAATCTGTGAAAATGGGTGACGCGCTTGTTGGAATACTGCCGTCTGTGGTGTAGCGGATAACCGTGTTTGGTTCGGCGGTTAGCGTCAAATTAAAGGGTGCGCTGAAAAAACCTGCATTCGCGGAGAAAACAGGCGGCGCGGGAACAGGCCCGCTTCCGTAACCGTTTTGCGGTTCTTGCTGACGCACGGTTAGCCCAAGATATTGCGGCCCTGTTGTCGCAACTCCCAGCCCGTCTATGCCAACTATATTCCAGATAGGCGTTACCTCGCCAAGCCCCAAAACAGGCAACACATCCCGTGTTAACGCCCACACCTCGTTACCGCCCGTGGATATTGCAATCTCTGTTAATACAAAATCTTCCGTTGCGACATTCGGATACCCGCCGTTGCAACGTATTCTTATACGCCTTGCGTTTCCATCCTCAAGTCTGTTATCGTGCAGCATATTTGCAAAAAAAGTTTCATTTATATTATGAATCGTGATGATGAAATTTTCCCCGTTTGCGCTTGCGCTAAATGGCAACGCGTTTGCCCACGGCGCACCTGCCAGCGGTTCTTCCACCGTTACAACCCCGCCCGAACCGTTTGGCACATAGCCCGTGATTACTACTGTATATGTGTTTGCGTTAAGGTTTACGCTTGCGATTTCCGAAAGGTCAATATCAATGCCCATCCACGGCAAGGTGCGCCCGTGAACCAGAAGCTCGTACCCCGCACTCATCACCGAAATCGCGGACGCTCCGTCAAGCGCGGGCGGAGTTGCCGTTGCGAAGGCTGTTTCCGCGTTTATTGCCGCTTCCGCTTTCGTTTCGGCGACGCGCTCCTCTGTATGGCTGCTAACAGGCGTTGCCATTCCCAGCACCATAACAACAACCAGCGCAAGCGATATTAATCTATTTTTCATCATGCAAACCTTCTCTCATGTTTTACAGGCTTTTTACAACCGATTATAACATTGATGTTTGTAAATATGTAAACTCTTTTTACCGTGATGCGGTGGGAATTTCTGCACTCATTATTTTATTCGGGACAGAGAACAACATATTGTCTTTTTTGTCGATTAATGAGAGAATAACCACGAAAAGAGTTTACATACGGGGAGGCAATTATGGATGACTTTAAAACAATAGAAGCACTGGCAAAAGGCGCGGTTAAAGGTGCATTGGAAAAATATTCCGAAACAATAGCCGAAAACGGCAAAAAAGTGTTTGCTAAACTAGAGGTAGTCCTTGGCAAGGCATTTAACAGCTATTTGGAGAAATCATATGAAAAATATTCCAATATCAAAACCTTGCTGTACAAAGAAAAACCTCAAAAACTGCGCGATTTTTTTGTAACACCACGGCTGAGAAAAGGGTACGATGAAGGAGCGCAAGTTGTCTCGGCGTTAAATTCTACAGTGGTTCGCAATTTTTCAGGGCAAAAATTTATCATAGTGCAGGGTACGGGCGGCATAGGCAAATCCATGCTGATGAAGCATTTATTTTTAAGCGAGCTTGAAACCTGCCGTGAGTTTATACCTGTACTTTTCGAGCTAAAAGATATAAACAGGCAAGCTAACGACTACAATCTAATGGATGCGATTTTTGAGGGTATGAACATTTTGGCTGAATCAACCTCCAAACACGCTATCGAATATGCCTTAGAACTAGGGATGTTCATGATTCTGTTAGATGGTTTCGATGAAATAAACGGCAATAAATCCAAAACCTTTACAGAAAAGCTAAACGATTTTTGCGACAAATACCCTGATAATAATGTAATAATGTCATCCAGAAAAATAGATGACTTTATTTCCTTTGAAAAATTTGCAGTGATGAACACCATGCCGATGGACAAAAGCCAAGCAATTTCTCTAATTGAGAAATTGGATTACCATGCCGAACCTAAACAGCGATTTATAAAAGCCCTAGATGACGAGCTTTTTGAAAATCACGAAGAGTTCGCATCAAATCCCCTACTTCTTACCATGATGTTTTTAACATATGACGCCGGTGGAAAAATACAGGAAACACCCCACCTGTTCTATGAAAATGCATTTGAAACATTATTAGAAAGACATGACAGCACAAAAGAGGGATACACGCGCAAAATAGAAAGCGGGCTACGGTCGGACTTGTTTAAAAAAGTGTTTGCGACCTTTTGCTGTATAACCTATCACAATAGCAAGTTTTCATTTTCCAAGGATGAATTAATCAACACGCTAAACAAAGTTAAGACAGCGGTTGCCAAAGACGGCATTGATTTTGATGTGGAAAACTACATTACAGATTTAACAAACGCAGTGTGTATGCTGTACAGGGAAGGATTCACATACCACTTTACGCATAGGTCGTTCCAAGAATATTTTACTGCGGTATACCTAAAAGAACAAACAGATGACATAATGGAAAAACGGGGTTTGGCAATTATCAAAACAGACATGGACAGAGCGGTTATAGATAATGTATTCCGTATGCTTTGCGACATGGCGAAAGATAAGTTTGAAAAAAATATCTTGTTGCCGTTTCTAATTGAAATTGAAAAGGATTTTGAGGGTGACGATATTTGGGAGTTTTATTTCAAAAGAATGGTTGCATCTGTTTGTTTTATTGACGGAGATTTAATCCCTACGTTCTGCTCCAATGACGCTACGTATAAATATTTTTTCCTGCGTCATCATTTGGAAAATGCAGCTTTACTATCTCCACCAACCGATACAGACGCTGCGGATGAAGCCGTGCGCCAACATTTAAACGATGATGGGACAGGGATGCTTTATATTTTAACTCGTGATAGCCGACATATGGAGGAGGGGCGTTATGTTCATGATGATAAAACATTATACAAATTACTTCGCGCCACTCGGATAGGACAAAACATTTTAGCCATTTCCAAAGCGCGTGAAGCTCTAACCGAAAAATATAAAAACATCCCACCCAACGACGAATTTTTTTCTGTCTGAAACCATCCCTCTTTCTAAAAAACTAACCCAAAAGGAAGCAAACCATGACCTTCACACGAACAGACAAGCTAACCTTCAACATACGCGGGCAGTTGAGCCGTGTGTTTGTTGAAGGTTTTTATGATTGGATAAAGCATTTTTGCAAGGACAAGGACAAACTAACGCAAGCATTTGAACACGTTTTCACGTTGGAATATTTTTATGTGGCGTTGCAGGGTGAAACGGTTGCGGCAATGGCGGCGTGTACGCAGGGGTTTTCTCCGATTAAATTGGAGCGGCGCGAATTTGTTAAAGCACTGGGGTTCATTCGGGGCAACATTGCGTATTTTATGTTGCGGCGGCATATGGTTCGCAATTCGTACCCGTTTGCCATGAGCAAAACAACGGGGTCTGTTGAGTTTGTGGCAACCGCGCCCAAGTTTCGCAACCAAGGGCTGGGCTACGAATTGCTTTCATTTATAATGGAAGAAAACCCATACGACGCCTATATCTTGGAAGTGGCGGACACAAATAAAAACGCCGTTCGTTTGTATGAGAAACTGGGCTTTGCGGAAATAAAGCGAGTGCAAGCCCCCAAACGAAGCGGCGTAAATTTTTTTATTTATATGCGCAGAGCATAGTCTTACAAATATCTGTTTATGTCATCCGTGGTAATTCCGGGGTGCAGCGCGATATTAAGTGTGTTTGCAATAATGTTCGCAAGGCGCAGGATTACCGCGTCTACATCTTTTGGCGTGACAAACATATTCTCCCCCGTAAGAATTTCTGTGATTAAGCCGTAGCGTTCTTGTTCTTGCAAGTCGCCGAGCATATCAAAAAACGGATTGCCCTCCTCGGCAGAGTGCGCCATTGCAGAAAGCATTTTGTCCATCGTGTCGTTTACCAATGTTGCGGCATCTACTACCGTTGGCACGCCAATGGCAATTACGGGAACGCCCATGGTTTCCGCAGTTATTGCCATCCTTCGATTGCCAAGCCCCGCGCCCGGATTAACACCCGCGTCCGACATTTGAATTGTCGCGTTAATTCGCGAAGTGCGTCGCGCCGCAAGTGCGTCTATGGCGATTATTAAATCCGGCGTGATTTTCTCCGCCACGCCCTTGATTATTTCGGCAGTCTCTATGCCCGTTATGCCCATTACGCCGGGCGACAACGCGCTTACCGCACGAAGTTTCCCCTTCAGTTCTTCGGGTACGTCCCCGCCCAAGTGCCGCGTTACAAGCAGCTTTTCGCAAACTTTGGGCCCCAGTGCGTCCGGCGTAACCTGTCTGTTTCCAAGTCCCACCACCAAAATAACCGCCTCTTCACCCAAATTGTGCAACTGCCCAAGCTTGCGCGATAGTATTTTTGCAATTTCCTCATGCACATCAGGGTCGTTATCCTTCATTGCCGCGCTTTCCATCGTTACATAGTTGCCAATCGGCTTGCCCATGGCTTCCGCACCGTTTTCGTCCGTTATTTCTACCCATGTTACCGTAATGCCCAGCTCGTCATCATCTTCCGTTGTTATCTCTACGCCGCTAATCTCGCCCTCTTGGCTCTCGTGCATTTCTAATGCAAGGTCTGTTCTGAAATTTAACACTCTTATCACCCTTTTTTGATGATAGTGTTTCCCGCGTCTTCTCAAATTATGTCTAACTGCTCATTTAAGACAGCCACGCTTTGCTTGATGAAATCTATAATGCGTTGGGTATCACTATCGAGGGGAGAATATAACGCTTCAATTTTTTCTTTTAATTTGAGTAATTCTGCTACATACTTATCTTTATCTAGCCCATCTCCTCTGAATGAATCAACCATCGGAATAACTAGAAAGTCGCTAATCTCACTAATTTTTTTGCCTAGAGTATCAAGGCTGGTAATTAAAAAAGAAAAGCCGAATACACGTTTTCTCCAAATTCTTTCGGGATTCATTCTATTAAAACTATCTATGAATTTAGTATATGTCGCCGATTTTTCGTTGAATGTCAATGCAATTTCAAAAAATTCTTTATCAAATTCTACATTTTCATTGTATTGTAAATAAAAGTCAACGAGTTTATTTTTTTTGTCAACATTCGTGTCTACAATATTAAAAGCATCAAAAATGTTTTCAAATCTTATACGCGAGTTAGTACGAAGAATAACACCCTTTTTGCAGGCTTCCTTTTTGAACAGCGAATCAAATTCATGAAAGTTTTTCACAGTTAGCTTACTTTTGGTATTGTCGCTTAATGCATGACAGGTAAAAGACTCAGCCAAAAATGTAAAATACTCCAACCCCATAGTTCCCTTAGCATATATTTCTCTTATCAAATTATCTCTCCTACTGGCAAAATACCATAAGTCCGACGACATGATAATTTTTCCAAGTGCAGGGATGGTAGTATCTTTTCCGGAGTCAATCTGAAAATCACTATACAAAAGGCACAAAATTTTATAGTTTTCAATGTTGTGGGGACTCTCCGAAATTTGAACATTCTCTGGCTTGTCCGAGTTATTGTACAAACCACGGATAGAACACACCTCTTCTCCGCGAAGAAAAATGGGGATATCAAATAAATTTTTCTCAACGCTCAACTTCTCATAAAAGTCGTGGTAAAAATGCTTGATAAGATAAAATGAAATGATAAGCCTTTTATTGGGTGAATTTTTACCGTCATCCTCATTGATTGCAGTAATAACCTCGCAAATAAAACGTTTTAGCTTCCGCATATTTACAGAAGTCATTAGCGGCTCGGAGTGCTTTTTGTCACTGCCTAGCTCGCCTAAAGAAAATGGAACCACTATATTTTCAGCTAAAAAATCAAAATCTTCTTTATTTGGGTAATTTGCCACATCCCCACCAATCCACTCTTTAAGCACTTCATCCGTATACATTCCTTCAAATGCAGAAAAAAATGTTGGAGATGTTAAATTAACAATATATGGAATGTATTTTTCGGTAAAGTCCCTCCCCATATCCATATCAGTTAAGTGTTTTTGAGCATACTGATACAAAACCTTTATTTTTTCGCAAGTCAACTGCTCTGCTATGCTGAACAGCTTTTTAATAATATCTATATCCGAAATGCGGTCAATATCCTCAAAAATAATAACCACGGGCTTTTTTGCCAGCTTAAAAAGCTCCTTCATCTCACGAATAGCACCTAAATAGGATTCATTATCCGGAAATAAAAAGGTTCTTACGCCGTCGAGCAAATCTATTTTATTTAAGATTTTCTTGATTTTAAGTGATTGAACTGAAAAAATGTGACCTCTACTCAACACCCTATCCAGTTCGCTTAGTAATAGGTTTTGAATTTCATCTAAATCACAGTCTAAAAGCCCAATTTTGATAAAGTCATATTTGTTTTTGTTTTCCTTAATAAACATATCTGTCAAAAATGTTTTTCCGCTTCCCCATTCGCCGTTCATGCCAATCGATTCAAAGTTATCAATATAGTATCCTAATCTTTCCATATCCTTCTCTTGATTCAGTAAAAGTTTTGAATCATGTGAATTTCTATTCTTTTTGTTGCTTTTTTCTATGATAAGCTTTACTACAACAAATAAGATTACTGATGCCAAAATAGCAAGTAACCCTATATATACCCCTTGAAATCGTCCCCATATGGAAGCCCATCCATATCTAAAGCGGTCGTAATTATATATAAAATCACGACTGACTAAAATAAACTCCAGACTGTATCCCAAAAAAACAGCTACAATAGTCATGATAACGGGAATAATTGACTTGTTTAAATTTTTCCACGATACATAAATCAAAAGAACTATTGCAATAATTGCAGTGATAAGAAGAACCCTAAACGGAACATCGACATAGTGAAAAAACAAAACCGAAACAGCAAAAATTCCAAGTGCCCTCCCTAAATATGTAGATACGTCTGTCATGTTATCTTCACCTTCCGCAACTTATTTTCAAGGCATTATTTTAATAAAAAAAGCCCACTATTGGACTTTTTCCTTTCGGAGATGAGAGGATTTGAACCTCCGCGCCGCGTTAACGGCCTATACGCTTTCCAAGCGTACCTCTTAAACCGCTTGAGTACATCTCCATACTTTGCGCGTTCCGCTTGCACAAGAGAGTGTATTTTTTTTTCTTAAATTTGTCAAGGTTTTTCCTGTGTTGTATAATCTTCTAAGAAAAGGTCTTATGATTGGGGTAAAGAGGCCGACGAGATTAATTTGGCGTGTTTCCGCAAACGCCCTAGTCGGAGGAGAAATTGAGATGGGTTTTAGGATTGGGCAGGGATATGATGTGCATCAGTTGGTGGCGGGGCGGAAGCTGATACTTGGCGGGGTAGAGATTCCTTTTACGAAAGGGTTGCTGGGGCATTCGGATGCAGATGTGTTGGTTCATGCTGTGCTGGATTCGCTTTTGGGCGCGGCGGGTTTGGGCGATATGGGGCAGTCATTTCCGGACACAAACCCATATTATAAAGACATATCAAGTTTGCGCCTTTTGTGGGAAGTTGGGCAGCTTTTATCAAAATCGGGATACAGGGTGGAAAATGTGGATTGTACCGTGGTTGCACAAGCACCGCGATTAAAGGTTTTGCGCAAGGAAATGGAAGGCAATATTGCAACTGCCGTGGGCATTCCCGCGCCGATGGTAAATGTGAAATTTACCACGGAAGAAGGTCTTGGTTTTACGGGCAAGGGCGAAGGAATTGCGGCACACGCAGTCTGTCTTATTTCATATTAAGGAGTTCGCGATGAAAATTTATAACACCATGACACGCAAGAAGGAAGATTTTTCGCCAATTACAGCGGGCAAAATAAAAATGTACACCTGCGGACAAACCGTTTACAACGATATTCACATGGGTAACGCGAGATTTTACGTCGTATTCGACGCGATACGGCGTTATTTGAATTGGCGCGGATACGATGTTAATTTTGTGCAAAATTTTACGGACATTGACGACAAAATCATAGCCAAAGCCACGGAAGAAAACTGCACCACGGAAGAAATTGCGGAACGCTATATCTCGCACACGCTGGAAGACCTTGCCGCGCTTAATTGCGTGCCCGCAACAACCAACCCCCGAGCCACAGAAGAAATTGCGGAAATCATTTCGCTGGTTTCCACTCTTATTGAAAAAAACTTCGCATACGAAAATAACGGCACCGTTTACTATGATGTTACCAAGTTTGAAAATTACGGCAAGCTTTCTAAAAAGAAAATTGAAGACCTTGAAGCGGGCGCACGGGTAGAAGTTGAAGCGGGCAAACGCAACCCGTCCGACTTTGTTTTATGGAAGCCCGCCAAACCCACAGAGCCAAAATGGAACAGCCCTTGGGGTGATGGTCGTCCCGGCTGGCATATCGAATGCAGTGCGATGGCAAAAAAATATCTTGGGGACGAAATTGACATTCACGGCGGCGCGGAAGACCTTATCTTCCCCCACCACGAAAACGAAATTGCCCAAACCGAAGCCGTAACAGGTCGCGACTTTGCCCGCACATGGATGCACTGCGGCATTCTTACAACCGACCACAAAAAGATGAGCAAGTCTCGCGGAAACTTCTTTACCCTGCGCGAAATGGCAGAGAAATTCCCGCACGACGTAATCCGCTTTTACCTAATCAGCGGCCACTATCGTATGCCCATGGAATTTAACGACTCCGTTTTGACCGCCGCCGCGCAAGGTTTACAGCGCATTAAAACCTGCCACACGAATTTATTACACGCAATAGACGCGGCGCAATCCGGCGCAGCAGATTTTTCGGAAGCAGAAGCATTTGAAAAATCCTTCACCCAAGCCATGGACGACGACTTTAACACCGCCGACGCAATAACCGCCATCTTCGAGATGGTGAAATACACCAACACCACCATTGCAGACCAAACCGCACACTCTCGCGAATTTTTAAATGGTTTGCGCGAGATGCTGGAAAAACTCTGCGGCATTTTGGGTATTTCCCTTGCGGCGGAAACCCCCGCCGCCGATAGTTTAAACAACGCCGAAATAGAAGCCCTAATCTCCGCACGGCAAGAAGCCCGCGCCGCAAAAAACTTCGCAGAGTCCGACCGCATCCGCGATGAGCTTTTAAACATGGGCATTGTTTTGGAAGACACCCCCAACGGTGTGCGCTGGAGACGCGCATGATAAATGAACGGGGTCAAGGGGACAATGTCCCCTTGCGGGGGGGCGGGGGCAGAGCCACCGCGGTCTTAGCATATCTCGGCGACGCCGTATTTGAGCTTCTTGTGCGCGATATGCTGGTGCGGGAAAACGTGCCGTTCAAGGATATATTTCGCCGCGCAAAAGGATTTGTATCCGCAAAAGCGCAATCGGAAATGTATCACCGCATTTTTCCGCAACTTTCGCCTGAAGAACAGGCCATACTAAAACGCGGCCGCAATCTGCATAATCTTTCCCGCGCAAAAAGCGCGAACGTCACGGAATACCGCCACGCCACAGGGCTGGAAACGTTGTTCGGCCACCTGCACAAAAACGGCGAATTTTCACGCTTGAACGAAATCTTTTTAATGTGTGTAAAACCGCAACAATCAGGAGATACTTTATAAGTGAGGGGCATGAGGACTATGATGTGTAATAAATGCCAAAAAAATCCCGCATCGGTGCATATGCAACAGTTTCTAAACGGCCAAAAGGTAGAACTGCACCTGTGCCAAGAATGCGCATTCAAAATAGATAACCCTGAGATGCTTGTGTCCCTTGAAAATATTTTCAAAGGCATCTTAGACCAAATTAATACAAATTTTTACGGGCACTCTGCCGCGCCCGGTGCGCCGCCTCCAATGCGTCCGCCGGCGAAAGCCTGTTCCCGTTGCGGCATGACTTTCAACAAATTTAAAACCGGCGGCCGCCTAGGTTGCGACATTTGCTACCAATCCTTCTCAAAAGAAGTAGAACTTCTCCTAAAGAACGTACAAGGCAGTACCCGTCACGAAGGCAAATATCCACGCCGAATGGGCGCAGGCATTCTAACCCAACGGCAAGTAACCGAACTCCGCGCCCAACTAAAAAAATCCATCGAAGACGAAAACTTTGAAGAAGCCGCACGTCTGCGCGACTGTATTAAGGAACTGGAAGCGCAAGAGAAAGACCTTGGGGGTTCCACCCCCAATCCCCCGCAAGGGGACGAAAGGTAGGCTTCCCGCCGTTGGCGGGAACGGCTCTTCGAGCCGCCGGCATTCGCCGGGCCATACCCCTTGACCCCTATCTTTGAAAACCGCGTATGCGGTTTTCAGGTTAAAGTTTTTTGTCGAACTTTTTTTCAAAAAAGTTCGTGGGGTTCGGGGCAACGCCCCGAGACCTTATTGTTAAAAAATGAGGTGGAATATGAACACACCATGGTATCAGGAAGCGGTAACGGATGAAAATGAGATTTTGTCGTCAAGGGTGCGGCTGGCACGGAATATAAAGAAGTATCCGTTTAGGCGTAAGTTGTCTACTACCAATGCGAATGATTTGGTTGCGGAAGCTACAGACGCGGTTACGTCGGCAAGCGGTTTTTTTCGGCCGCTGGATATCGGCGGGCTGGGGAAAACGGAGCAAACTGTTTTCTTGGAAAAGCATATTATCAGCCCCGAGTTTCTAAATGGAAATTTGCCCAAGGGGCTTCTTATAAGCGACAACCAGAATATCAGCGTGATGATTAATGAAGAAGACCACGTTCGCATACAATCTGTAAAAGCGGGCGACTGTTTGGAAAACGCGTTTGAAACCGCAAGCCAAATTGACGACCTCATAGAGGAGCGCGTAGAGTTCGCGTTTCACACGGACTATGGCTATCTCACGGCTTGCCCCACAAACACAGGTACGGGGCTACGCGCTTCGTACATGATTCATCTGCCGTGTTTGTCCAAGTCTGATATGCCGACAAATGTTCTGCCGCAGATAACCAAATTCGGCGTTGCAATTCGCGGTATCTACGGCGAAGGCACTGCGCCCATGGGCAGTATTTATCAAATATCCAATCAAAACACGTTAGGAAAATCCGAACACGATATAATTCTTGGTTTGCAAAACGTAACCCAAACCGTAATCGCACGTGAACAACACGCACGGCAAAAGCTTCTCACTTCCAGCAAGCCATACATGGAAGACCTCGTACACCGCGCTTACGGAGTCCTAACCAATGCCCGCCTAATCTCCGCAAAAGAGGCAATGGATTTACTCTCCGACATCCGTCTTGGTTACATCACAGGCATCTTGGACAAACCGCGCCCCTCAAAACACATCTACCAAATTATGATGGAAATTCAACCCGGCCACCTACAGCGCAACGCCGGCACAGAAATGACCGAACAAGAACGCGATATCACTCGCGCAAAATATTTACGGGAAATTTTTGAACAATGATAAGACCTTGGGGCGTTGCCCCAAACCCCACAAGGGACAAGTCCCTTGACCCTATTTCGCTATCGCGGAAATCGCTTTCCCATTCCGCGCAACCTGAATCGCGCATATGCGCGATTCGAGTTAAAGTTTTTTGTCGAACTTTTTTTCAAAAAAGTTCGTAGGGGTTCGGGGATGAAATCCCCGAGAACTAAAACTAAATATTATACGCAGAGGAGGCTACATAAGATGAAAGGGCCTTTTACAGAAAAAGCACGGCAGGCAATTCATAATGCACAAGATGTAGCGCAAAAGTATGGACATTCGCATGGTGGAACGGAGCATTTGTTGCTTGGTCTTGCGCAGGTGGAAGATAGCGTGGCGGCAAAAGTGCTGGAGATGCAAGGCGTTACGGCGGAAGGGATAGAGCGCGAGCTTGCGAATGTAAGCGGCGCAGGCGGAACGTCAACCCTTGGCGCAGGGCAGGTTGTGGATTTAACGCCCCGCGCAAAACGTGTGCTGGAGCAAAGTAATCAGGAAGCAATGCGAATGAAAACCAATTATATTGGTACGGAACATTTGTTGATTGCCGTTTTAAAAGAAACGGAGTCCATTGCGAATACGATTCTGGCTACGTTTAATGTTAATGCGCAGAAGATGTTTGACGATATTATGGCTATGCTGGGGGAAACAAATCAGCAAGGGCCGCCGCCGTTCCCGTTCCCAATGAACCCTAATGCGGCAGGGCCGAAGGGAAATCAGAAATCTACGACGCCTACGCTGGATAAATTCTCTCGCGATTTTACGCAAATGGCTAAGGAAAGCCACTTCGACCCCATTGTGGGACGGGCGAAAGAGACGGAGCGCGTGATTCAGATTATCAGTCGCAGGACGAAAAATAATCCCTGTCTTGTTGGCGACCCCGGGGTTGGAAAAACGGCGATTGCGGAAGGGCTTGCGCAACGTATTATTTCCGGCGATGTCCCCGAGCCTGTTAAAGGCAAGCGCGTTGTGGGGCTGGACTTGCCCGGTATGGTTGCGGGTACAAAATACCGCGGCGAATTTGAAGAGCGCATTAAGCGCGTATTAAATGAAGTGAAAACTAACACGAATGTGATTTTATTCATAGACGAACTGCACACGCTTATCGGTGCGGGCGGCGCGGAGGGCGCGTTGGACGCGGCGAATATTCTAAAGCCTGCGTTGGCGCGTGGCGAAATGCAAGTAATAGGCGCGACAACGCTGGACGAATACCGCAAGCATATAGAAAAAGACGCGGCACTGGAACGCCGTTTCCAGCCCGTGATGATAGACGAGCCATCCGAAGAGGAAGCCATTGCAATTCTCAAAGGCATTCGCGATAAGTACGAAGCGCACCACAATGTACAAATCACCGACGACGCGATTGAAGCGGCGGTAAACCTTAGCACGCGCTATATTTCCGACCGCTTTCTGCCCGACAAAGCCATAGACTTGCTGGACGAAACCGCATCAAAAGTGCGCTTGCGTTCCTACACCGCGCCGCCAAACATAAAGGCGTTGCAGGAGCAAATTAACGAAATTGAAACGGAAAAAGAAGCGTCCATCAAAATTGAAGAATTTGAAAAAGCGGGAATGCTAAAACAACAGCAAAACCGCTTAAAAGAACGGCTGGAGCAAGAGGAAAAATCGTGGAAAGAAACGCACACAAAGTCTCACCATATTGTAAACGGCGAGGAAGTTGCAGACGTTCTTGCGGCAACCACGGGCGTTCCCGTAAAACGTTTGCAACAGGAAGAAAGTGCGCGTCTTATGAAAATGGAAGACACAATCCACGAGCGCGTAATAGGGCAAGATGCGGCTGTAAAAACCGTTTCCAAGGCAATTCGGCGCGGGCGTGTTGGGCTGAAAAATCCGAACCGCCCAATCGGTTCGTTCCTGTTTCTCGGGCCCACGGGCGTGGGAAAAACCCACCTTTGCCGCGCATTGGCAGAAATTCTTTTCGGGGACGAAAACGCCATAATTCGCGTAGACATGAGCGAATTTATGGAGAAGCACAGCGTTTCCCGTTTGGTTGGCTCGCCACCCGGATATGTAGGCTACGACGAGGGCGGCCAACTTTCCGACCGCGTTCGCCGCAAGCCTTACAGCGTCATTTTGTTTGACGAGGTGGAAAAAGCTCACCCCGATGTTTTCAACATTCTGCTACAGGTTCTCGACGACGGCCACATCACAGACTCCCAAGGCAGAAAAATAAACTTCAAAAATACCGTTATCATCATGACATCAAACGCGGGTGCGCGTTCCATTATCAACCCCAAAAAGCTGGGCTTTGTAAGCGACAACGACAAAGACCGCTCCTATGAAGACATGAAAAAACTCGTGATGGAAGAAGTGAAAAACATCTTCCGCCCCGAGTTTATCAATCGCATAGACGATATCATAGTTTTCCACCCGCTGGACAACGATGATATTCAAAAAATAACACACCTCATGATGCAAGAAACCGCCGACAGAATACGTCAAAACATGGACATAGACTTGGTGTACTCCAACGAACTGGTAGAACACATCGCCGCAGAGGGCTACGACCAAATGTATGGTGCGCGTCCCCTTCGCCGCGCAATACAAAGCAAAATAGAAGACGAACTTGCCGAAGCAATACTGGAAGGCCGCTTCCGCGAAGGCGACAAGGTTCGCGGCGAATTTACCGACGGCAAAGTAACCTTCCGCACTAAATGGGATAAGGTATAGCGGTGAGCAAAAAAGCGAAGTTGTTGGCGCGGCTTTGTAAACGCCCGAAAGACTTTACATTTGATGAAGCGAGGGCGTTAATGGAATCTTGTGGATACACTATGTCTACCGGAGGGAAAACAAGCGGCTCGCGGGTTAAATTTTATCTTGGCAAAAAAATATTTGCCATGCACAAGCCTCATCCCCGTAAAGAGTTGCTTGCATACCAAGTATCAGACATAATCGACGAGTTGACCGAGGAGGGGTTTTATGAGTAACTTTCTTGAGTATAAGGGATACATTGGCAGCGTTACGTATTCTGCGGAAGATGAAATTTTCCACGGCAAGCTGATTGGCATTTCAGACCGCATTACTTATGACGGCGACAGCGTAAAATCACTAAAGCTGAATTTTGAAGAAGCTATTGATGACTATTTGGAAGGCTGTGACGAGATTAACAAACCACCCCACACCCCCGATTACGGACACTTTGACGTAGACGTTTCTCCGGAAATTCACAAAAAACTTGTAGCCTTTTCCTTTGCACACAATCAATCGCTAAACTTGGTGGTTGAAGAAGCTTTGCGCAGATATGTTGTGTAACTGTCGGGAGGGGCGTATTTGACATGACAAACCTTACAATCCTCACAAGAACCGAACTGCACCGCCTTGGCGCGGTTCTTTTTGGTTTCGGAAACTTAGGCGAGCTTCCTGCGGAAGCGCGGCGCGGCTTGCCAATTGGCATAAGTGTTGCCGTTACGTATCCGAAAAAGATAATCGAAGGCATATCCGACCTGCCCACGCCCGCATACCGCGACGAGTACAACCGCCTAAACGAAAGGTTGGACAATATAGTTACGCAAGCCGCGGAATTTCTGCAACGCCGCGGTTACACCGCTATTGCGCAAACGCGGGCGCAGGTTGGCACGGGTGAAGAGGAAATAAATACCGTTCTGCCGCACAAAACTGTCGCTACGCGGGCGGGGCTTGGCTGGATTGGCAAATGCGCGTTGCTGGTAACGGAAGAATACGGCTCTATGGTTCGGCTTTCGTCTGTGCTAACCGACGCGCCGCTGGAAACCGCAACCCCCGTGAATCATTCCAAATGCGGAAGCTGTGACATATGTAAAACCGCGTGCCCTGCGGGTGCGGTATCGGGCAAGGAGTGGAGCGTAACCACCCCACGCGACAATTTCTACGACCCGTTCAAATGCCGCGAAACCGCCCGCGAACGCTCTGCGCGTGGCTTCGGCGGCGGAACTACTCTGTGCGGAAAATGCATACAGGTTTGCCCGTACACGCGGCGGGCGAGTTTCGGCTAACCGCTTAGCTGGGCCAATCTTTCGCGGGCAACTTGGCGCAGGTCAAGCTTTAGATAGTTGCTGTGCGAATGTATATGCTCCGAGTCGATTCGTGTATTAACGCGCTCTTCTATGAAATATACATAGTTAATCTCTTTTCCTTTTATGATTTGATTTAGCACAGTGCAGTCGGTTATTTTTTCAATTATGCCCTTTTTTTTCTCAAACTTCGCTCGCAACTTTTCTATGTCCCGCGCAACATCTTCGTGGGAGCCGAGGGACGGATATTTTACGGTTCCCGCAGGGAAGTAACTTATCACATACTTTGCAAGGGTGGGTTGCATTGCCAGATATACCTCCCGTATGGTATCGGGATTGGTTAGCTTTTCTGCCGCCGCAATGCATACACGCGCAACATTTCCGTTTTTGGCGACATCTGCAAGCAGGGCTTCATCGGTTAAATTGTCAATGGCTTCCATCCCGAAATCTTCTTCACCTACTTTGGCAAACGCCGCGTATAGCTCCGGCATTGTTGGTTTTTCAAGCACTTTTAGTCGGTTTACAACTTCGACACCGCGCTCAAATTCAACCTCGGTACTGCCCGTAAAAAGTCTGTACAGGTAGTTTACGAATGGTCTGTCTGCCAGTTTGTCTGCCGCAAGTGCCGTGGTTTCGATATATGGCGAATTGTCGGCAATAAAAGAAATAAGTTTCTTGTCCGTTATTTTTCCCAATGCCGCCTTGTGTACCTCCGTTGGGAACTCGTTATACTTATTGCGCGAAATAAGCGCGAAGTCTGCCAAAATTTCTTGGTCGGATATTTTTTGTATTATCGAAAGTGCGCGGTCTTCTGTCATGCGGTGCATGGCATCTCGCCGCGTGTTTTTATCCTCGCTTTTCCATGCGGGTTCAAAAAATCCCATTTCTTCAGCCCCTCTCTTTGCAAAATTATAGCACAGCTTCCTCACTTTGCATGAAAATCTTTGACTTTGCGTGGCACATGATATATTCTTCCATACATTGGAAGTGATTGCATGAAAATTATCGTAGGGCTGGGCAATCCGGGCGATGTTTACAAAGGTACGCGGCATAATGTCGGCTTTGAAACGATGGACAAACTTGCGTACGATTTTAACATCACAATGAAACAAAACCGCCGCTTTCGCGCGGAAACGGGCGAAGGGCGCATTGGGCGCGTGGCGGTTATGCTGGTGAAACCCACAACCTATATGAATTTAAGCGGCGAGGCAGTACGCGCCGTTCTGGATTACTACAAGCTACCCCCATCGGAAATGATTGTTGTGTACGACGACATTTCTTTGCCTGTGGGGGATATTCGCGTGCGCGAACGCGGCAGTGCCAACGGGCAAAAGGGCTTGCAAAACATAATCGCCCAACTTAACACAGACGAATTCCCACGCATAAAAATAGGCATAGGCGACAAACCCCCAAGCTGGAAACTTGCCGACTACGTTCTAAGCCGCTTCCTAAAAGAAGAATTTGCAGACATGATAACGGGCATAACAAAAGCGGGCGACGCGGCGCAGGTGATATTAAACGAGGACACCGTTGCGGCTATGAATTTATTTAATAAAAGAAAGACCGTGGGGGCGTTGCCCCCACCTCCCCCACAAGGGGACAAGTCCCCTTGACCCATTCTTAAAAAATCGCGCTTTGCGCGATTTTTTTGTTGCGGTGCGTTACCGTTGCTATATTCGATGCGCAACTTCATCAAGTTTTTTTCATGATACCTTGTTCTTCGTCATACTGATTAACAAAACGTACATTCCAATCGCTTCCGTGAACGCGCCTTATTAGATTCTCCTTGCCTATTATTTCTATCGTCTTTTCAACAACTCTTATTTCCGATACCTCATCGTGATAGAAAATAGTGATTTTTACGTTATTGTTATTTTGACCTGCATCAAAAAATTCCCGTAAAATATCGTGGTCGGTTTTACCAAGCGAATGACCAAGTATGTATACTTGGGATAGCCGGCGAGTATTACTAATCTTTTGAATCCAGTCTTTATATTCCGAGCCGGTTTTATTGATTATACGCTGAAAATATTTTTTAAATTTTGCAAAAACAAATAGCGAGTCTGCAGCATCTCCATCTAGGGTATCGTTGATACCTAATATCATATCCGCTTTATCCGATTCAGGTTGTGCCTTACCGTGTATATAACAGTAATTTGTTTTGTCCATTCCATAGAGGGTTTCAAATGTATTTGTATAGTTGAATGACAATACGGCATCAAAGTCGCGTATCGCTAAACAGCAAAGTGAGTTGTCTTGTTCACGAAGGCTGTTTAAATCGGTTTGCGCCTTGTCATAATTTTGGGATATCAGTTCAACTTCGTATTCCAATTCCCTTAAAGTATTTTTATTTTTAGATAGCCTTTCACGTGCAAGGTATCGAGTTGTATCGTTTAGTGTGCGCTCTAATTCTACAGATTCGACTGAAGCCTTTGCGATTTCTTCGCGTAAATTTTCAAGATTATGAAGATTATAAAAATCAATCACAGATTTGTTGATAACGCATATGCAATATATTTCAAATGCCCGTGTAAGCTTTTTTAGATTGGAAAACAAAAATTCGCTAAATGCAGAAGAACGATTATTGAAAGGTATGGGTTTTTTTGATTTTTGCGATTCCACCAGAAATTTTCTAAATTTAGAAATGAAAAACTTTTGTGGTTGTGAAATTTCGTCCGTAATCATTTCATTAAGTCGAGTGCTGTCTTTAGTCTCGTATGTTTTTACAACATCGAAGATTTCACTCTCAAAATCAATCCATGTGTCTCCTTTTAATTTATCTTTTTCCCATTTTTCCGTAAAGTATTTTAGCCATATGTTATCTTCAAATTCGCGAAATTCGTCATACATACCGTGCTGTTTTAATGCATCGTTAAAAGACTTACCTAAAACATTGTCAATAGAGTTATTTTCGCAATATCCAAAAAACAATTTTGTTCTTTCTAAAAAATCTGTATATTTTGTAGGTAAGTCGTGCGCTACATCAAATCCATTACCGATAATTAAAATTTTCATAATGCACCTCACTATTTGTGTTCGTAATTTCGCAGGGAACTATAGCATATTTTGTAATGTAACACAATTGCAACACTAGATTTTTTATGGGAAAAAGGATATTATATGTAAAAATATTACAGCACAAATTAATAACCATGTTCTCAAACTTAGGACATACTTCAATTTGCACTAGCGATAGACGTAGGAGGGTGCAACATGAATTTTGGCATATCGTTTATGATAAACACGGCTATTGCTGTTTCGCTGATAGCGTGTGGGGTTTTGCTTTTGCGCGGAAAGGGCGGGTTTCTTTTGGCGGGCTGGAACACGGCAAGCGAAGCGGAGCGGGCGAAGTACAACAAAAAGGCATTGTTCACGTTTTCGGGGTGGATGGTTATTGTGGTGGCTGTGCTTGCGGCGTGTATTCCCTTTGCGTCTTTTTTTGCGGACGAGCATGGCAATTTATTTCCGTTGCTTGCCGTCATTATTTTAATATGCGCCATCCCCCTCGCGGGCGTGGTTTATATAAATGTAAGCAAGCGTTTCCGCGCAACAAATGAGGAGAACTGCGAATGATATCTGCAAGCCATGCGTTACTTGAACCGCTGAAAAATTCCGCAACCTATGCAAAAATCACTGCCGCGCTTGAAAAACGCGAACCGTCTGCGCTGTGGCTTAACGGCGCGATTTCCGCGCAGAAGTGGCACTTGGCGGCGGCGGTTTTGCGCGAGACAAATCGTCCCGCGCTTATTGTCGCGCCGTCGGAATTAAAGGCAAAAGAAATTTACCAAGACCTATACTACTTTATGCGGCAAAATTGTTGCGTCTATCCCAGTCGCGACCTTATTTTTTATGCCGCCGATGTAAAAAGCCCCGATATCACGCGGCAACGTCTACGCGTGATAGACAGGCTTTCCGCGCCGTCAGCCAGTGAACCACCCCGCCCTACGGGCACCCCTCCAAGGAGGGGAATTGGGGCGGCACCCGTGGTAGTCCTCTCCGCGGAAGCCCTACTTGACCGCATGGTTCCGCCCGAAACATTCCACCGCTACAAACTGCAATTAAAAGTAGGCGACATAATCGAACCGGAAGAAATAATCCGCAAACTCGTACAAATGGGCTACGAACGCAGCGGCCTTGCCGAAGGCCCCGGCCAGTTCGCCCTGCGCGGCGGTATTCTGGATATTTTTCCGGCTGTGGGTAAATTCAAAACCGTGGGGGATTCTCCCCCACGCCCCCACGAACTTTTTGAAAAAAGTTCGACAAAAACTTTAACCGAAACCGCGCAAAGCGCGGTTTCAGAGCGGGGTCAAGGGGATGAAATCCCCTTGCGGGGTTCGGGGCAGAGCCCCGAGAACTTTCTTTTACCCCTATCCGAAGCCCAAGCATTAAGAATAGAATTTTTCGGGGACGACGTGGACTCCATCCGCGTGATTGATTCCATGTCCCAGCGGTCGTTGGAGAATGCGGAAGCCCTTGAGGTCTACCCCGTGCGTGAATTGGTTTTCAGCCGCGAGCGTCTAAAGAAAGCGGTCAAAAAAATTCGCAGTGCGGCAAAAATTCAGCAAACCGCATTGTCGGAAAGCGGCAATAAAAAGGAAGCGAAAATTCTGGCGGACACAATAGACCATACGCTGGAAAACTGGAGCGCGGAACTTGGCGCAGACGCAGACGCTTTTCTGCCGTTTTTCTATGACGAGGAAATGAATTTACTGGACTATCTGCCCAAAAACACGCTAATTTTTTTTGACGAGCCTAACGCCATTGCAACGCATATGCAAACGGTTTGGGCAGAGTACGAGGAAAGTATCGGGCATCGTTTGATGGCGGGGCTGCTGTTGCCGTTGCAAATTGAAGTAATGCTGCCGTGGGCGAAAATTCTGCACAAAGCGGAAAAATTTTCGCGTGTGCTGTTTTCGTCAATGGCGGGCAAGCTGGACGAGTTTCCTGCCGCGAAGGAAATTCCCATTAACTCGCGGGCGTGTATGCCGCTAAGGCACAAGCCCGCAGAGCTTAAAGCGGACTTGGAAAATTGGCTTAACAAGGGCTATTTGGTCGCGCTTTTGGCGGGTTCGCGGCGGCACGGCGAACAGCTTTCGCAAGCCTTAAACGACTTGGAAATTCTGTCGCGCTTCACAGAAACATTAAACGGCCAAAATCTTGCGGCAAATTTGATAACAGTCACACGCGGCACACTGTCTGCGGGGTTTGAATATCCCGACGCAAAGCTGGCGGTAATTACAGACAAGGAAATTTTCACGCAAGAAAAAACGCGCCGCCGCAAGCATCGCAAGCAGAAAAACGCGGAAAAAATCAACCATTTTACAGACCTTCGCATTGGCGATTACATCGTGCATGACAACCATGGGATAGGTATTTTCCGTGGGATAGAGCAAGTTGTAAACGATGGCTTGTCCCGCGATTATCTCAAATTGGAATACAAAGACGGCGGCAATTTGTATGTACAAACGTCGCAAATGGATATGTTGCAGAAATATATCGGCGGACGCGAAGATGCAAAACTAAGCAAACTTGGCGGCGCAGACTGGGCAAAAGCAAAGTCCCGCGCACGGCAAGCCGTTGAGATTCTGGCGGCGGATTTAATCAAACTTTACGCAGAACGGCAAGCCGCCAAAGCCCACGAATACGCCCCCGATACTATTTGGCAAACGGAATTTGAATCCAATTTCAACTACACGGAAACGGATGACCAAATCGCCGCAATCGAAGATGTTAAGCGGGACATGGAATCTTCCCGCGTGATGGACAGGCTAATCTGCGGCGATGTGGGTTACGGAAAAACGGAGGTCGCAATTCGTGCCGCGTTTAAGGCGGTGCAGGACGGCAAGCAGGTCGCGTACCTTGTTCCCACCACGATTTTGGCGCAACAGCATTACCAAACCTTTGCATCCCGCATGGAGTCGTACCCCGTGACGGTAGAACGCCTTTCGCGTTTCCAGTCCCGAAAAGAGCAAACCGAGACGCTGAAAAACATGGAAAAAGGCTCGTCAGATATAGTCATAGGCACGCACAGGCTTCTGTCCAAGGATGTAAAATTCAAGGATTTAGGCCTTATTATCGTGGACGAAGAACAGCGTTTCGGCGTTGGTCACAAGGAAAAATTGAAGGCACTACGGGCAAACGTGGACGTTCTAACCCTAACGGCAACGCCAATTCCGCGAACGCTTCATTTTTCGCTAACGGGTATCCGCGATATGTCACTATTGGACGAACCGCCCGAGGAACGTCAACCAATCCAAACATATGTAATGGAAAACAATCCAGAATTTGTGCGGGATGCAATAAACCGCGAACTGGCGCGGGGCGGGCAGGTGTACTATCTGCACAACCGCGTGAGAAATATATCGGAAGAAGCCGCCCGCGTGGCACAGCTTGTACCGCAAGCGCGGATAGCATTCGCCCACGGGCAGATGTCTGAGACGGAACTGGAAAACATCATGCACGACTTTGTAGACGGCGAGTTGGACGTTCTTGTTTGCACCACCATAATTGAAACGGGTTTGGATATCCCAAACGTAAACACGATTATCATACAAAACGCAGATTTCATGGGACTTTCCCAGTTGTACCAATTGCGCGGGCGCGTTGGGCGCAGTTCGCGCCTTGCATACGCCTATTTAATGTACCGCCGCGACAAGGTTCTGCGCGAAGAATCCGAAAAACGCCTACAAACCATCCGCGAATTTACAGAGTTCGGCGCAGGCTTTAAAATCGCCATGCGCGACTTGGAAATTCGCGGCGCGGGAAATCTTCTTGGTCAACAGCAACACGGACACATGGACTCCGTGGGTTACGATATGTATTGCAAGCTACTTGCGGAAGCCGTGGGCGAAATGCGCGGCGAAGCCCCCGCCATTGTGCATGAAACAAATATTGACATCAGTGTAGACGCATTCATCCCCTCCCGCCTAATCCCCGACGAACAGCAAAAGCTGGAGATATACAAAAAAATCTCGCTCATTTCCTCCCAACAAGACTATTTCGATGTACAGGAAGAAATCGAAGACCGCTACGGCACAATGCCGCCGCCTGTCGTTAATTTGCTGGACGTTGCCCTAATGAAAGCCGAAGCCCGTTCCCTTGGCATAATCTCCGTCAACCAGAAAGGGCTAAACATAATCCTCACCTTCCGCGCAGACGCTCCCGTCAACCCCGATAACCTAATGCGCCTTATTCAGCTAAACCCCGCCCGCTTGCTGTTCACCATGGCGCAAACCCCATACATCACCATCCGCGCCTACAAAAACGAAAAGCCGCCCGAAGACGGCGGCGTAGCAAGGATAAAAGAAATACGGGAGTTGCTGGGGAATTTGGCGGAGGGTTAGCATGATTGAACCTGTTTTCAATGCCGTTACTCGCCCTGCCTTCCGGAACGCGTGCCGTATATAAATGCCCCCGCTAAACCAACTTTTTTTTGGGGCTTATGAAACGGCGGCTTTGCTTATTCTGCATATTCGTAGTTTTCCAAAGCTATTCTTATATCATTTCCGACTTCAGCCCGGTCTCGTTATCGGCGGTAGATTTATATAGAAAAGAAATCGTCTGCGTCAGCGGTGACAGCATACTTGGCGGTGAGTGTTTCCCGCGCTGTGGACACGGCTAAAATTTTTTGACCTATCTGTGTTTCGCGCATTAATTCGTATAACACTTTATCATCGCCACAGTATATGGCGTCACGGTTATAGACGAAAACAGAAAAGTCGTCATTCCAATTAGCGAACATCTCTGTCGATTTTATATCAATATTCGATTCTCTGAAAACATAACACTTTCCATCCGTATCTTTTAGGTGTTTGCATATGGTTTCATATTCTTTTTTCAATGTATCGCTATCAAGCATGAACCAGTTTTGTAAATATAATTTCTCGACAAAACTTATCAAACCATACGGCTCAGTAGACCAAGCATACAGCATTTCGTCATAGCCAGTAATAAGTAATCCTTCAACCGTTTTCTCAAAATAAAAATCGTACTTGTCTCCACCTTTAAAATCCTTTTCAATTTCATTTAAAAGCGGCAACAAAATATTTTTCTCAAATTTATTTTTTGCCATGTCGGATAGCATAGCGAATGTTCTATCATTCCGTGCCCTTTTCGGGTTGCTCTTGATAATCGCCAATCCGCGTTTTTCCATAATGTCGTCTGTCTGGTCTTTCAAGTAAACAGCAGTAAAATATTCTTGAAACGACCTATGTGTAAAGCTGTAAGTGAAGCCCTCTTTATACAGCATACATACCGCATTTGTTAAATCCGGAATATATTTCTCCACATCAAAATCAATGCCATCCCCGGCAACTTCTGCCTTAACTTTTTTTAATGTGTTGGTCAGTTCGTTTTCGGAAAAGGAGAATGCATTATTGTAGTATGTTATACAGCAAAAAGTTGCGAGCACTTTTTTAAATTGTTCAGAGTTTAACTTGCTTTCTCTTATGCGAATGTAACCGCCGCTCTTTGTGCTGTCATGTTTTGTTAATAATGTTTCAAATGCCCTTTCGTAGAACAAGTAGGGAGTTTCGGGTATTTC
Organism: Defluviitaleaceae bacterium; assembly: GCA_009788055.1. GTDB lineage: Bacteria > Bacillota > Clostridia > Lachnospirales > WQUN01 > WQVC01. The sequence continues at coordinate 9,124 of WQSG01000014.1, read as the reverse complement.
TGAAAATTCGTCATATGTTAAAAACATCATGGTAAGAAGAAGCGGACTGGATGCAAATTCTTCGTGGTTTTCAAATAGTTCATCATCCAATGCCTTTATAAATCGCCCTTTGACTTCTCCGTCATATTCCAACTTTTTAATTAGCGAGATAGCTTGTTTTTTGTCCATCCCCATTGTGTCAAGTACTGCAAATTTTTCAAAGTGAATAAAGTCATTAATGGGGCGGGATGATATTATCACATTGTTTTTTGGGTACTTATCGCAAAAATCATTTAATTTTTTCGTAAACGACTTGGCTTTGCCGCTCTCCATTTCGTCAAGACCATCTAATAAAATCATGAACATTCCTCGTTTTAAGGCATATTCGATAGCGTTTTTTGAAGTTGATTCATCTAAAATATGCATACCCTCAAAAATCACATCTATTAGATTATAGTCGTCAGGTTTCCCATTTATATCTTTTAGTTCAAAAAAAATCGGGATAAACTCACCGCATTCTTCAAGTTCACTTAAAAACAAGTGCTTCATTAACATAGATTTACCTATGCCGCCCATGCCTTGCACTATAATGAAATTTTCCCCCGCAAAATTGCGAACCACGGTTGAATTTACCGCCGAAACCGTATCTTCCTCTTGCTTCCAGCTCTGCAAATCGGGTATTACAAAAAAATCACGCAGTTTGCGCAGTTTATCTCTGTACAACAATGTTTTAATTGTGGAATATTTTGTATATGATATTTCCAAATAACTGCTGAATGCTGTGCCAAGGTCTACCTTTAAGCTGTCAATCATTTTTTTGCTTTTTTCGGTGATTATTTCGGAAGATTTTTCCCACACACCCTTAACCAATCCTTTTGCCAGTGCCTCCGCTTGAAATGCCTCCATAAATGCCTCCCTGTATGTAAAATGCTTGCCGTGGGTATTTTCTCATTATTCGACAAGAAAGACAACTTTCTTGTCGAATAAATTTTCACAGTTTTCATCACAAATCTTTACATCTCCCACCTGCCAACATTAAGCTGGCATTTATTTCGGAAGATATTGGGGTGAAGCATTGCGCTAGCCACTGTGGCGTTGACGCAAAGATAAAATATTCACGCAGATACCAGCACTCGCTCTACTTCTTCAAAAACGCTTTGTATATCGCGGGAGTGTATCTCATCGGTTTCGTATTCGCCGTCGCTAATTTCGACATCTGCCAAAAATGCCTTGCCCTGTTCTAATATTTCGATTATCACAGCTTCTTTACCGCTTTTAAGCCTTACCTTTTGAAATTGTTTAATCAACTTTCTTCACCCTTTCTTTTTTTCACATACGCACTGGTTAAACGCATTTCGCCTGTTTTATTATCGTCAATCCAAGAAGTAGATACTGCTTCGTATGTTTGCCATAAGCTTTTCATAATTTTCAAGCGAGTAGCCCAATGCATATTCAATCATACCCTATTTATACATATAGTCAATAAAACCGCGGAATGTGTTTATCTTTCTTCCGCGCAAAAAAAGTGAACTTTGGGGCAAAATATGATAGAGTATACTATACGTTTTTTGCGGAGGGTTTCAAATGCAAAGCGAGAATGAGAAATTGACAACAGTGAAAGACCATATATTGGAGAAGATAGGCACGTTGGGCGAGAGTTTGGCGGCAAAGCGCACGGGTGTTTTGGATGTGCGGAAGGAAATGTGGCGTGAAGCGCGGATTGTATTGCGTGACTTTGACGACGTTGCAGACCTTACAATTTTTGCCGAAGAAGTGGCTCGTCACGAGACTCAATATGTGCAAGCGTCGGAAGAGATAAAAAAGCTGGGTAAAATGATGGAGTCTCCGTACTTTGCGCGTATAGACTTTGCGGAGGGCGGCGACTCGGAAGAGATATACATTGGGCGGTATTCGCTGTTTGACGACGCGACGCATACGTTTCATGTGTACGACTGGCGCGCGCCTATTTCCAGCCTGTATTACGACTATGGAACGGGCGCGGCATCGTTTACGGTGCCGGGAACGGGTGCGGTAATTTCGGGCGAAATCACATTAAAGCGGCAGTATCAGATTGAAAACGGCAAGCTTTTATATATGTTTGACAACGAGATTGCGATAGAGGACGATATTCTGCGGCTGGAGCTGTCCAAGGCAAGCGAGGCGCGGATTAAAACTATAATCAATACGATTCAGGCAGACCAAAATCAAGCTATCCGTGCCGAGGCAGGGACGCTTCTTGTGTACGGGCCTGCGGGTTGCGGCAAAACTTCGGTTGGGCTTCATAGGCTCGCGTATCTGTTGTATCGGTACCGCGACAGTCTAAGTTCTTCCAAGGTGCGCATTTTTTCGCCCAATGAAATTTTTTCGTCATACATCGCTGGCATTATTCCCGCGCTGGGCGAGGAGGACGTGCAGACGCTGGATTTCCACACGCTTCTTGGCACGGTGGGAAAAAAATCGCGTAGCGGGCGCGGCTTTCGGGGGCAAGAGCAAATGCTGGAAGCCATTTCCGAAAATTTGGACGAAACCCGAATCAACTGGCTGAAAGTGAAATTTTCGGCAGAATTTTTAAGCGCGATTGAAGAATATATTTCATCCTACGCGCCCGTTTTTGAAGACGTATTTTTTTACAATGACAAAATCTGCAACCGCGAACGGTTGGAGTCACTGTACAGCGACCGCACGGTTTCGGGCACATTGGCGTCCAAAACCGAGCGCGTTATTTCGTATGCAACGCAGAATTACAACGCATACTTGCAAACCAACATGAAAAAAATCGCAGACCTTTTTAACAGCATTGACGACGAAAATTATTCCGATGGTATAATCCGCGCAAAATTTGAGGAAGAAAAAAATATTTCTATGGCGGACATTCGCAACCGCTCTTTTCCGCGCGCGCACAAAATACTGGAGAAGTGCCTAAAGCGTGTCGCAAGCCGCGTTGGCTTGCCGTTTTCTGCGGCGCGTGACGGCTTGCGCATGGATTCGCTTTTCCACGAGGACGCGCTTCTTTTGTTTTACATCGACTTGCTTAACGGGCGCATTCCGCCCGAAAAAACAGTAAAACACATTCTACTGGATGAAGCGCAGGATTTCAGCATTTTGCACCACAAAATCTTGCAAAAATTATACCCCGCCAGCCAATTTACCGTTCTTGCAGACACAAACCAAGCCTTGTTCCCCGAAATAAATATCAACGAAACTAACGAACTTTGCGAAATATATCCGCAAGCGCAGGTTATTCCGCTAACAAAAAGTTACCGCTCTACGTATGAAATAATGAGCTTCGCAGCTTCGCTGTTAAATCCGCTTGCGCATGACGGCGGCACATCGGCGGATTCTGCTATCTTCCTGCGCCACGGTGACGAACCCGTTTTTCTAACCACTCCCGACCCATCCCAAGCCGCACTTAAAATTCTTAGCGAACTGCCCGACGATTTTAATACCGTGGGTATTCTTCTGCCTACTATCAGCGAGGCAAAGGCGTTTTATTCGCAATTTAAAAAATTACTGCCCACGGGCAACACGCCGCGTCCGCTTAGTTTAATCGGCGCAGAGTCGCAAATTTCTGCCAAGGGCATTATGGTAATGGCGGCGTCTTTTGCGAAGGGGCTGGAATTTGACGCGGTAATTTGCCCCGCATTCGCGCACCCGAAAACCACCCGCGAACAAAAATTATTTTACCTGATATGCACCCGCGCCCTACACAAACTGTTTTTGCTGGAACACGCGGCATGAGAGCGGTTATAATCAGCGGCGGAAAAATCACAAACTATGAGTATATAAAAACGCATATACAAAACGGCGACACAATCATTTGCGCCGACAGCGGTTACAACCACGCGGTAAAAATGGGCATAAAGCCCGATATCGTTGTGGGTGATTTCGACTCTATCGGAAAAATCCCAACCGACGTGGAATGTCTGCGCTATCCCCCACGCAAAGACCTAACCGACACAGAAATCGCGCTGGAACACGCCCGCGAAAAAGGCTTCACAGAGTTCATAATCCTTGGCGCGACAGGCGGCAGAATAGACCACAGCCTTACAAATATCCTGTTGCTGAAGTCCACCCTGCCTCGCAACGAAAAAGCCATCCTGATTGACGAACACAACAAGATTTTCATAACCGACTCCCGTTTAAAATTGCACGAGCCGTGCGGTTCGATAGTGTCGCTTATCCCGCTTACACACTGCACGGGCGTTACCACAAAAAACCTTGAATACCCCCTGCACAACGCGGAAATGTTTGTGGGCAAGGGGCTTGGTGTAAGCAATATCACCACCGCCGACAGCGCAGAGGTTTCCGTAACCGAAGGCGTGTTGCTGGTTATCGTAGCGCGGGATTAGGACGCGTTTGAAAATTGATTCTTCGGAAATTTCTTATCCATTGTATTTGTATCAAGTGCGTATATCACGTCAACCGCACCTCAAATTTGGTCTGTAGTCGCCGCGTTCCAAATTTTCAGTGACTGAAGTGGACATCCTCATTTGTGCAGTTGCTTCATGCAAATCATTTCTTCTTCCGCCGTTGCAAGTCGTTCTGCAAAATAATCAGTAAAAGTACTCCATTCGTCCGGGCTTGAAATGAATGACTTATTATCCAACTTTGAAACTTCTACAGCATCACACCATACAATGGAGGGGATGTTTTGCGTGTCCATGACAACTATGCTCTCAGGAGGTTCGGCTAACTTTTCATACCGTACTCTTAACCATTGAATCACACTCATGAATATACAAAGCCTCCTTATTTAGACCCGTTGATTTTCTCAAAAATGCCTAAATTTTTTCAAAAATCAACGGGTTTAGGTTTTGTCCGTTCTCGAAAAACGAAAAAGGGACAAACCGTTGAAAATCAACTGCTTGTCCCTTTTTTGTAAAATAATTTCGTACAAGTTTTGAACCATAGCCGCCGATAGGCAAAATTTTTCTTCAAGCCCTTTTTCGATATTCGACAACAGTTCATTCGTAATCTCGACTTCATCATCGCCCGAGTTAAAAGTTATCGTGTACCTATCATCATAGAGAAAAATCTTGTTCACCAAAAGTCGTATCAACGCCCTGCGAGTTTCTATTTTGTTTATATCACCTTTTGCCAACCTTGTCAAAGATTCGATTATTTGCTTCTCCGAAATTGTTTCACGCCTTGCCTGTTCAAGTGCAAGTTGTTTTTCCAATGCCTTTATCTCTGCGCCAAGCGCACTCAAATCTTCAACAATCATTTCGCGAACCGTATCATCAGCACACTTACGAAGCGATACCATGTGATTTTCTTTTGCCCGCTGTGCTTCGTGTAAGAGTTTTTTCAAACGGTCAATTTCTGTCGTATCGTCGTAACTTTCAGCAATTCGGGCAATCTCTTTCGCTATCCAACGTATGATGTCGAGGTCAAGCATTTCGCGACATTTGTTGATAACTATATCCTCAATGTAACTCTTATGCACCATTTTCTTTTTGCAAGGCAGATTTTTGCCTTGCTTCTTACACTTGTAGTAATTGTACTTAACGCCGTTTTTGCCCTTCTTGTTAGAACTATGCCCTATCATCATCGTGTTGCAATGACCGCAGTACAGCTTGCTTGTCAGCAAATATTCATCAATCGCCCTTGACCTTGCGGGCAACGCTTTATTCAACTTCATTTTATCGGCTACTCGGTCAAACAAATCATCATCAATAATTCGAGGGAAGCAGTCCTTTTTTTCCACTTTACCATACACATAGTATCCAATATACTTTTTATTCTGCAACATTCCGTTCATCGAGTTTTTGTTGAATTTCGCGCCGCTAGATGTCCGAATTTGCCTTGCGTTCAAATCGGTATAAATTTCTTTTACGCTCACGCCACTTGCGTACTTCGTGAAAATTTCTTTGACTATCGGCGCAGTTTCTTCGTTCACAACAAATTTTTTCTTACTCTTTTCGTTCGCGGGGTCAATTCGTTCGAGTTTGTAACCAAGCGGCACAGGGCTTCCGTTCGAGTAACAGTTATCCGCATTTATCCCATGTCCGCGAGCGATTTTCTGCGCTAACTCGTCCGAATAATATTGCGCAAACGACATCATCATATTCCGATTCAGCCGCCCTGCGGGGTCGTCTGAAAAATTTTCCGTTGCCGACATCAGCTTAACGCCGTTTTTTTCTAATCTGTGTTCATTTGCAACGGACTGATGTAGATTTCTGCCGAATCTATCAAGCGCATACACAATCACAGCTTGAAACTGCTTTTTCTTGCTATCCAATAACATTTTTTGAAGTTCTGCCCTGTCGTCCGTTTTGCCAGATTGCGCTCGGTCTATATACTCCCTTAGTATCGTAATGTTGTTGCTTTTCGCATAGTTATAGCAAACTTTCAATTGCCCGTCTATGCTTTGTTCTGTTTGACTTAAGCGGTTCTAACAAAAGTGTGCCGCGTTCGTTTTTCGCTACCAGCATATCAAACAAGTTCCCTTCCGCACTGCAAATGGCTATCTTGCCGCCCTGCTTGTGCATAATGTCGATTAGTTTTTCCGGCGTTGCGTCATTTACAAAAGTCCTCAACGGGTGCAACTCTACAAACTCGGCAAGTTCTCTAATCCTTACGTCAAGTTCTGTTCTTTCTTCGTCGGTGATGTTTCCACGAATAGCCGCTTTTTCCAGTCGGGCTATTGTTCCTTCCAAGACCTTCTTTTCGAGTTTGTTTCTTGCAACCGCCGCCGCAATTTGCTTGCGGTGCTCACGTTCGTATTCGTCAATCGGCTCGGTATGATGATTGATTACACTGCTTTTCCGCTCGCCGCTTCCCGCAATCGCGACAGCATCGGATGTTCGACCGCGCCGGGTTGCTGGATACCGTCGCGGAGAATATGCCCCCGCCGGCAAGCACCACATAAACCACAGCCCCACAATGCAATCCCATAAGCCTTTTCGGACACACAAACCGAAAAGGCTTTTTTTTATTTGCAGTTATTTTTTGACTGAATTTTGACTGGATGACTGAATTTTGACTGGATAAAAGTATGCATTTTTATAAATTAATTTCCGTTACTTTCTACAAATAAAAACTCCCGCAATCGCTGTAATTGCGGGAGTTTCTGTTTCTGAACCATCAGGGACTCGAACCCTGGACCCTTTGATTAAAAGTCAAATGCTCTACCGTCTGAGCTAATGGTTCACGTTTTGGTTGCGCAAGGCGCGACCAAGGTAATTATTGGGTTTCCCCAAGGGAGAGTGATGGGTTTTGAACCCACTGCCTCCAGAGCCACAATCTGGCGCTCTACCAATTGAGCTACACCCTCCGCAATAAAGTACCAACGTACCTGAAGGGATTCGAACCCCTGACCCACGGCTTAGAAGGCCGTTGCTCTATCCTGCTGAGCTACAGGTACATTCCCGCCCGGGGTGACAGGATTCGAACCTGCGACCTCCTGGTCCCAAACCAGGCGCGCTAGCCAAACTACGCTACACCCCGATAAAAAATCCACTTAGTTAATACAAGCCGCTAAAATCGCGGCAACAGTGGAAATAATACACGTTTTCCACAATTTTGTCAACATGGAAAATTTTTTTCGCGCACTTTTTACATTAAAGGGGCGAACAAGTGCAAAACGGCGTCAAGTAAATCTGTGCAAAGCCGCCGTTTTTGGGGGGCGGGGGAGATTTCGCGGCTATCGTCCATTGTCTGCAAAGCGTCGTCGCGAATGTCTTTTACTATGCTTGAGTTGTACAGCAAAACGGCGCACTCGAAATGCAGATACAGACTGCGGTAGTCGAAATTTATTGTACCCACAACGGCTATTTTATCGTCGCACACCAAGCTTTTTGCGTGGAGGAAACCGGGTGCGTATTCGTAGATTTTCACGCCGCAATCCAGCAAATATCTGTAATACGAGCGAGTCAAGCGGAATACTAATTTCTTATCCGGAATGCCCGGGGTGACAATGCGAACGTCAACGCCGCGTTTTGCGGCAAGTTGAAGCGCGGAAATCAGTTTCTCGCTGATAATCAAGTACGGCGTGAAAATGTAAACATAGTTTTCAGCCTGCGTGAGGATGTCTACATAAATGTTTTCGCCCAGAAGTTCGCGGTCAAGGGGCGTGTCGCCGTAGGGAATTACAAAGCCATCCGTTGTGTTTCCGCCGCCCTGTGACGATTTGTAGGATTCATAATCGCTGATACGCTCGTTTTTGCGGCAGAACGTGTCCCACATTTCTATGAACATTAGCGTGAAGCTCCACACGGCGTCACCGCGCAAACGAATTCCCGAATCTTTCCAAATACCAAACGGCTTTTTCAGATTGATATATTCGTCGGCGATATTTATTCCGCCTGTGAATGCCGTTTTGCCGTCCACCACCAAAATTTTGCGGTGGTCGCGGTTGTTCATGAACATCAGCAACAGCGGAACCATGGGATTAAACCGCATTACTCTAATTCCCCGCGAGCGCAGTTCCCGCAAATATGCCCGCGTAAAAAGCTTGTGCGACCCAAGATGGTCTACAATAAGCCGAATTTCCACGCCCTCATCCACTTTTTTGCACAGTGCTTCCAATAAAGTGTCCCACATTTTGCCTGATTTTATTATGAAAAATTCGAGAAAAATAAATTTTTCAGCCTTGGAAATTTCAGCAAGAATATCCGTGAACATCAATTCGCCCTGCGGATAATACTTCTGCGACGTATTTTTATAGGCATGATACCCCGACGCTCCCCGAATATACTGCAACAAGCTGTACATTCTGCCGCACTGAACCTGATTCACAAAGGGCAAATTTCCGTCTGCGTCCAAGAGCTTTACGATAAGCGCGTGTTCGCGTACATGGGCGGCAATTTTTTTAAGCGGTCGTTTATTCCCAAAAAACAAATACACAATCCCGCCCACCGACGGCGCAATCAAAATAACAATCAGCCACGTAATCTTGTAAACCGACGCTTCATCCTTTTTCAGCACAAACGAAAAAACCAGCACGCTCCAGAAAACGCCCGCCCAATACACCACCGCAGATGCACGCACCAACCAGCCCGCAAAAAGCACAAGTGCCGCAATTTGCAGGATTAGAAGGAAAATTGTGAGAGCCATACGAAAAGGGAATTTTTTTAAAAAATTCATGGAAGTTCTCGGGGGGAGAACCTTTTTGTGAACAAAAAGGTTCTCCCCCCGAACCCCC
>WQSG01000013.1 GCA_009788055.1 Defluviitaleaceae bacterium | reverse complement strand
ATTCCGCTTGTCCAAGAATGATAGCCGAAAGTTTTGCGCAGTGAGTGACAGCCAACCTTGTGGATAACGCCGATTGCGTTTGCGGCTTCACTTATTAAACGATATGCGTGTACACGACTGATTGGTTTGTTTGTACTTAGATTGATGATTAGCGGCGCGTTTGGGGCGGTTTGCGGGAAGTGGGCTTCCAATGCGCGGATGATATTTTTGTGCAGGGCTATGATTTTGCTTTTGCCTGTTTTGCGTTCGGTTATGGTGATGGATGTGCGGGCGCGGCGGTTTGCAAAGTCGTATACGTCACAGGTGCGAATGCGAAGGATATCCGAAATGCGCAGGGCGGTGTGTAGTGCAATGGTAACTAAAACTTGATTGCGGGTTTGCCCAAGGTTGCGGTAGTACGCAAGGAACTTCCTTACTTGCTTTGGGTCGCGGATTGGTTCTGTTAGTGCCATAATTTTTTCCTCCTACGGAATGGGATTTTTTAGATTAGATTTTTTTCATGTAACATAATATCCATTGTGTTACATGGGTTGAATTTGCCCGCATAAAATCGGGGTTGTAGCTGTACATAATTTGAACTTTCGCGAAGATGAAAACCGTCTTCGCTTTTTTGATGCCGATTTTTACTGCGTTTGCGCGAATGTAACACAATGGATATTGTGTTACATCGCACGGGCAGTGCTTGATAAAAAGCATAGCAAACTATGGTGAAAAGTCACGGTGAACAGTTCTTAGAATTTTGTTGCCGGTGACTTCACATAAAAAATACGCATTGCGCAAACGTAAAACGAGGGAGTAGGTGTATGTACATGAGAGTTAAAAAGTATTCAAAGATTCTTAAAAGGAGGAGGGCAATCGGATGTTTTGTTCAAGTTGTGGTAGTGAAATAGGTGAAAAATTGGAATTTTGCCAAAACTGCGGAGCAAAAAAAGGCGAAACTATGAATGTCTCGGGTGTATCAAACAGCACATCACTTGAGTCCAACACGATGGTTACCGACAGCATTTCGGCAATAAAGCAAACTTTCACTGTAAATCCTGAACACGCCCTTGAAACTGCTATTAACTCAACAGGCAATACATGGGTTATCCTTGGGGGATTGTATGTTGTGTTATCAGCGTTATCAATGAGGGTTATATTTGGTAATTTTATCAGTAGCATCCTTGGTATGTTTGGAATTGTTGGGGGCGCGGCAGGATTATTGATGCGGGAGCAAATAAGCCAACTTCAAAATCAAATGCTTGTTTCAGGGCTTGTGGGCGGTGCAATAACCTTGCTTGCTATAAGTGCTTGCGTGAAGTTGCTGTACTCGATGTTCAAAATAGACTTTTCGTTCGTAAAGGTTATGGATGTGGTTGCGGCTTCTTCTTTGGTGGCAAGCGTTGCACTTTCAGTTTCTATTGTAGTCAGCTTCTTTTCCATAATCGGGGCTTTTACCCTTCTTTATGTGGGTTCTGTTGTTCATGCAGTAATGTTGTATCGGGGTATACAAAAATCTGCAAAATTTCCGTGTAGTCCGTTTTGGGTGTACATTGCTTTGATGATTGCTGTAAATTTTGTGCTTGTCGCTTTTACCATGAACTTTTTGATGCCTGATATGTCAAGCTTTATGCCTGATGCAACGGGGATGTTTGATATGTTTGGATTCTAAAACTTTGGAAGTAAAATAAAAAATTTGGAGGATTAATATGTTTTGTACAAGTTGTGGTAATAGCGTATCGGAGGTAAAGGGCGGGTTTTGCCCCGGCTGCGGGACTAAGGTTGCTGAGCTTGCACCCAAAGAATTTGCACCTGCGCAAGTTTCGTCTGTAAGCGAGTGTGTAAACGGGGCTACTAAGCGCAAAGCAAAAGCGTTTACCGCTGTACTTGCAGGGTTGCTGATACTGACCATGTCGTGTGGTTGGGCGGTGGTTCCTAGTTTTAACTTCGGTTACAGTGATAGACGTGACGCCGGTGTTGATTTTAATACGGATGGATTGTCGCTTTGGAATAATTTTAACGAAATAATAGTAGATAACCGCATAATTCAATTTACCTTGGAGAGGGATGCAACTCGTGGAAGGAATCCATCAGAGTGGCAAATAGTGTCGGCAGATATATTGTCCAGCTTTTCCCGCGGTGCGACCATATCACGGATTTTAGTAGCTGCCGGCACTTTAGGTTTATTGATGTTCTTATGCTTTGTACAGTCAGGTGACAAACGGGCATGGCGCATAGGGCAACTTTCGTTTTTGACGGCGGCTGTAGCATCAATTATTTTCATTGTTTCTGCTCCATCCGCTGCAAATGCTGAAGAATTCTTTAGGGGTGCATTTTCCCCAAGCATATGGGCATATTTGACATTTGCCATTGGGGTAATCGGTTTGATATTCATCTCAATGAAAATGAAAAAAATTTCTGAGTAAACTTCTCTTTGAAAAAATCGCGCATGGCGCGATTTTTTTTATTGCGGTACTATCGCTTATCGCTAGTCCATGTTAAAGTTTGGGTCAAGCCTTTTTAAAGGCTTGCAGGGATGCGGGGACAGCGTCCCCGCGGTTTTCGCAGAGGAGCGAATTTAAATGAAAGCAAAAATTATTTTGGCATCGGGGTCGCCCAGACGGCGGCAAATTTTAACGCTTGCGGGCATTGCGCATGAGGTTGTGGTTAGCAATGCGGACGAGACGATTGAAGGTGCGCCTGATTTTCAGGTGACGGAACTGGCTTTGCGCAAGGTGCGGGCGGTTGTTGAGATGATTGGGGAACGCCCCGACGAACATATAATAATTGCGGCGGATACGCTGGTTTACATTGACGGAAAAGTTTTGGGCAAGCCCGCAGATAAAGCGGAAGCGTTTGAAATGCTGAAGTCACTTTCGGGGCGGGAGCATAGGGTTTACACGGGGGTTGCGCTGGTGTCCCATTCCGCAAAAAAGCAAGAGCGTGTTTTTTCGGATATGGCGCGGGTGTATTTCCACGAGCTTTCGGACGCGGAAATTCATGCGTACATTGCCACGGGCGAACCCTTTGACAAGGCGGGCGCGTATGGCGTACAGGAACGCGGCGCGGTTCTTGTGGAAAAAATTGACGGCGATTTTTACACCGTGGTTGGGCTTCCTATTTCCAAAGTGTGTCGCGAATTGGCGGCAATGGGGTTCAATGTATGGGCGTAGGCGTGGACATTGTGAAAATCGAACGGTTCAAGAAATACGAGGGGCAAGCGGATTCGCGCTTTATGCAACGTGTTTTCACGGCGCGGGAGAGGGAGCGGCTTGCGGAAAAAAAAGCGCAGTCTATAGCGGGTTTGTTCGCGGCAAAAGAGGCGGTGGCAAAGGCGTTGGGCACGGGCTTTAGCGGCTTTTCCCCCTGCGATATCGAAATCTTGCACAAAGAAAACGGTGCGCCCTACGCCGTTTTGCATAAGGGCGCGAAAAAAACGGCGCGGCGCATTGTAAAACGCGCCCGCCGTTTTTGTGTGAAAATCAGCATTTCGCACACCGAAACGGACGCGATTGCATATGCCATCATAGGCGTGGTACAATTTCCCTGAAAGGACTGATACGCATGAAATTTTTTATTCTTGTTGCCGACGGTTGCGGCGATTGGAAAATTCCATCACTTGGCAACAAAACGCCTCTTGAGGTGGCGAAGATTCCGCATATAAACGCGCTTGCGAAGCGCAGTGAGGTTGGGCTGGTTAAAACCGTGCCCGACGGAATGGAGCCGGGCAGCGATGTTGCGAATTTGGCGGTGTTGGGTTACGACCCTGCGGCGTGTTTGACGGGACGCGCCCCGTTAGAAGCCGCCGCAATGGGCATAGAAATTGGCGACGACGAACTTGCTATCCGCACAAATCTTGTGACGCTTTCGGAAGACGGCAAGGTTATCACAGACCACAGCGCAGGCGATATCGAAAGTGAGGACGCGGAAGTTTTAATGCGTTTCATTCAGGAAAAGCTTGGCGGTGACGGTTTGCAGTTTTACGCGGGCGTTAGTTATCGCTGTCTGTTGGTTGCAAAAAATATTGATGACGGCTTAAAAACAACGCCGCCGCACGATATTTTGGAGAAGGAAATCGCGGGCTTTTTCCCCAGTGACGCAAAACTAAGCGCGCTTATGCAAAAAAGCTTTGAGCTTCTGAAAAATCATCCGCTTAACATAGAGCGCGTGAAAAACGGCAAGCCGCCCGCAAACTGCATTTGGTTTTGGGGGCAGGGCAAAAAAATGTCGCTGGGAAATCACCACGAAAAATACGGCGTGAAAGGCACCATGATTACCGCCGTAAACTTGCTGAAAGGCATAGGCGGATGCGCGGGCTTCAACTGCCCGTCTGTTCCGGGCGCGACAGGCACGCTTCACACAAACTACGAGGGCAAGGCGCAGTACGCAATTGACGCTTTTGAATCCGGCAAAGACTTCGTTTTTCTGCACGTAGAAGCCCCTGATGAATGTTCGCACAGCGGCGACTTGGACGGAAAACTTCTTTCGCTGGAATACATCGACCGCCGCGTTTTCAAAACCGTTCACGAGTATCTGCAAAACTGCGGCGAACCATATCGCATTTTAATTCTCCCCGACCATCTCACCCCCGTAGAAACCCGCACCCACGCCCCCGAACCCGTGCCCTTCGTCCTTTTCGACAGCACGCGCCAAATTTCGGACGAAAGCCACGCTTTTTCCGAAGACAGCGGCAGTGCAAGCGGCAAATATTTTGACAGCGGCGTCGCACTTGCGGAATATTTTTTCGCACGATAATTTTGTGTAAAACCTTGGGGCTCCGCCCCAAACCCCGGGAAACTTTTGAAAAAGTTTCATCAAAACTTTAACTTAAAACCGCGCATTCGCGCGGTTTTGGTATTTCGACAAAGTTTACCGTTAGTCCATGTTAAAGTTTTTGTTCAAACTTTTTTCAAAAAGTTTGCGGGGTTCGGGGTGGAACCCCGAGAACTTAATATTTAGAGGAGCGTGTAAAACCATGAACCAACTTGAGCCGAAAGTAGTGTTTAGCAATTTTTATGAGATAAGCAAAATCCCGCGTGGTTCGGGAAACGAGAAGGCTGTTAGCGATTATGTAGCCGAATTTGCGCGGCAAAACCGCGCGGAAGTTGCGCAAGACGATTGGAATAATTTAATCATAAAGAAATCGGCGGCGGGTTTTGAGGGCAAAGAGCCGATAATTTTGCAGGCGCACTTGGATATGGTTTGCGAAAAAAACGCGGACACACAGCATGATTTTACCCGCGACCCGCTGGATTTGTATGTTGACGGCGACTATCTGCAAGCAAGGGGGACAACTCTTGGCGCGGATAATGGCATTGGCGTTGCAATGTGCATGGCACTTATCGCGGGCAAATTCGAGCATCCGCCGCTGGAAATAATCCTTACAACGGAAGAAGAAACAGGCATGAGCGGCGCGGAAAATCTTGATATAAGCGGGCTTAAAGGCACAAGGATGTTAAACCTTGACAGCAGTGACGACACTACTTTTACAATGGGTTGCGCGGCGGGAACAACGGCGGAAATTACAATTCCGATAACGCGAAATCACGCGGAAATTTCCGCGCCTGTGTGTTGTAAAATTTCGGTTAAAGGGCTGAAGGGCGGGCATTCGGGCGGCGATATAAACCAAGAGCGCGGAAACGCCTTGCGGATTCTCGGCTTTTTGCTGGACGCCGCATACACGGGCGGTGACGTTTTTCTTTCGGAAATTTCGGGCGGCATGAAGGTAAACGCTATCCCGCGTGAAGCAACCGCAACGATTATCTTTCCGTCAAGCGACAAGGAAGCTGTTACCAAAAATCTTAACGAACTCGCCGCTAATTTTTCGGAACAATTCCGCGCAACCGACAGCGGATTAAAAATAGCGCATGACATTTCGGATTGCCAAACGCAAAACATTTCCGTGCTTACAAAAGAAAACACCCGCAAGGTAATAAGCGCGTTATTGCTTATCCCCACGGGTGTAATTTCGGAAAGCCGCGAAATAGACGGGCTGGTGAATGCATCCTGCAACATAGGCGTGGCAGAAACAGCCGCCGATTATGTAAAAATTTCTGCAATGCCACGCGGCGCGGCTTCATTTTATACACGCCAAATTGAAGCCCAAATATCCGCCCTTGCAGAATACCTCGGCGCGGAATTAAACTTCTTGCAAAGAAGCCCCGCATGGCCGTACAACCCAAATTCCGCTTTGCTTAAAACCGCGCAACAAGCCTACAAATCGCTGTTCAGCCGCGAAGCCCTTGCAACCGCAGTACACGGCGGTCTTGAGTGCGGAATATTCTCCGCAAAATTTGCCGAAAAAAATATCAGCCTTGACATAATCTCCTTCGGCCCCAACGCCCACGACTACCACACCCCCGGCGAAAGACTGTCAATCTCATCCACCGCACGCGCATGGGAGTTTTTGTTGAAGTTACTAAAAACCATTTAAGTTGGAAAAAAATTATATGTATAATTTCAAAAAATATGCTTGACAGTAAAATTTTGTCATGATATGCTGTGAAGTGGTATCGATTTTTGTGGTGAAGGGGACACTTGCCCACTCTATGTGTGCCGTAAGACTAACACACGCCACACAAAATTTCAACATTTTTTTCTCGCACAGGGTTAAATCGTTATAAAACGCTAAAAAGGGGTTGCTACAGTGGAGAAAAACAGGGTGCGTTCAACGCAAGGCCCGGGGCCTGCGCGGGCTACTTACTCGCGGATTGCCGAAGTTTTAGAAATTCCGAATCTTATTGAGGTTCAAAAAGAGAGTTACAATTGGTTTATCAACGAAGGTCTGCGGGAGGTATTTCATGACATTTCCCCCATCACAGACTACAGCGGCAACCTTGTTTTAGACCTGATTGACCTTAAACTTGACGAAAAAACCAAGTACACAATAGACGAATGTAAAGAGCGGGATGCCACGTATGCCGCTTCTTTGCGTGTAAAGTGTCGGTTGCATAACAAAGAAGTGGACGAGATTAAAGAGCAAGACATTTTTATGGGCGACTTTCCGCTTATGACGGAAAACGGCACATTTATTATAAACGGCGCGGAACGTGTAATTGTAAGCCAACTTATGCGCTCGCCCGGCATTTATTACGGAATCGAACATGACAAAGTTGGTAAAATTCTTGTTTCAGCCAGCGTAATACCAAACAGAGGCGCGTGGTTGGAATTTGACACAGACTCCAATGATGTTTTTTATGTTCGTATAGACCGCACGCGCAAAGTTCCCGTTACTGTTTTAATGCGCTCTCTGGGCGTTGGCACGGACGAGGAAATTCTTGCTAAGTTCGGCGATGACCCCAAAATTCTTGCAACAATTGAAAAAGATATTGCAAAAACCCACGAAGAAGGACTTGTTGAGGCGTACAAACGCCTTCGTCCCGGTGAACCGCCAACGGTTGAAGGTTCTCAATCGCTTCTTAATAATATGTTTTTCGACCCGAAAAGATACGACCTTGCGAAAGTCGGGCGTTATAAATTCAACAAAAAACTGTCGCTTAAATCCCGTGTGCGCGGGCGTATTTTGGCGGAAAACGCCGTTTCCCCCGACAGCGGAGAAATTATCGCGGAAGCAGGAACAGAACTTACGACGGAACTTGCGGACGCAATTCAAAACGCGGGTTGTCCCCACGTTGATATTTTAGTGGAAGAAGACCGCACCTTGCGCGTTCTTTCAAACATGACCGTTGACATAGACCAATACCTTGAACCATACGGGCTTTCCGCCAAAGATTTCGGCATTCAGGAGAAAGTTTATTACCCGTACCTGCGCGCCCTTTTGGAAACACAGGACAAGGACGAGCTTGAACGACTAATCAAACAAAACATGAACAAATTGTTGCCGAAAACCATTATGTTTGAAGATATCATGGCATCAATTTCATATGCAATCGGCGTGGAGTTCGGCGTTGGGCTTGTGGACGACATAGACCACTTGGGCAACCGCCGCATTCGTGCGGTTGGTGAGCTTTTGCAAAACCAGTTCCGTATCGGGCTTACCCGTATGGAGCGCGTTGTTAAAGAGCGCATGACCATCCAAGATATGGACATTGTAACGCCGCAAGCACTAATCAATATCCGCCCCGTTACGGCGGCGATAAAGGAATTTTTTGGTTCGTCACAGCTTTCTCAGTTCATGGGGCAGACCAATCCGCTGGACGAGCTTTCCCATAAACGCCGCCTTTCCGCACTCGGGCCGGGCGGTCTTTCCCGCGACCGTGCGGGCTTTGAAGTCCGTGACGTTCACAGCTCCCACTACGGGCGTATGTGTCCGATTGAAACGCCCGAAGGCCCCAACATTGGGCTGATTAACTCCCTTGCAACCTATGCGCGTATCAACGAATACGGCTTTATTGAAGCACCCTACCGTTTTGTTGAAAAACGTGCGGGAGAAGTACCGCTTGTTACAAGCAATTTCATTTACGTAACCGCGGACGAAGAGGAAAACTATATCATAGCACAGGCAAACGAGCCGCTTACGGATGAAGGTCGCTTCAAAAACAAGCGCGTTCAAGGGCGTTTCCGTGACGAGATTCAAGAATTTGACCCGTCCCGTATCGACCTTATGGACGTTTCGCCAAAACAAATTGTATCCGTTGCAACCGCGCTTATCCCGTTCCTTGAGAACGACGACGTTTCCCGCGCTTTGATGGGTTCAAATATGCAACGCCAAGCCGTGCCGCTTATGACAACGGATGCACCTGTTGTCGGCACGGGCATGGAGTACAAAGTCGCGCTGGATACGGGCGTTGTTATGACAACCGCCGTTGCGGGAACGGTCGAAGACGTTGCCGCAAACCACGTTAGCGTGCGCGGTGACGATGGGGAAAGGCATCATTATAAATTGGCAAAATTCACTCGTTCCAACCAAGGAACGTGCATAAATCAACGCCCCATTGTTACAAAGGGGCAGAAAGTACACGCGGGGCAAGTAATTGCAGACGGCCCTTCAACCGATAATGGCGAACTCGCGCTGGGCAAAAACCCGCTAATCGGGTTTATGGCGTGGGAAGGTTACAACTACGAGGACGCGATTCTTCTAAGCGAAAACCTTGTTCGTGATGATGTTTACACTTCCATTCACATTGAGGAATACGAAGCGGAAGCCCGTGACACAAAACTGGGTCCCGAAGAAATAACCCGCGACATCCCCAATGTGGGCGAAGACGCAATGAAAGACCTTGACGAAGACGGAATAATTAGAATCGGCGCGGAAGTTGGGCCGAATGATATTTTAGTTGGAAAAGTTACGCCGAAAGGTGAAACGGAACTTACTGCGGAAGAGCGGCTTCTCCGCGCTATTTTCGGTGAAAAAGCGCGTGAAGTAAGGGATACGTCTTTGCGCGTTCCCCATGGTGAAAGCGGAATTATTGTTGACGTAAAAGTTTTTACCCGAGACAACCGCAGTGACCTTGCGCCCGGTACAAAACGTGACGAGCTTCCCCCCGGTGTAAACCAGCTTGTGCGCGTGTATATCGCGCAAAAACGTAAAATCTCCGTGGGCGACAAAATGGCAGGCCGCCACGGAAACAAGGGTGTTATTGCAAAAGTGCTTCCCGTGGAAGATATGCCTTTCCTTCCCAACGGCAGGCCGCTGGATATCGTGCTTAACCCCCTTGGCGTACCGTCCCGCATGAATATCGGGCAGGTGCTGGAAGTTCACCTTGGGCTTGCGGCAAAATGTCTTGGATGGAAAGCGGCGACCCCCGTTTTCGACGGCGCGAACGAAATTGATATCATGGACACGCTAGACCTTGCCAACGACTATGTAAATCTGGAGTGGGACGAATTTACGGCAAGATGGCGCGATATTTTAGATGATGAAATTTTCCGCCAACTTGACGAAAATAAAGACCATCGTGATGAATGGAAAGGCGTACCCATTGACCGCAACGGCAAAATCAAAGTACGTGACGGCAGAAGCGGTGAGGAGTTCGACAATCCCATCACCGTGGGCTTTATGCATTACCTGAAACTTCACCACTTGGTTGACGATAAAATTCATGCGCGTTCCACAGGCCCTTACTCCCTTGTTACGCAACAGCCGTTGGGCGGAAAAGCCCAGTTTGGCGGTCAGCGTTTCGGAGAGATGGAAGTTTGGGCGTTGGAAGCTTACGGCGCAAGCTACACCTTGCAGGAAATTCTTACGGTTAAATCAGACGATATTGTTGGTCGCGTAAAAACCTACGAGGCAATTGTTAAAGGCGAAAACATCCCCGAGCCGGGCGTTCCCGAATCGTTTAAGGTTCTTCTCAAAGAGTTGCAAGCACTGTGCTTGGACGTAAAAGTTCTTATGGCAGACGACACGGAAGTTGTTATAAAAGAATCCGTGGAAGACGGCGAAGAACTAAATGTTGACGTAAACCTTGAGGGGCTGGAGTCGGACAACGACCACGGATATATACGGCGCGGCGGCGCGAAAGCGGCGCACGGCGAAGAATCCGATGACGCACCTGCGGACGCACTTGAAGCAAGCGATGACGACGATGAACCCGAACAAGACGAAATGCTTGAGGTGGACATCACCGCAGACGCTTCTGCAATGACGGACGAAAGCGGCGCACCCGATGCCGTACCCGAAACGCTAAGCTTAGACGAAGTACCGGACGTTCCCGCCGATTTCGAGCTTGAACTTGAAGATGATTTCCCCGATGATTTCGTTTTGGAAGACGATATCACCGACGCTGATTTTGATTTATTCAAAGAGGAGGAATAAAGATGGTGGATATAAAACCTGAAAAAATGGAACAGGCAATGTCATTCTCCTCAATAAAAATAGGGCTTGCTTCGCCGGAGAAAATCCGCGAATGGAGTCGCGGCGAAGTTAAAAAGCCGGAAACAATCAACTACCGCACACTAAAACCTGAGCGTGACGGCTTGTTTTGCGAGCGCATTTTTGGCCCCAACAAGGACTGGGAATGCCACTGCGGAAAATATAAGCGTATTCGTTACAAAGGCGTGGTTTGCGACCGTTGCGGCGTTGAGGTTACAAAAAGCAAAGTTAGGCGCGAGCGCATGGGGCATATCGAACTTGCCGCGCCTGTTTCACATATCTGGTATTTTCGCGGAATCCCCAGCCGCATGGGGCTTATCCTTGGGATGTCGCCACGCGCACTGGAAAAGATTTTGTACTTCGCCGCATATGTTGTGCTGGACGGCGGCGACACGGGTATGCAACCCAAAACCCTTCTCACGGAAAAGGAGTACAATGACGCGAAGGAAGAACACGGCATATATCGTACAATTGGTACGCAACGTGTGCCTACATTCCGCGTTGGAATGGGTGCGGAAGCCGTTAAAGAGTTGCTTCTTGCAATCGACCTTGAAGCCGAAAGCGAAGAGCTTAAAAATCTGTTAAAAGACTCCACGGGGCAAAAGCGTCTGCGCTATATGAAAAAGTTGGAAGTAATCGAATCTTTCCGCCTGTCGGGCAACCGCCCCGAGTGGATGATTTGCGATGCTATTCCCGTTATCCCGCCCGATTTGCGCCCCATGGTGCAGTTGGACGGCGGACGTTTTGCAACATCAGATTTAAACGACCTGTACCGCCGCGTGATTAACCGCAACAACCGCTTAAAGCGTTTGCTTGACCTTGGCGCACCCAATATCATTGTGCGCAACGAAAAGCGTATGCTTCAAGAAGCCGTTGACGCGCTAATCAACAACGGACGGCGCGGGCGGCCTGTAACAGGCCCCGGCAACCGCGCACTAAAATCCCTTTCGGATTTGCTCACGGGTAAACAAGGACGTTTCCGCCAAAACCTTTTGGGTAAGCGCGTAGACTACTCGGGGCGTTCCGTTATCGTGGTGGGGCCCAAACTTAAAATTTACCAATGCGGATTGCCGCGTGAAATGGCAATTGAATTGTTCAAGCCGTTTGTTATGAAAAAACTTGTAGGCTCGGGCGATGCGCATAATATAAAGTCTGCAAAGCGTATGGTTGAAAAACTTGAGCCCCGTGTTTGGGACGCGCTTGAAGATGTTATAAAAGAACACCCGATTATGCTTAACCGCGCACCAACACTGCACAGGCTGGGGATTCAGGCGTTTGAGCCTGTTCTGGTTGAGGGTCGCGCTTTGATGTTGCACCCCCTTGTTTGCGCCGCATATAACGCAGACTTTGACGGCGACCAAATGGCTGTTCACGTTCCGCTTTCCGTTGAAGCACAGGCGGAATGTCGCTTCCTTTTGCTTGCGCCAAACAACCTGTTAAAACCTTCCGATGGTATGCCGATCACCGTTCCCACAAAGGATATGGTTTTGGGAATTTATTACCTCACGCTGGAGCGCGAAAACCGCCTTGGCGAAGGCAAGGTTTTTGCTTTTGATGAAGAAGCCGTACTTGCGTACAGCAACGGCGAAGTTCATCTTCACGCAAAAATTAAAGTGCGCCGCACCTGTGAAGAAACGGGCGAAAGCCGCTTAGTGGACATCACACCCGGGCGCGTAATTTTCAACCAAGCCATTCCGCAGGATTTGGGCTTTGTTGACCGCGAAACAGATAAACTTTCCTACGAAATAAATTGCCTTGTAAACAACAAAATGTTGAGCAAAATTGTAAACCGTTGTATCAACAAATACGGCAGTGTGGATACGTCTATCACACTGGACAATATCAAGGATTTGGGCTTCCGTTTTGCAACACAATCCGCGCTTTCGGTTTCGGTTTCCGACATGGAAGTTCCCGGCACAAAGCCGCAAATTTTGGAAGCAGCCGAACTGTCTATTGAGGGCATTTATAAAATGTTCCACCGCGGGCTAATGACCGACGACGAACGCCGCGACAAAGTTTTAAAAATTTGGGCAGACGCCGCAGACAAAGTTACAGAGGACTTGATGGAAAACCTTTCCCACGAAAACAGCGTTTTCATGATGCTTGACTCGGGCGCGAGGGGTTCTAAAATTCAGATGAAACAAATGGCTGGAATGCGCGGCTTGCTTGCAAGCCCCACAGGTAAAACGCTGGAGATTCCCGTGCGTTCCAACTACCGCGAAGGTCTTACCGTTCTTGAATATTTCATCTCCGGCCATAGTGCCAGAAAGGGTCTTTCCGATACCGCGCTTCGTACTGCGGACTCGGGGTATCTTACCCGCCGCATGGTTGACGTTTCGCAGGACATTATCATCCGCGAGGAAGACTGCGTAAAAGAGGACGAGGAAAAACCGGGCTTGTATGTACACGCTTTTGTGGACGGCGAAGAAGTAATTGAGCCGCTTGTAGACCGTATCCGCGGCCGCTGGACAATTAACGATATCACCCACCC
The DNA here is from genome assembly GCA_009788055.1 of Defluviitaleaceae bacterium. Lineage (GTDB taxonomy): Bacteria > Bacillota > Clostridia > Lachnospirales > WQUN01 > WQVC01. The sequence goes on along the minus strand of WQSG01000013.1, from coordinate 42,011 downwards.
CGAAACGGGCGCGGTTTTGGCAACCGCCGACACCCTTATCACCCCAGACCAAGCTGAAGCCATTGAAGCCGCAGGCATCGAAAAAGTGCTTGTGCGCACCGTTCTTACCTGTCGCTCCCGCATTGGGCTTTGCTCCAAGTGCTATGGCGCGAACATGGCAAGCGGACGCGCAGTGCGCATTGGTGAATCTGTCGGGATTATCGCGGCGCAGTCCATTGGCGAACCGGGTACACAGCTTACAATGCGTACCTTCCAAGTGGGCGGCGTTGCAACAAACGACGATATCACAAAGGGTCTGCCGCGTGTTGAAGAAATTTTTGAAGCCCGCAAACCCAAAGGGCTTGCAATTATCGCAGAATTTGGCGGACGCGTTACCGTTTCCGACAACAAGAAAAAGCGTGAAGTTATCATCACAAACGACGAGTCGGGCGAAGAAAAAGCATACCTGATTCCCTACGGCTCGCGCATAAAAGTTTACACGGGGCAAACAATTGAACCGGGCGAAGAACTCACCGAAGGTAGCGTTTACCCCCACGATATCTTAAAAATCAAGGGCTTACGCGGCGTACAGGACTATATGCTTCAAGAAGTTCAGCGCGTATACGACCTTCACGGCGTAGATATCAACGACAAACACATTGAGGTAATCGTGCGCCAAATGCTGAAACGCATCAAAATTGACGAAAACGGCGATACAGATTTGCTTCCGGGCTCTCTAATCGACTGGCTGGAATTTGAAGAAATCAACAAAGAAACCGTTGCCAAAGGCGGCGAACCCGCAACGGGAACACGTGTTCTTTTGGGAATAACAAAGGCGTCCCTCGCAACCGATTCCTTCCTTTCCGCCGCGTCCTTCCAAGAAACCACCCGCGTCCTTACAGAGGCAGCCATTCGCGGAAAAGAAGACCGCTTAATCGGCTTGAAAGAAAACGTAATAATCGGGCAGCTTATTCCCGCAGGTACGGGTATGCCCGTTTACCGCTCCATTGAAGTGGAAAACGCACCCGGCTACTCCGACGAAGACGATGATGATTTGTTTTACCCCACCGTCGCACGCGCAGAAGCAAAACCTGAACAGCAACAGGAAAATAGTGTAGAGAGTTAAGGAAAGACCTTGGGGGAGAGGGAACTTTGAAAAGTTCCCTCTCCCCCAATTCCCCCTCCCCCTCAAACTTTAATTTTTTTCACGGGTACATATTATTAGATGGTGTTCCGAACTTGCGTTCACGGATTTAGGGATTTGTAAACGAATGTGGTGAAATCATGAACAAATTAAAAATTTCGATTACGATTTTATGTTTGCACTTGGTGTTATTTGGCGTTGCGACTACGTTTGTGAGCATAGGGAGTATTCCACAGGGAAGGATTGGGCGGTTTTATGATGAATTGCCGCTGTGGGGAATGAACGGAATTGTGGTTGATAATGTTGGAAATGTGTATTTTGGCACAGGCATAAATAATTCAATTCAAGTTTACGATAACACAGGCGTATTTTTATACAGATTTGCAGTTCCTGCGGGTAGCGGAATGTTTACATTTTATATTGACAACGAAGACACTGTATATGTTGCAGCGGCAAGAGGTGGTGTTTTTTCATTTAGAGATGGTTATTTAGTTAGCGAGAGAAGACCGGTTGAAGGGAATGAACTTGCCGAATTCCGAAACAACAGTCTTCCGGAATATATCGATAATGATGGTAATGTGTATGTCATACAAAGAAGAGGATATGTCCGTATGTATGACATTGAGGGGGCTTTCCTGCGAAACATATCTCCAAATGCGCCAAGATTCCCATTGCCACCGGGATTTGGGGTGCTTTTCGCTCTTTTTGCAGTGGGTATTGTAATTCTTGTAAACATAAATTTTTTCACTATGGTTGCAAAGGATTTACCGAAGAATGATGATATATGGTGGCGGCGATGGTTGCGATGATGGTGGGAACAAACGCGGCGTTATTGAAACAGGAATGAAACAATGCTAAAATGTTGCTTGCAGTGGCGGGTGAAAGCCCGTGGTTTTATTCGGCTTAAAAAAGGAGACTACTATAATGGAAGAAACGAATATCAATTTACAAGACGAACACGAGCAGCAGCGTGTAAGGCGGGAGAAACTGGAAGCACTGCAAGCCGCAGGGCTGGACCCGTTCAGGCACGTAACGTATGAGGTTACGGCGCACAGTGCGGAGGTGCAAGAAGGCTTTGACGCATTTGAAGGCAAAGCGGTGGGCATTGCGGGGCGCGTGATGACAAAGCGCGTGATGGGCAAGGCATCGTTTATTGACGTGCAAGATAGGAGCGGGCGCATACAGTCGTATGTGGCGCGGGACGCGATTGGCGAAGAGGAATACTCGCGGTTCAAGCAGTTTGATATCGGCGATATAGTTGGAATACAGGGCGAGGTTTTTAAAACGCAGAAGGGCGAAATTTCCGTTAAGGCGAAGGAGATTACGCTTTTGGCAAAGGCGTTGCAACCCCTGCCTGAAAAATGGCACGGTCTGCGCGACACAGAGGCGCGTTATCGCAGACGGTATGTAGACCTAATCGTGAACCCCGACATCAAAGAGACGTTCATAAAGCGTACGGCAATCATCAAGGGAATCCGCGAGTTTTTGGACGGGCGCGGATATCTTGAAGTTGACACGCCTGTTTTGCAAACCGTGCCAAGCGGTGCGGCGGCGCGTCCGTTTGTAACGCATCATAATACTTTGGATATGCATATGTATCTGCGCATTGCACTTGAACTCCCTCTTAAACGCCTTATCGTGGGCGGGCTGGAGCGCGTTTACGAAATGGGGCGCAACTTCCGCAACGAAGGTATTTCCACCCGTCACAACCCCGAATTTGTTATGCTGGAACTCTACGAAGCGTACACAGATTATCACGGCATGATGGAACTTGCAGAATCATTAATTCGCACCGTTTGCGAAAAAGTAAACGGCACAACAAAAATAACTTATGGCGAACACGAAATTGATTTCGGAAAACCCTTCGCCCGCATAACGATGATTGACGCAGTAAAACAATACGCCAACGTAGACTTTAACGAAATCGCAGACACGGAAGCCGCAAAAGCCGCCGCAAAAGCCCACAAAGTCCACTTCGAGAAGCATCATTCCAAGGGCGACATCCTCTCCCTTTTCTTCGAGGAATTCGCAGAGAAGCACCTAATTCAGCCCACATTCCTCCTCGACTACCCCGTAGAAATATCCCCCCTCACAAAGCGAATCCCAAACAACCCCGATTACACAGAACGCTTCGAGCTGTTTATCGCGGGCAACGAAACCGCAAACGCCTACTCCGAACTAAACGACCCCATAGACCAACGCGCCCGTTTCAAGCACCAAGAGGAACTGCGCCAAGCCGGCGACGAAGAAGCCAACATGACAGATGAAGACTTCCTAACCGCCGTGGAATACGGAATGCCACCCACAGGCGGAATGGGCATCGGCATAGAACGCCTAATAATGCTACTCACAAACTCCGCCTCCATCCGCGACGTAATATTTTTTCCCACGATGAAGCCGAGAGATTAAATTTTTAACAGAAAAGTTCTCGGGGTTCCACCCCGAACCCCGCAAACTTTTTGAAAAAAGTTTGAACAAAAACTTTAAATTTGGACTAGCGATAAACTAAGTCGTAAATCAAAAACCGCGCGAATGCGCGGTTTTAAGTTAAAGTTTTGATGAAACTTTTTCAAAAGTTTCCGGGGGTGCGGGGGCAGAGCCCCCGCGACCTTTTCCTTTGTTCAGAAAAAATCCTTACCAGCGTCTGCCCCAGCGCATTGGCATTGCGCATGGGTTGTTGCAGGGATTGTTGCAAGGGTCGTCGCACGCGTCGCCGCAGTAGTTTGGCGTGTGGGAAGAGCAATCGTTGTTGCGTACTACTTGGCGTTCGCGTACTACATCGCGGGTGTTAAACTCGTGTTCGTGGATGACGTCGTATTCGTTTACGATGTCGTGTTGGTGTTTTACGATGTGACGATGTTTGATTACTTGTTGTGTTCCGGGGCAGTTGAAGATTTGTTCCTTAACAGATTCGGGGCTGCACTGATGGCAACCGCTTGCGCAATTACAATTCATAATCATTTCTCCTCGTTTTTAGAGTTGTACATATTTGCATACTATGTAAATGGCGGCTTGGCTGTTCCACAATTTGCGGCAGAAGAGGTGCGGGATGAAAAAGCTTTTTGTGCAGTTTGTGAAATTCGGGATTGTGGGTGTTTCTAATACGGCGGTAAATTTGGCGGTGTACTATTTGCTTGTGGCGATTGGTGTGCATTATGTAATTGCAAGCGTGTGCGCGTTTGTGGTTAGCGTTCTTAATGCGTTTTTTTGGAGCCGAAAGTTTGTGTTTAAAGAAAGCGAAAGTTCTGCACGGGTTCAGCTTGCAAAAAGCTATGCCGCATATGGGTTTACGTTTTTGCTTAGTTTGGGCACTTTGGTTTTGATGGTGGAAGTTTTGGGCATTTCGGAATTTCTTGCGCCGCTTTTGAATCTGTTTATCACAGTGCCGCTTAACTTTTTGATTAACAAATTTTGGACGTTTAAGTGAAAGTGCCGCAATCACCGCAATATAAAACCCGCGCAAATCTGCGCGGGTTTTAATGTTAAAAGCTTTGTACTTACTTGCCTGCCATTTGGCGTTGTTGTGCTTCAATCATTTTTTTAACCATGTATCCGCCAACGGAACCGTTTTGTGCAGATGTGAGGTCACCATTGTAGCCTTGTTTCAAAGGTACACCAATTTCGCTTGCAACTTCATATTTGAAAGCGTCCAACGCTGCTCTGGCTTCGGGAACTGCTGTTTTATTCCTAGACACAATTAATCTCTCCCCTCATTTATGTTTCGTAGCGTGATTGCTACGGTCATATTATTAGCAAGGAGAGAGATTGTATGCTGGAAAGTTTTTCGATTTTTTAAACGGAACAAAATTGACTAAACGCGCCCCAGATATTCGCCGGTGCGGGTGTCTATTTTAACTTTTTCGCCCGGGTTTACGAACAGGGGAACTTTTATTGTCGCGCCTGTTTCAACTGTGGCGGGTTTTGTCGCGCCTTGTGCCGTGTCGCCTTTAAAGCCCGGTTCGGTTTCGGTTATTTCAAGCTCTACGTGCATGGGCGGCTCTATGCCGAAAATTCTGCCATTGTGTACAAGCACCTGCACGGTTTCGTTTTCTTTTACAAAAGTAAGGCTGTCGCCAATGTCTGCGGCGTTAAGTTCAAGTTGTTCAAAATTTTCGTTATCCATGAAATGGTACAGTTCGCCGTCTGTGTACAGGTATTGCAGGTCGCGGCGGTCTATGTGGGCGCGTGGCATTTTTTCGCTTGGGCGAAAAGTGCGCTCTACGGTCGAGCCTGTTTCCAAATTTTTTAAGGTAGAGCGCACAAACGCCGCGCCCTTGCCCGGTTTAACGTGTTGGAAGTCATTGATAATGTAAATGCCGCCCTCTAATTCAATTGTAAGTCCGTTTTTAAAATCACCTGCTGAAATCATAAAAGCCTCTTTTCTTTTATTTTTTGAAATTAATTCTCTTCTTCGTCGTGGCGGGGGAATTGGTCTACACGCACCGCCGCATCTGTGATTGCGCGAACAATATCCGTGTCAAACTGCCCCTCCAAAGTTTGCAATTTGGTATAAAGCTTGCCTTTTGGTGTGGCAATATACTTTGGCGTGATATTGTTAAGCGCGTATGCAAGCCTGTCCGTATCGCAACGCTCGCACCTGCAAATTTCCGGCATGGAATCCAAGATACCCGGCATTTTTTCGCGGAGAATTTCCTCCATATAGTTTTCCATTACAAAAGACATTCTATCCCCTCCGGCCTAATCCGACATTATCGGATGAAGTACAGCCTGCCCCCCGCCAACTGTTGTGGTTATGCGTATTGTGTACTGCCCGTTCCGCAAAATCACGTTGCCTGCGCGTTCGATTGTTCCGCGAGGCAAATACATGAATCTGTTTCGCAAAAGGTAGTACGAATAAATTTGAACGCCATACGGAAAATAAACAAAGCGATGATGATACAGCGGGTTTTGAGTGATAACGCTGTAACGGTTGTGTACCGCGCAAAACTGAATACCAACGCGTTGCCCTTCTGTGATAGCCCTGCGCTGTGCGTACCGCATATCTGCCTGAAGCACAAGGGCGGCGTTTTGAAGGCCGCGGCGGTAATCAACGCGTGTACCGAGAAAAATAACGCTTGCGGCTAAAAGTAAAACGGCAACGGCTACGGTAAGTTCCAGAATTGTGAAGCCGCTTTGTGATTTCATTTCAATTTTAAATCTTCAAAATACTTGCGAAGAATAAACCGTTCAACTACCCTTTTCATTTTAACCAAAATAAAATCTTTATCCGAAATGGGCTTTACTAAAATAGTGGTAATTTTTGCGTTTTTGCCCGCCCAAATATCCGAAAGAAGCTGGTCGCCGATGATTACGGTGTTCGCGGGTTTTGTTCCCATGGTTTGCATTGCGTATTTCAGCCCGCGTGTAAGCGGCTTAATTGCGTTTGCAATTCCCGGATAGCTTAAATTTTCGTTGAAACGCCCAAGCCGCTTGTTTGTGTTGTTGGTACACAAGCAAATGCGAAAACCCATGCGCTCCAGCTTGCTTAAAAGCGCGACAATTTTTGCAGACGGCTGCATTTCATCGAAACGAGTCAGGGTGTTGTCTATATCGAAGATAAGACCGCGAATGTTCTTCTTCCATAATTCGTCGTATGGAATCTGAAAAACCGATTCGTAATAATAATCAGGCGCAATCATTTTTTCAGCCCCATTAGAAATTTCTTAGAAATTTTCTTAGTTTGCCAGTCTCAATAACTCTACCATTTCAAGGGTATTAACGTCAAGAGCATTTGGAAGAACCGTTGAACGAACCACGGTTTCTTGCCCTACGCCGCCGCCATAATATTTGCCAATGCGTGTTTCTATGTAAAATCTGCCGCCCGCCACGGCACGGACGGTTGTGAATGCGCGGAAATAATCGCGCAGGTTGGTCTCGCCGTTTTCGCAATGGAAATCCACCGCCAGCCGCCACTCGCGCCGATAGCCCCAATATCCCGAATCGAAAGTGTACGCAAGCCTGCCAACCAACAGCGACATATCGCCATGTTTTTCAAATTCCCGCGCCATAAAGTTAAACATTTGCTCGGTTCCCGCAACCGCAAGGTCGTAAAGCCCCGCAAAGTTGCTGTATCTTGCGGTAGTATTTCTGCTTGCCGCAGTCACACTAAGCGTTGCAAGCGCGACAGAAATCACCGCCAGCGACACAAAAACCACCACTACATATGCGTTTCCGCAACGTGGTTTTTTTATGCGGTTCATATCTCCATGCGCCATCCGAATTTGTCTTCGGCTTTGCCGCGCTGGATTGCGGTTAGTGTATCGTAAAGCTTGCGACTTGTTTCGCCCGTGTCGCCGTTGCCCACCATTATGTCGCGCCCTTTGTAGCGCAGTTTGTTTACGGGGGAAATTACCACCGCCGTTCCTGTGCCGAATATCTCTTCCAGTTCGCCGCTTTCTGCCGCGGCGATGAGTTCGTCTATGGTTATGGGTCGTTCTTCCACAGTCAAATTAAAATCTTTGCACAGGGTTATTATGCTGTCGCGGGTTACGCCGCTTAAAATACTTTCGCTAAGGGCGGGTGTTACTATTTTGCCGTTTATTTTGAAAAAGATGTTCATTGTGCCTACTTCTTCAATATATTTGCGCTCTACGCCGTCCAACCACATTGCCTGTGCGCAACCTTCTGCCTGCGCCCGCGCCAATGCCGCCATGCTTGCCGCGTAGTTGCCGCCCGTTTTCGCACGGCCTGTCCCACCGCGAACCGCACGTACATACTCGTCCTCTACACGGATACCCACAGGCGCAAGGCTTCCGAAATAAGCCCCCGCAGGGCATAAAATTATCGCAAAAAGATATGTTTTGGAAATAGCCACGCCAAGGAACGGGTCGTTTGCAATAAAAAACGGGCGAATATACAACGAACTGTCATCGCCCTCGGGAATCCAATCCGCATCCAATTTAACCAGCGTTTTAACCGCTTGGATATAATCGTCCTCCGGAAATTGCGGAATTGACACCCGCACATTGGACAGGTTTGAACGCTTCGCGTTCATATCCGGGCGGAACAAATAGCATTTTCCGCCGGAGCCATATGCTTTCATCCCCTCAAAAGTCTCTTGCCCATAGTGCAACACCGCACTCGCAGGCGAAAATTCTAAATTACCGTAAGGCACAATACGCGCATCGTGCCAGCCTTTTTCTTCATTATAATCCATCAGAAACATATGGTCTGTGAATATTCGCCCAAAGCCCAAAACTCCTTGCGGCTTTTCCTGTGGCTTATCCGTTTTTGTAATGCTTATCTCCATCATCAAACGTCCCTCGTGTCCAAAATTTTTTCTCGGAAACATTCTAACTTTTTTGCGCGTGTTATGTCAACGATTAGCTTTTTGATTTCCTTGACGAATCCGTCAATTTACAGTAAAAATAGAACAGGTCTAATATGTATTTCAATACGAGAGCGAGTTGTGGTGTTTAATGATAATAATAGGTGTACGATTCAAAGACGTGGGCAAGGTATATTATTTCGACCCTCATAAATTTAGTAGCGAAGAATTGCCGCTTGGTGCGGCGGTTATAGTGGAAACGGGGCGCGGTGCGGAGTACGGCATTGTGGCGTTGGAAAAACGTGACGCAGACGTGCGCAGTTTGCCGCAACCCATCCGCAAGGTTTTGCGTTTGGCAACGGAACAAGACACGGAACAGGAAATAAAAAACCGTCAACGCGAACAAGACGCGCAGGAAACCTGCCAAGAAAAAATAAAAGAGCATGGTTTGGATATGCACCTTGTAGACGTAGAGCTTACGTTTGATTTAAGCAAAATCATTTTCTATTTTACGGCTGACGGGCGTGTAGACTTCCGCGAATTGGTGAAAGACCTTGCCGCAACATTCCGTATGCGCATCGAACTGCGCCAGATAGGCGTGCGCGACGAAGCCAAAATGCTAAACGGAATCGGCATTTGCGGCCGCGCCCTGTGTTGCGCCACATTTTTGGACGAGTTCCAGCCCGTTTCAATCAAGTCCGCCAAAGACCAAGGCCTAAGCCTTAACCCCACAAAAATATCAGGTGTGTGCGGAAAACTTATGTGCTGCCTGAAATACGAAGAAGAAACCTACGCCGAACTAATGAAAGGAATGCCGGGCGTAGGCGACCTTGTTCGCACACCCGCAGGCGACGGCGACGTACTAAGCATAAACATCCTGCGGCAAACCGCCCGCGTATCCGTCCGCGTCAAAAACGGCGAAGACCCCGTCACAGACATCTATCCCGCCGCCGACATAAAAGTACTCGAACACCGCCCCCAATGCGAACGCGGTTGCAATTGTCCTAAGTGTAAGAAATAGGGAAAGAAAGTTCTCGGGGCTCTGCCCCGAACCCCGCAAGCCTTTAAAAAGGCTTGACCCAAACTTTAACTAAAAACCGCGCATTCGCGCGGTTTTTGATTGCGACATTGTTTATCGCCGGTCAAAATTTAAAGTTTTTGTTCAAACTTTTTTCAAAAAGTTTGCGGGGTTCGGGGCGGAGCCCCGAGAACTTTTCTAGTCCTCTCTCAACTGTTCAATCATCTGTTTTTTTAGGTCGTAGAGTTGTTGGGATAGGTCTATGGGCATGGTCTGGGGGCGGACTAGGCGTTTGTGTTCGTCCCATAGGGTGGCGCGTTCGCGGGCGGCGTAGGCGCAGATTTCGGGGACGGTTAGGGGGGTGTGTACGCATTCGCCGTCTATGAAAACGGGTTGGAGAAGTTCGCGGATTGTGTATTGGTTTGCCTTTAGGCGCATTTGTTTCCATGTGGCGATTGGGTCGAAAATGGTTAGGTCGTGGGAGGGGTGGAATTCTTCGTGGGCGAGGGCGATTAGGTCGGCTTTCATTTTGCCCGAGGCGGCATCATATAGGCGAAAGACTTTTTTTATACCGGGGTTGGTTACTTTTAGGGGGTCTTCGGAAAGTTTGATTTTGCTTTTCCATTCGCCGCCGCTTGTGGAAAGCGAAGCGAGTTTGTATACGCCGCCGAAAGCGGGGTATTCTTTTGATGTAATCAGGCGCGTCCCTACGCCCCACAGCGAAATCTGTGCGCCTTGGGCTTTAAGCTCTGCAATAATGTGTTCGTCAAGGTCGTTGGACGCGCTTATTACGGCAGTTGGGAAACCTGCTTCGTCCAGCATTTTTCGTGCGCGTTTGGAAAGATAAGCAAGGTCGCCGCTGTCCAAACGTATTCCGAAATTTTCAAGGGCTATGCCCTTTTCCTGCATTTCGCGAAAGACTTTTATGGCGTTGGGAATGCCCGATTTTAGCGTGTCGTAGGTGTCCACCAGAAGAAAACACGGCTTGGGGTAGAGGTTTGCGTAATTGCGAAACGCCTCAATTTCCGATTCAAAACTCATTATCCAGCTATGGGCGTGTGTGCCTTGCACTGGGATATCAAAGAGTTGCCCCGCAAGCACATTGCTTGTGCCGTAACAACCGCCAATCATCGCCGCGCGTGCGCCGTATAATCCCGCGTCAGGGCCCTGTGCGCGGCGCAATCCGAATTCCAAAACACGGTCGCCGCGAGCCGCTTCGCAAACACGCGCCGCTTTTGTCGCAATCAAACTTTGATGGTTTATGATATTTAAAACAGCAGACTCAATCAACTGCGCTTGCGGCAAAGGCGCGATAACCTGAACCAGCGGTTCTCCGGGGAAAACAACCGTCCCTTCAGGCACGGCGTTGATGCTTCCCGAAAATTTAAACGCCTTCAGATATTCCAGAAACTCCTCGCCAAAAACGCCCGTGGAGCGCAAATAGGCGATATCGTCATCGTGAAACGCAAGCTCCCGAATATAGTCAACCACTTGCGCAAGCCCAGCAACAACGGCGTATCCGTTGCCGCATGGGTTTTCGCGGTAAAACATATCAAATACAGCCGTGCGTTTTTGCCCCGTTGTTATCTCGGAATGGTGGTACGCTTGCATCATTGTAAGTTCGTAAAAATCTGTAAGAAGCGTTAGATTTCTCAAAGAAAATTCCCCTCTCGGTTACTCGTACCTCAACGCCACAATGGGGTCAAGTTTTGCCGCCTTGTGCGCGGGATAAACGCCGAAGGCAATGCCAATTAAGCTGGACGCAAGCACCGTGCCAACCACGGTCGGAATACTTACGGCGGGAGAAAGACCCATCAAACTGCCCAAGGCAAAGCCGCCGTAATAGCCCAAGAAAATGCCGATAATTCCGCCCGATGCGGTTAGAATCATTGCTTCAACAAGAAACTGAAAACGGATATTTCCCTCGGTCGCGCCAAGGGATTTTCTTATGCCGATTTCCCGCGTGCGTTCCGTTACGGTAACAAGCATGATGTTCATAACGCCGATACCGCCCACCGCCAGCGAGATAAACGCAACCAGCGCGACAAAACCCGTTATGGTGGAAAGAATCCCGCTTAACATATCAATCTGGCTCATGATTGTTGTCACCTGATATCTGTCCTCGTTGCCGTGGAAAACGGATAACAGGCGCGTAACTTCTGTTGCGGTTTCGTCCAAGCGGTCGAGGTCTTCCGCGATTACCAGAAGCTGGTCTACAACGTCGTCGCGATTTAGTATCCGCTGAAAATACGTTATGGGAATATACGCAGTGGTGGGCATTCCGAACATTCCCGCCATTGGGTCGTTGTTTCTCGAAACGCCGACTACGGTTAAATCCACCGTTCCCATCCAAAACGTAGCGCGGATAGTTTCGCCAACAACGTCTGTGCGCCCGAAAATCTCCCGCGCCAGCGTAGACTCAATTACGACAACTGGCGCGGCTCTGTCAACGTCAACGCTTGCCAAAAACCGCCCGAATCTTACATCTACATTTTGTGCTTGCCGCAAATTTTCGTCCGCGCCGATAATCTGCACGTGCGACGTTTCCGACGGATTCCGCAACTGCACCCTCGCACTAGACCCGCTCGCCACAGACACAACCGAAACATCAGGGTGTTCCGCCAAAAACGCCGCGCTTTCCAGCGTAAGCATATCCCGCCGCGTTGCGGGGTTCGCCGCATTCTGCCGCACATTTACCATCAGCGTACCCGCGCCGAATTCCGCAAACATCTCGTTCATACTATTCTGGACGCCCTGCCCAATCGACGTTATCATAATAACCGCCGATATACCAATAATAATCCCCAGCATTGTCAACACCGACCGCATTCTGTTCGCAAAAACCGAATGCGCCGCAGAGGTTATACTTTCAAATATATTCACGATTTAACAACTCCTATTTGTAAAGAAAGGTCGTGGGGACTCCGTCCCCACACCCCTGCAAGGGATTTCATCCCTTGACCCTATCCTAAAATCGCGCATTCGCGCGATTTTTGAATTGCGTTGTATAGCTTATCGCTAGTCAAAATTTAAAGTTTTTGTTCAAACTTTTTTCAAAAAGTTTGCGGGGTTCGGGGCAGAGCCCCGAGAACTTTTTTATTACACCTGAATCGGATTTTCGACTATCTCGTCTGAAATGATTTTGCCGTCTTTGAATGCGGCTATGCGGTTGGTGTGGTTGGCAATGTCGGGTTCGTGCGTGACCATTACGATTGTTACGCCCTCACGGTTTAGGCGTTGGAAGATGGACATGATTTCTTCGCCGCTGCGGCTGTCAAGGTTGCCTGTTGGTTCGTCTGCGAGGAGAATGGAGGGCGTGTTTACGAGGGCGCGGGCGATTGCAACGCGCTGTTTTTGTCCGCCGGAAAGTTCGGCGGGCTTGTGGTGGATTCGCTCGGTTAGGCCAACGCGGTCAAGGGCTTCCAGCGCGGCGGTGCGGCGTTTTTTGCCGCTTGTTCCCGCGTAAATCATGGGCAGTTCTACGTTTTGCAATGCGTTAAGGCGCGGCAACAAGTTGTAAGATTGGAAAACGAAACCGATTTTGCGGTTGCGTATTTGCGCAAGTTTTTTGCCCTTGATTAACGAAACGTCTTCGCCGTCCAAGAAGTATTTTCCTGCGGAAAGGGTGTCCAAACAGCCAAGGATATTCATAAGCGTAGACTTCCCCGACCCCGACTGCCCCATGATGGAAACAAATTCGCCCTCCCCCACGGAAAACGAGACATCACGAAGAGCCGTAACCTCTATAGAGCCGTTACGGTACACCTTAAATAGGTTTTCTATTTGAATTATCATTGTGTCACCAGCGGTTGAACAGGTCTTACAACCATGCCGCAGTACATAGCCCCTGTGGGGTTGTTTACAACGCGGTGGGTTTTTTCAACGCCGATTGCCTCGATGTGCATTGCGGAAAATTCGCCAAGGGTAACGTCAAGGCGTTGCAGGGTGGAGTCGTTGGTTACGATGTACACGAAAGTTTCGCCGCCGCCTGCGCTTACGGTGGACATTAGGGGTACAACAAGGGTATCTTCGCTGATGTTTGTGATAATGTCGGCGTCAACGGTGTTGCCTGCGCGAAGGCGTGTTTCTTCCGCAATGGAAATTTCTACGGTAACAACGGTTTCCATGGTGTTGCCCATTTGGCGCGGTGCGGCAAGGGGGTGAATGAGGGCGATATATCCCTCGTAGCGGTGGGTGCCTATTGCCGCGCCGGAGATTTCTACCTCCAGCCCCTCTGCCAAGCCGCCGCTGTCGTTCTCGGGAACGTGTACTACGATTAGCAGGTTTTCGTTTGAAACGTCTGCGATTTCCATAAGCGGGCGGCCGGAAATGCTAACCTCTCCCGCTTCCACAAAGGTGTTGAGAACTGTGCCCGAAACGGTTGCGCGTTCTTCGTGTTGGAAATCTGCAATGGTTCTTTCGATTTGGGCGATGTTTAATTGGGCTTGTTCGATTGCTATTTGCTGAAGCTGTGCCTGATTTACTGCGGCGGGCTGATTATTGCGGTTTAACAAGGCGTCGCGCTGGGCGATTGCAAGCCGTTCGGCTTCCTGTGCCGTGGGCAGGCCAAGAGCCGCCGCGTCTCGCTGGGATTGGATTATTGCAATCTGGTCTTCTAAGCGGCGCACTGCTTCGGTTGCGTTGTCCAGCTCTATTCGCGGAACTGCACCGTTTTCGTAGAGAAATAACGTGTTGGAAAGTGTGTTACGCGCCGTGGTTATGTTGTCGCTTGCTTGCGCCAGTTGTAAATCCATTTGGTCAAGCTGTGCGTTTATGTTTGTTATGCCTGCGCGGGATTGCTCTATTTGGTTTTCTGCCGCCAAGATTTCTGTGTCTGTTGCGCCAAGGCGGGTTGCGGCAAGACCAAGTTCCGCCGAACGTAAAGCAAGGCGCGCTTGCGCCAGTTGGTCTTGTTTTGTTTCCAGAATTTCATCGTCGTAGGTGATTAGCAAATCCCCTGCGGAAACCTCGTCGCCAACATTTACGTGGACTTCAAGAATACGCGCTTGCGTTGTGGGGAACAGGATTGTTCTGTCTCGCAGTTCCACATTGCCGCGGGCGGTTACACGGCTTACAATCGTTTCTTCCATCGGGTGCGCCCAGTGAACGGGCAATGCACCACGCGGGATGCCGTCGTCGGGTGTGCGGTTTGCGTTCGCCACGTTAAAGCCAATAAAACCAACAATGGCGACAAGAACTACCGCCACTATAATTTTTTTCTTCGTCATCAATTTATCTCCTTACAGCAAAGAAAGGCTAACAACATTTGTTGCCAGCATTGTCGCAAACACAATCCCTGCGATAATGCCCGCCTTAGTATTTGAAAAATTGTTTAAAACTTTCACGCCAAAGAATGTTAAAACGCAAAACCAGATTGGGAACACGCCGAAGGTGGAGAAAAACGCATATGCGGGTTCATCTATGCGGGCGTTTGGCGTAACCAACGCCGCCAAGGTAGTCATATCAACAACGCTTCCCGTAACCACCATAAGCACATAGCCTACAAGCGAACCCAACGCAATTATCACGTAAAAGTGCATATACATGGAAAACGTTTGCGCAAACGTTGCTTCGCCGCGCATAATTTTTACAAGAACAAAAACCCCAAGGGTTGCAATAATGCTTAGGAAAAAAGGCATAATAACAGCGGCGGTAGCAAGCGGCAACGCCAGCATAACGGTGAGTGCGCCCTGTTCAAAAAGCGGCTCGCCGTATTCGTTGGCAAGTGCCGCCAAGTCGAAGGGGTTTGGTTCGCCGGGGTTTCTTTCGGCAAAAACGTGCGCTTGCTCTTGCAAAATTATATGAGTCGCCTGCACTCCCGGATACACGGCGATTAGCCCAATCACCAACGCCAACAAAAACGGCGCGAAAATAACCGGGTGCGCTTTCACATTTTTTACAAGTTCCGAGGGCGCGGTTATCAACGCGATAAAGCGTTGCCCTATGCCCATTTTAACTGTTTCGGGTTCTACCATGCGGGTGAGTTCTTCTGTTTGCTCTTGTTGCGGTGTTTTAAATTCGTCCATTTTGTTTCCTCCCAAGGTTTTATTCATGTTATAATCGCACAAAAAGCGAGAAAAGAAAAGGGTTGATGGCTTTGCTAAAAAATATTGGCTTTACAAAATCCTTGGACAAAAAAAATTACAAGGATGAAGTAGAAACACTAAGTACAAAATTGGCCGCACTTCAGTTGGTTGTTAAAGAAAAAAAAGTTCCCGTGGTGGTTGTATTTGAAGGGTGGGGCGCGTCGGGAAAAGGCACGCACATTTCGCGGCTGGTAAATCCGCTGGACCCGAGATTTTTCAACGTAAACACGATACGCGGCACAGACGAAAATCTGTCGCTCAGGCCGTATCTTTGCCCGTTTTGGGAGCGCACACCCGAGAAGGGGCGCATTTCAATTTTTTCAAAAAGCTGGCACCGCGTTATTTTGCAAATCGACACAGACAAATGGAAGCTTTCCGAAAAATCGCGGGAAACATTTTATGCCGATGTAAACGCGTTTGAACGCCAGCTTTCAGAAGACGGCGCGGTAATAGTTAAGTTTTTTTTGCATATAAGTAAAGACGAGCAGTGCCGCCGCTTTGAAAAACTGGAAAGCAATGCGGCTACCGCATGGCGCGTAAGCGATAAAAACTGGATGCAAAATGCGCGGTACAATATTTTTCTTGAAATGTTTGAGAATATGCTGGAGCAAACCAACGAAACCCCTTGGACAATTGTGGAATCCGATAATTCCGACTACGCGGAAGTAAAAATTTTACGCACCCTTGTGGACGAAATTGAAATAGCAATTGAAAACCAAGACGCGAAAAAAGACACCGCACCAACGGAAAAAACGCCCATCCCAAAATTTATCCGCGATGTAAACAAAACCGTTACGCTAACCGATACCGCATACAAAGAAATGCTTGAAGATTACCAACAGCGCATTCACATTTTGGGGCATAAACTGCAAGTTTCGCACCGCTCTGTTGCGGTTGTTTACGAGGGCTGGGATGCATCGGGCAAGGGTGGCAACATCAAGCGGCTTACCAAAGAGATGGACCCGCGCAACTATGTTGTAATCCCCGTGGGCGCGCCAAGTGCGAAGGAACTTTCGCACCATTACCTGTGGCGGTTTTTCGGTATGATGCCGAAAGACGGACAGTTTTCCATATTCGACAGGTCTTGGTACGGGCGCGTACTGGTGGAACGGGTAGAAAACCTAACCCCCGTACCCGTTTGGAAACGGGCGTATCAAGAAATTAACGAAATGGAAGCGCATTTGTCGGCACACGGCGTAATCATCTTCAAGTTTTGGCTGGACATAGACCGTGACGAACAACTGCGCCGTTTTAAATCGCGGCAAACAGACCCGTTTAAGCATTACAAAATAACCGAAGAAGACTGGCGCAACCGCGAAAAATGGGATTGCTACGAAGACGCGATAGACGAAATGCTTGCAAAAACAAATACGCCGTACGCGCCATGGACTGTTGTGGAGTCTAACAAGAAAAAATACGCAAGAATAAAAGTGCTTGAAACAATTGCAAAAACCTTGGAGTTGGAATTATAATTTACAACGGTTTTACGCAATATGTCTTTAAAATTTTACAACACATTTGTTAAATTGATACACGAAGAGGTGAAGCGTATGAAAGCTACTTCGGCGGCATATATGCAAAACCGTGAGTTATCTTGGCTAAAATTTAACGAGAGGGTGCTTCACGAGGCAAACAGGCAAGAAACGCCATTGCTGGAGCGGCTTAAATTTGTTGCCATTTTCACAAGCAATCTTGACGAATTTTTTAGGGTGCGGGTTGGCGCACTTATCAATTACGCCCATTTTGACGAGGATTATCGGGACAGCAAAACGGGCAAAACAGCGCGGGAACAGTTGGATGAAATTTATCGTGCTACCGCGCAGTTGTATGTACTTCGGAACGAGACTTTTTCATCTATAATGGAAGAGCTTTCTTTGCATGGTGTTCAGCTTGTTAAAATGCACGAGCTTTCTGCCGAAGAGTTGAAAAAGATGAAAAAACATTTCACCTACAATATATTGCCGCTGTTGTCGCCGCAGGTTATAAATTCGCGGCATCCTTTCCCCCACCTTTCCAACACGCAGTTGCATATTGCGGTAACGCTGGAATCAAAAAAGAAGTTTCAGTTTGGATTAATTGCAATGCCGTCGGAGGTGGAAAGAGTTATCCCGCTGGACATCAGCGCGGGGCGGTTTGTTTTGGCAGAGGATATCGTTTGGCATTTTGCGGAACTTGTTTTCAGCACATACAAGGTTTCGGAAAAAAACATAGTCGTGGTTACGCGCAACGCGGATATAGACACCGAAGAGTTCCTTGACGAAGACATCGATTATCGCATTCACATGGAAAATGTGCTTAAAAAACGCCGCCGTCTTTCCCCCGTGCGCTTGGAAATGGCGCATGAGGCAGGCGACGAAATGCAGGAATTTTTTTGCAAAAAGCTTTCTTTAAGCGTGCCGCAAATATTTTACTCGGACGCGCCGCTTAATATGTCGTTTTGTTTTTCGCTTGCGGGATATATGGAAAGGGCAACGGCGCGCAAACTTTCATGGCCGTCACACGTTCCCGCCGAGGTTCTGCCTTCCGCGCAAAAAGTGAATATTGTAAAGACTCTTTCTGCCGGAAACGACTTGCTGTTTTCGTATCCCTTCGACAGTATGTCTCCGTTTTTGTACATCATACGCCAATCTGCGGAGGATTCTGCGGTTGTGTCCATAAAAATCACGCTGTATCGCATAGACGCGCACTCCACACTGGCAGAATCGCTGATATCCGCGGCAGAAAACGGAAAGGAAGTTACCGTTGTCATGGAACTTCGCGCCCGTTTCGACGAGCAAAACAATATCGAATGGGCGCAACGCTTTGAAGAAGCGGGGTGTCGCGTTATTTACGGGCCGGAAAATTACAAAGTTCACTCCAAAGTATGTATTGTAACGCGAAAAGAATTTGGCAAAATAAAATTCATCACCATGATTGGCACGGGCAACTTTAACGAAAAAACAGCCAAGTTGTACACAGACCTGTTGCTTATTACCGCAAACCACGAAATAGGTTGCGACGCTTCGGACTTTTTCGGCAACTTGCTTACCGCAAATTTGCATGGCTCGTATCAGCATTTGTGGGTTGCGCCAAGCAACTTCAAAAGTAATGTGCTGGAATGCATTGAAGCCGAGCGGCAAAAATCGTTAAACGGCGGGCAGGGCAGAGTTATCATCAAATGCAATTCCCTCACCGACACGGATATAATAGAAGCGTTGGCGCAAGCTTCACGCGGCGGGGTTAAAATATTCATGATTGTGCGCGGAATATGCTGTATTATGCCGCGTTTGGCAGATACGGAAAACATCCGCGTAATAAGCATTGTGGGCAAGTTTTTAGAGCATTCGCGCATATTTTGTTTCGGTTCGGGCGCGACATCTAAAATATATATTTCGTCGGCAGATTTTATGACGCGCAACACAGAAAGGCGCGTAGAAGTCGCCTGTCCTATTTTGTGTCCGGAATTAAAAAAGCGCGTACGCAAAATGCTGGACACTATGCTTAAAGACAACACGCAAGCATGGGAATTGTTTTCCGAAAACAGATATGTACTGCGGCAACCGCCCGACGCAGAAGCCGCAATAAATTCGCAAAAAACTTTTACAGAAGAAGCCCGCACAACCGCAATAGAAGCACGGAACGGCAAAAGCAAAAACGGTAACGGTAAATTTTCTATCGCGGCGCGTATTAAGAAAGTTGCCGAAAAATTTTTACGTTAGATTTGCTTAAGTCATTTTTTTGTGTAGTAGCTTCCTTGTTTTATGGCTTGAATCCAATTCTTTAACGAGTGCTTTGAAGTATTCGCCTGCCGCCTTTTGATTTTTCCCCGCTATTTTTTTAGCCTTCTTGGTGAAAAATACAATGGACGGCTTTTTTAATTCCTGTTTGTATCTTTTCAACAGGGATTCGGGCTCATCTTTCTTGCCTTTAAGTGGGATAAAATTCTCATCAAGTACACAAAGCGGCATTTTTTCTTTCACACATTCCGCAATTGTGCGCACTATGCCAACCGCGCCTGTCATATCCAGCTTGTCTGCATCAAAAAGAATTTTTGCTTCCAATGTTTGCGGCTCTGTTTCCGCGTCGCTGCTATGTGCCAAAACACATTCTGCAACGCTTCCCGCAATTTCTGCCGAATATCCTTTTTCCGTAAGATACTCGCGGCTTTTTTTGCTTCCGATTTTGTGGTGGTCTTTGATTCTGCCGTTTGAACGCCCGATGTCATGCAGTAACGCGCCCAAAAGCACAATGTCGGTGTCGGCGTTTTTTTCCGCATTTAGAAGTTGTAGCGCGTAACCGAAAACCCTGTCTGTATGCGCAAAATCGTCCGCACTCAAACATGACTGTACATAGTCGGCAACTTCTTGAAACTTTCCGTAGTTCATTTTATTGCTCCTCCTCAAATTATATTAAGGTGGAGTGTATCAGCGGGCATTACACCTTGCAATCATTTTACATAAACTTTACATACATTTTACGTCCACATGGCTGTAAGCCGCCGACACTCGTTTAGAAAGCGCAACATTGCGGCATAGATGAACTCGTCAAGTTCTTCGTCTTGCAGAAAATCCGAAAGCGTTTCCGCAAGGTGCGGCAAAATGCCGTCCTCCTGCACAAAAAGTGCGCGGATATCATATTCGCGCACTTTTAGTGCCGCTTCCAGCTTGCGCTCGTTTATTCCGTACTTGCCCGGCCCGTCTGCCGACGGCACAAAAACAACGCCTATCTCGTACAGGCTTATCGGCGGGTTGTCGCCGCCTTCGGGACGCACGGGGCGGTACATCGCCGCCCGTAAAGCGTCTGCAATTTCGTGTTCTTCGCCCGTTTCATTCAGAATTTTTTGCAACACATCATAGCCCTCTACAAATGCGCAAATTGCATCTACAGGGCCTTCAACGGGATTTGTTTCGTACGGAGTTTTTTCAGATTTTTTCATAGCACAACTTTAGCAAAAAAGCGGGTTTACGGCAAGCAAATGTGGTAAGATGCATTGGGAGGCGAAAAGATGTACACGGGAAAACACAAAATAACATACTATGACCTTGACCTTGCGGGGCGCGTGAAGCTGTCGGCACTTTTGCGGATGGTTCACATTGCGGCAGACATAAACGCAAACGATTTGAAAATAGGATTCAAAGAATTGTCTGCGATTAACATGACCTTCGTGTTACAACGGATAGCTTTTGGCGCGGCGCGAATACCCGCATACGGCGAAACCGTAGAAATTCGCACATGGCCAAGTTCTGTGGCACGCGGAACATTCATTCGCAAGGGCGATATGTACGATGAAAGCGGAAAAAAAATAATGGAGTGGGCAAGCCTGTGGATTTTGTTTAACATTTCCGAGCGCAAAATTCTAAAGCCCTCAGCGTTGCCACTCGCACTGCCCGAATGTGAAGACCACGGCGTGAAAATTATGCCCGAGAAAATTATTTTGCCTACGAAAGAAAACCCCTTCGGTGCGGAATTTTCCGCCCACACCCACACCGTTCGCTACGCCGATGTTGACACCAACCAGCACATGAACAACAGCATTTACGGCGACCTCATAGGCAATGCAATCGGTTCGCAAAACTGGCGCGAAGTTCAAATAAATTATCTTGCCGAAACCCGCCAATGCGAAGAAATATCCATCACCGCCTACCATTCAACAGACACGTTTTTAATCACGGGCGCGGCTTCAAACAGAACATCTTTTGCGGCGAGGGTTGTAGTGTAGTTATATTTGCGCAAGTCTCTTTTGCCGCAACGCCTTTTTTAGATTATCGGCTTGCGATAGCATAAGGAAAATTTCATCAGGGGAACAATCCGAAAACACAGAAGCAACATTTTCCATTAGCTGAGGTGTGACACGATTTATAGAATCCATGAGAATATCATCAGGGGATGCGTCTAACGCGTTACATAAACGTACCAACGCCGGCAATGATACTTTTGCGTTGCCGCATTCAATGCCACTACAGTGCTGTGCGGAAATACCCGAGCGTTCGGCTGTATTTTCTTGCGTATAGCCCTTTTTTAGCCGAGCAGCGCGGATACGTTCGCCTATTAATGTGTAGTTCAGCTCAAAATCCACAGCGGCAACTCCCCTTTCAACTACGTATTGTAAAGGATGTACGCCTGTGGTATAATCGCCTGTAGTAAGAATTATCGTATGATTAGATGTAATTTAACTACAGGGAGGAATATTATGCAAAACAGCGACTTTGAGGCAGGCATAAATTACAGGAATGAAGGAGATACAAAAAACGCCTTTGTGTTCCTTGAAAGGGCGGCAAAAAGCGGGCATCCCGAAGCCGCATTTCATATGGCATGGTTTTATTATGACATAGGAAAGGAACTTATCGAACCGGGCAAGCACGACAAGGCAATGGAATGGCTGGATAAATCCGCATCTCTGGGGAACGAAAAAGCTATGCAACAAATCCTAACCCTTTTAAGCAGACCGGATTTTAACGCCCCCGAAAAATCGGAATTTTTCATGAAATGGATAACGAAACTTGCTGAACGTAAAGAGCCTGTTTATATGGTAGAATTGGCGGAAATCTATGGTCTTTCGGAAAGTTGCCCGTTCTTTGAAACTTTGCCGGAATTGAGAAAAAAAGCCGACCCGGACAAATCATTTGAACTATGCGACGCAGTTTCAAAATTGGTTTTAGCCGATAAAATTGCATTGCCGTTTGTCATATATTCAAAAATTGCACAGGGTTTCAGACGTGAAAAAAACCGCATACGTGCGGGTGAGAAACAATCTTCCGACAGGGAACACCTTATGTATTTGCTGAAAATGCAGTTGCTTTTTGACGAGGAAGCCTTGGAGTCTGCAAAGAAAAACAATGCCCCTCAAGAATACATCAACTTTCAGCAAAATATAGTTGATGCCGATAAGGGCGAACTGGAAGCAGTGCGCAACTTGCACTGATATCTGTTCATAGGAGGTGAAAAAATGACAACTTTGGAAGAACTGCAAAATCATGTAAACCGTACGATGCAAAATGCAATGGATGGTAAAACTCAACCAACGCCAACCAACTGCCCCTATTGTGGGTACAAATTGGATTACGGCACTACGCTTTGCAGTAATTGTAAACAGTTTGCCACTTAATGTAATAAAATAAGTTATTACGCAAAAACCCGCGAATGCGGGTTTTTGTTGAAGTTTGAGGGAGGTATTTTTTAATTTACATATGCAATGAAGGTAATGCTATCATCCCAGCCGATGGTGTAGGTTGTGAGGGGGAGGATTTGGTCGAAAAAGGTGATTGGGACGTAGGTGTGAGGGCGGCCGGTGAAAATGTTGTAGAACACTTGGGGCGCAACTTCCAGCGAGCGGCGTTGTGTTCCGTGAACAATATATTCGTTATCGCCTATGCGCAGTTCGATTAGGTCGAAGTAGTCGCGGTAGATTACAACGCGGCGGTTATTCCACCTGTCGTATTCCCAGCGCACTTCGTAGCCCAGTCCCTCAAGTACGCGGCGCAGGGGAATCATTTTTAGTCCGTACGGACCGTCGGGGCGGTATTCGTCGCGCCATAAATTAACTGTGCGGATATTCCGCAAGCGAAGTTCAATTGTGTCATAAGAACTTACTCTGGTGGAAAGACGGAAGCCGTCAAATAAAATCACAAGCCTGTTGCGTGTGATGTAAAATGCTTCGGGAATTTGCGAACCAAGCGCGGCATAATAACGCTCGGGGTTGGCGCGGATTTTTTCCGCAAGAATGCGCTCTGCAATGGGTGTGATTTCCATGCCCGTTGCTTCGTTCATGGTAAGAATCATGCCATTGTGTGCGCAGAAATTTACACTGCGAACAAGGGTGTGCGGAAGCGTTGTGGAAACATCCGCAAAAATTACCAAGGAGATTATATCGTCTGTGGAATGATATTCAAAACTGAAAGTGATTGCTCGTGCGCGAAGACGACGCGCCTCTGCAATGAGAGCCGCAACAATGTCGTCATCAATGTAGTTATTAATGAAAGGCGCGGCGTTAAACACGGAATGCATGGAAGTATTGCTTATAACGGGAACAGTGCCGCGGATATCCAAACCTTCTTGACGATGTGTAAGTGACCGCTCGTAAAGCATATACGGACGCCATCCGTGATGCACTTGCGGGAAACCGAACTGATTTGCAACTGCCAAACTTGGTGCGGCCAAAATTAAAAACGCAATAAGAAACAACGCTGATGTTACTTTCTTGCCGCTTTGCACCGGTCTCCACCGCCTTTCCAAAGTTCGTTAAAAACCTGTCGGAACTTTTCTTAGAACTTTCTCCGTATCATTCAAACATTTTTAAACCAAAAATACAATTACAAACACATTACAATTACGTTTCAATGTGATATAGTATATGCTGGAAGTGTGAAAAAGATATTTTAAGAAGAGGGGCTGTGTTAAACGATGGATGTTAATGCGCTGAAAAACAGCGAGAGCGCGAGAAGATTTACAGGCGGTACAGTAATTGCCGTAGAAAACCAAAAAGCAAACGATGAAATGTATATAATTTTGGAAGGTCAAGTTGAAAAGTACAAAAATTATCAGCAAGCGGGAGAAACTAAAACAAAGACTCTGGGGCTTGGGGGCATTTTTGGCGAAACAAGTTTGTTTCTGCAAAAAGCACCGTCGGAGACTTGGATTGCGGCAACAGACGTTGTTGCGTATGGCGTTAGCCGCGCTTCCGCCCTTAGTTTTTTTCAAACTCAGCCGCAACTTACGGCTTTGCTGGTTAAAAAATTATGCGAAGAATTGGACGAAGCACGGAACGCCGTAGCCGCACCCGCACCTGTTGCGCCGTCCATGCCCTCCGCGCCGATTTCGGACACGCCGCCTGCGGGTATGATTTCGGACACGCCACCTGCGGGCATGATTTCCGATACGCCGCCCGCCGGTATGATTTCCGACACACCACCCGAGGGGCTTATCGGTGACACGCCGCCCGGCGGCGGTGCGCCCGCAGAAATGCCGGGCGAACTTTTCCCGCCGGACCATCAAATTTACGAGTTGCAAACCGAACCAGCGTCATCGGACGTTATATACAAAAAGCATTTCAAATGCCCTATCTGCGAGCATGGTTTTACGGGCTGGGCAATTCGTACAACGCGGCTTAAATTGGAAGAACGCGACAAGGATTTTCGCAGTCATTATCCGAATATCGACACGACTTACTACGAAATTGTCACCTGCCCCGAGTGCTGGTACAGCAACTTCGAGCAAGCGTATTCGCAGCCTGTTATCTCCCGTTTTAAAGAGAACAAAGACCAAATTTCAAAATACAAATTCCAAATTGGACTGGATTTAACCGAAGACCGCGGCATCAACGCCGTTTTTGCGGGCTTCTATCTGGCGTTAAAATGCGCAGAGGTTTACTACAAAAATTACGAAATGAACATTGCAAAAATGTGGTTGCGTCTAAAATGGCTTTACGCCGACGTGGAAGACAAGGCCATGGAATTTATGTGCGCGGAAAAAGCGCACGCGTCATACCTTGCCGCCTTTGAAAAAACCGACGCAAGCCCCGAAGCGTTGCAGCAACTGTGTACGCTAATGGGCGAATTAAGCCTGATTGTAAAAGATGTGCCGAATGCAAAAATCTTCTTTGTAAAAGCGAGAAGCTACAAAAACGGCAGTAAAGCGTTGCTTTTGCAAGCCGAGGACGGAATTGACACAATCCGCAAAATTGAAGCGGGCGTAATAAGACTTTAGGAGGACACAAAAATGGAGATTTTTCAAATTCAAATCCCTACCAATCTTGTTTTTGGCAAGGGGACACAGCACCAAATCGGCGGGCTTGTTAAGCCGCTTGCAAAAAAAGTTCTGTTGCATTACGGCGGCGGAACAGTGAAAAAACTCGGACTTTACGACGACACAAAAAAGTCGCTGATTGCCGCAGGCATTGACTTTGTAGAACTCGGCGGCGTTCAGCCAAACCCGCGCCTTTCCCTTGTGTACGAGGGCATTGAACTGTGCAAAAAAGAGGGCGTAGACTTTATTCTTGCAATCGGCGGCGGAAGCACCATAGACTCCGCAAAAGCCATAGCCGTAGGCGTATGCCACGACGGCGACGTTTGGGATATCTTCGACGACAAATCGCAAATCACCGCCGCACTTCCTGTTGCAACTATTTTGACAATTCCCGCCGCAGGCAGTGAAATGTCTGTATCTGCCGTTGTCACAAACGAGGAAAAAGGCCGCAAATACGGCATGAGCAGCGATTTTATTCGCCCCGTTATTTCCATTGTAAATCCCGAATTTTTCACCAGCCTTCCCAAGTCGCAACTGGGCTACGGCGTGGCGGATATCATGTCTCACATTTTTGAACGCTATTTCACCCACACAGTCAACTGCGATATCACAGACGGATTGTGCGAAAGCATATTAAAAACCGTGATGAAAAACGCGATAGTTGCCGCAGAAGACCCCACAAATTACGAAGCATGGGCAGAAATCGGTTTAGGCGGAATTATCGCGCACAATAACTGGCTCGGAATTGGCCGCTCGCAGTGCTGGGGATGCCACGGCATGGAACACGAACTGTCTGCCTACAACGACGTTGCCCACGGCGCGGGGCTTGCCGTTCTCACCCCCGCTTGGATGAAATACGTGTACAAAGAAAACATAAATATGTTCGTGCAATTCGCCGTAAACGTAATGGGCGTACAGGGAAGCTTCCGCGACCCCGATGCTATCATCCTTGAGGGCATCTCGCGCTTGCAAGACTTCTACAAAAAAATCGGTCTTCCCCAAACCCTAAACGAACTAAACATCCCCGAATCCGCCTTCGAGGATATGGCGAAAAAGGCAACAGGCGCGTTCTTCGGCGAAGAACACGGCGTTGGCAACTTCAAACGTCTCAAGTGGCAGGATGTTGTGGAGATTTATAAGCTGTGTAAATAAGGCAACATCCAAAAAACAAATACAGTGGGGGGACTCCGTTCCCCTCACTTATTTTCATAAAAAAGGTGTGGATAATAATGCTGTTATCAATTGGGATGATTGTAAAAAATGAACAAAAATATTTGCGCGATTGTCTTACAAGCATACAACCTATTTTGGATGCCGTGGATAGCGAGCTTATTATTTTTGATACAGGTTCAACAGACGAGACTGTGCAAATTGCCAAAGAATTTACAAATCATGTGTATGAAATAGAATGGCGCAACGACTTTGCTTGGGCGCGCAACCACACCATTGAAAAAGCCCAAGGTGACTGGTATATGTTTGTGGACGCAGATGAAATTTTCACGGATGTCTCTGATATAATCACATTCTTTAACAAGGGAGAACACAAAAAATATAAATGTGCAAGCTATCGTTGGCGCAATCACCTTGAGAACAATGTGATTGCAATGTTTGATCCTGTTCGCCTTTTCAAAAATGAAAAAAATCTGCGTTTTGTTGGTAAAATTCACGAAATGATACATACAACGTCTGCGCCCAAAAATCTGCAAAGCATTGCAGACCATTGGGGTTATTTTTTTGATGGTGCGGGCGGCAAAGAAAAGGCAAAAGCAAAACACGAAAGAAACATGACATTATTGCTTGAAATGCACGAAGAAGAACCGAAAAACCCAAGAGTAATGCTTCTTATTGCCCAAGATTATATGGCGCACGACAATAAAAAATCTTGTGAGTTTTTGTTAAAGTGCATAAACACTTTAGGTTCTAACAAATCAAGTATGTATTATCATGCTTGCATATATTTTTTGGTAAGAAATTATTACATCGCCAAAAATTATGAAGAGGTTATAAATGTTGTAAAAGAATACTTCAAAAATTTGAAGGTAAAATGTCAAAGCCTTGTTCATATATCAAGTTACTATGCAAATGCATACCTGAGTTTAAACAGGTTTGAAGAGTCTGCACAAGCGGCAAAGCAAACACTTAAATACTTCAATTTAAACAAGGCGGGTAAATTAGACACCACGATAACGACTATCACCTCTTTGTCGCAGGAAATATTAAACAACCGCACTATTCACTCCACAACCATTGTGCTTGCGGCTATCGGAGGCGGCGATTTTGAT
This sequence comes from Defluviitaleaceae bacterium, assembly GCA_009788055.1. Classification (GTDB taxonomy): domain Bacteria; phylum Bacillota; class Clostridia; order Lachnospirales; family WQUN01; genus WQVC01. The sequence continues at coordinate 14,515 of WQSG01000013.1, read as the reverse complement.
ACCGCCCTTGCCCATGTTGCGGAATGTGGAAACGAAAAGCTTGATGTTTTCGCCCTTTTTATGCAAACTTGTACGAAAGAAAAAAGATGGAACGATATACCCAAATTATATGATTATGCACTAAAGTGCGGCGTAAATTCCGACAATTATCACAATATTATTACAACCATCGAGTCCTTTGTCTCCAAATCGGAAACAAAAAAAATAGTATCGGAAGCTATGGCAACATCGCCTTTATTCAAAAACAAAAGCGATGACTACATTCAGTTGCATATGTTGCGTTATGCAAATTTCGCTGAATCGGGACACTTTACCCAATCTTCTGCGGTGGATTTAAATTGTTTTTTAAATTCGGATAAACAATTTAGTGAAGTTTACGGGGATGTAATTGTTTTTGCAATGAAGAGGCAAGTTGATTTTTCAAACTTTGCGGAAAATATGACGCTCACAAATTCAGCGGAATTTATAAGCAGAGTGGTTACTTCAAACGATGACGTACCCGCCATACTAAAAAAATTCATTGAAACGGGATGCGCGGATAAATCCTCTGCCAAAGCAAACAAAATCATTTACGACATGGCGACTTTTGTTTTTGAACAAGTGAAAAAAGGAAATGATGCCGCCGAAAAAATTGCATTTCTTGAATTGTTGATGACTTTAAAATCAACATAAACAACTGTGGGGTGTGGCGTATGATTAATTCTGCGGGATATTCGCCAATTGCAAATGACATTGCGGTAAAGAACGCGTCCGTGGGCGAAACAGCGCAAAGTACAGCGGAAACAACATTAAAAACAACATCCGAAACAACAGCGCAACCGCAAGCGGCACAGCCGCCTGTTACTGCGGAAGTTTTGGCGGATACGCTTATGAGTTATGGATATAAGGCGACGAAAGAGAATATGGAAATGTTGCGGCTGATGCTTGAGAATGGTGTGCCGCTTACGAAGGAAAATATCGGGCGTATGAATCAGGGCGTTAAGTTGACGGGCTCTGCGGACAATGCGTTGTTTATGTTGCAAAATAATATGCGCATGACGCAAGCGAATGCGGCGCAATTGAATGGGCTGGTTAGCGGCCAAACAAAGATTACTGCGCAGATTAGCAATTTGCTTGCGGCGGTGGAACAGCTTAACGACCCCGCGCTTTCGGCGCAGATTAAGCAAATCCTTGTGGGGAAGGGGAGCGGTGCGGACGCGAAGCCGCAAGAAGCGGCGGTGCAAAACAGTGCGGCTCAACAGGCGGTGGCAGAAAACGCGACTGCAAAGCAAACGGCGCAATCATCGCCGACAGCGCAAGCCGCTTTGGAAGGGCAAGCCACGCTAAAGCAAGCCCCCGTGGATGGGCAAGGCAAAGCCGCCGCATCAGACGGGCAATCACAAACGGCAACCGCACAGCAAACGGCAACCGCGCAACAACCCGCCGCACAGGGTACGGCACAGCAAGCGGCAACAGCCCAGAACGCAACACCACAAAACACAACACCACAAAACACAACGCCACAACAAGCGGCACAATCGCAAGCGGCAAACGCGAACAGTTCTGCGCCGCAAGCCGCTTCCCAAGCCGCAAACGCAAACGCACCTGCGCAAGCCCCCGCGCAAACATCAACCGAAACCGTTTCGCAAAATGCAAATTCCACCGCAGAAGCAAAAACCGATTCCCAAACCGCTACCCTGCGTGAAGCCGCCGCCCAAACCCGTGGCGACTCGCCCGCAAACATCCCGCAAACGCAAGCGGCGCAAACGGCTCCGCTACCTGTCACGCCGCAAAATCTGCTGTTTTCGCTTGCAAACAGCACACCGCAGTCAATAGACGAATATTTGAATAATCTGCGCGAAGTTTTAACCCAAGTTCAAACCACTCTCGCCGGGCGCGAAACCCCGGACGCGGCACGGGTTTTGCAAGAGGTGCGCACGTTGGAAACGCAAATTGATTTCACCTCACAAATACGAAATCAAGTTTACGTACAGTTGCCGCTGTTTCACAACGACCAGCAAACCCAAACCACACTCCACGTTTACAAAGACGGAAAAAAATCCGGCAACAAAGGCAAGGGCGAAAGCACAAGTGCGTTAATCGCGCTGGACACGGTTTCTATGGGGCATTTTGAAACATATGTACAAAAAAATTCGCGTGGCATAAGTTGCCAGTTCCGCCTTGAAAGCGACGAAATAGTGCAAGCCGTGCGCAACAACATCCACAAACTTTCAACTCTCCTGCAAGAAAGCGGATACTCGCTGGACAGCTTCTCTTTCTTGCCGCAAGGCGAACCCTACACCTTGTTGGACAGCCCAAAATCCATCACAAGCCCCAAGTCCTCCCCCTCCGAAATAGTCCTTTTCGACGAGCGGGTATGATTACGCCCGCGAAAGCCCTTTTTTCTTTTTCTCCATTTTTTCCGCATACAGAATGCCGTCTGCGCTAAGTAGTGCGGTTTCAAGGCACTCTTTTGTCGCGCTTTCCAGAACAACACTTCCGATACTTCCCGCAACAATATATGCGTGACGCTTTTGAGCGTTGTAATCGTCCAATTTTTCGCGAATGCGTTGCACCAACCGCTGGCCGTCTTCAACCGATTTCACGGAAGAAAACACAGTAAATTCGTCGCCGCCCATTCTTCCAATAATATCTTCCTCGCGCAAGGAATCTTGCAAAGTTTTCGCGAAAGCCGAAATGGCGACGTCGCCCTCTTTGTGGCCGTAATTGTCGTTGATGGCTTTAAGTCCATCCATATCCATGAACATTACGAAGGGCAAAGTATCTTCATTTCTGCGCATATGTTTCATTCGGGCGTGGGCAAGCTGGAAGAAACCGCGCCTGTTTAAGAGACCTGTAAGCTCGTCGGTTACAGACAGCGTTTGAATTGTGGAAAGAAGTTCCACACCTTTCAGCACTGTTGCCACGCTAACGCGCAAACGTTCGTAGGAATCCAGCGGGATATGCTCTTCAAACGGCAAGAACATAACGCCGACCTCTTCATCTTCAAAGAAAAGCGGAATAAAAAACAAAGACCGCCTGTTTTTGTCCAAATCAAATTCCTCAAAAGTGGAGTAATCGGAGAACAAAATCGGGTTTAAACTATCAGACTTGATGTTAAAAGTTGTGTCGCCGTCGAACCCAAGCAACGTGTCAATAGAGCGGTCGGCATTGGCGTCCGCGCTTTTTATCGGACTGCTGTAAACGCCAATCAATGCCGTATTAATCGACAGGCTGGGCAACGACGTGGACAAATTTTCAATCATGGAGTCAATGTTAAATGTAAGAATAAGCGAACTTGTTACGCGGCGGATAAAGTTCCGCACACCTTCGTCGGTAAGTTCTTTGCGTTTTTGTTCTTTGGCGCGGATATCGTAAACAAATGATGTGGCAGAAAGCAACGTGGAAATTGCTTCCCGCGTGGCATACTCGTCACCGTCAAAATTTATGCCGTTCACGGTTAGAATATTAAGTGCCTCTTTCCACACGGGCAGTTCTCTGTAGAATATATTGTAATTTACCAAAGTTTCCGTAAACAGCGGAATTGCCTTTTCCTTGCTGTACGCGTCTTCAATACAGCCGCAAGATTGCCGCGCAACAAAAGCGGACGGCACGTAAGTTACATCCTTCACCGCTTCGCCCGATATGGTTTTGAAAAGATTTTCTGCGCAGGTTCTGCCAATTCCAAAAAAGTCTTGCTGTATCGTGCTTAGCGAAGGAATGGACGTAGACGCCGCCGCATCATCGTCAAAGCCTGTAATCGCGACGCCCTCGGGAACCAAAATGCCGCGCTTTTTAAGCTCTCGCAACGCACCTATCGCCATTTGGTCGTTACTTGCAACAATTGCTTCTGCCTTAAGTTTGCGCACATCCAAGAGTTCTTTAACGGCTTGAACACCGCTTTCCTGAATGAAAACGCCGGGGAAAACATATCTTTCATCATACTTAATGCCATTGTCTTCCAACGCCTTTTTGTAACCCGCAAGGCGTTCTTCCGCCTCGCTATGGCCATCAGGCCCTTTAATGAATGCGATTTTCTTTTTCCCATGTTCCTTTATAAAATGCTCTACCGCGCCGTAAATTCCGCCAAAACCGTCTGCCAAAACCGTAGGCACCCCCGGCATGGAATACGAAACAGAAACCGCAGGGATTCCCTCGGGCAACATTTTTACATACTCATGGAACTTTTCAAGCCCCACGTTTTGCGCCAAAAAACCCGAAAATAAAATAACACCGTCCAAACCCTTGCTGTTTGAAACAGTATCAAAACACGTATCAAGAAACGATGTAACAGAGTTATCATCGCTTTGGTACGTTCCAATGTATGCGGTTAAATGAATGCCGTTTGCATTGGCAAAATCAACAACGCCGCGCCATATGTCCAGCTGGTTAGCATTGTCCATGGTGGAAAACATTACGCCAAAGTGTAGCTTTTTCTTTTTTTGCGCCATGCTTTCCACACCCCAATTTAGCGTTATTGTCAATTACGGAGATGAGAGGATTTGAACCTCCGCGCCGCGTTAACGGCCTACTCCCTTAGCAGGGGAGCCTCTTCAGCCACTTGAGTACATCTCCAAAGTTTTTTTAATATATATGAGCAAACCTGTAAGCCGAGTTCTGTCTTGGACAGTCATCTATCTGTGCCCGCCGTTGCCGTGCGGGCTAAGGAATATAAAATTCCATGCGACACTACCTAAAGCAGGGCGGGCAACCCTATAGCTTTATCTTGGTCTTGCACCGAATGGGGTTTACATAGCATACGCCGTCTCCGCCGTACCGGTGCGCTCTTACCGCACCTTTCCACCCTTACCAACAAAGCATTTTTCTTGTTGGCGGTTTATTTCTGTTGCACTATCCTTGGAGTCGCCTCCACCGGACGCTATCCGGCATTCTGCCCTATGGTGCTCGGACTTTCCTCATGCACGTTGCCACGCACGCGACTGCCCGGTTTACTCATAATTATTCAGCTGTTTCAGATTTTGTTACTTCCGCTTCCTCTGCGGCAGGTTCTTCCGCAACAGGTTCTTGCGGTTCTTCTTCGGGTTCCGCCGGCGGAGGATTTAACGCATAATCCGCCTCGCGCTTGGAAAGGCTGATTTTTTGGTTATCAAGGTCTATTTCCATCACTTTCACTTTAATCACTTGCCCGGGGGAAAGTTCTTCGTCGGGTTTTGCAATATGACGGTCAGCAATTTGCGAAATGTGAACAAGCCCGTCAATGCCGTCTTCAAGGGTAACAAACGCGCCGAAGGTTGCCAAACGCGCCACCGTGCCGTCAACTATAGAGCCAACGGGGAATCTGTCTTCAATGCCGTTCCACGGGTTGGAGTTTACATCCTTGAGTGTGAGCGAAATTTTGCCCTTCTCGGGGTCGAAACCAATTACGGTTGCGGTAACGTTATCGCCTACGGAAATAACTTCCGAAGCCTTGCGCACACGCTTCCAAGACATTTCGGAAACGTGTATAAGACCATCCACGCCGCCCATATCTACAAACGCGCCAAAGTCAACCACACGACTAACAACCCCCGTAACGCTTTGGCCGATTTCAATTTTACTGAAGACCGCATTACGTTTTTCGTCGGCTTCTTTTGCGGCAAGTTCGCGTCTGCCTGCAACAATGCGCCAACGCCCTGCCTTAGAGCGGTCAAATTCGATTATATTAAAATTAAGCTCTTTGCCTTTGAAAGACTCAAGGTCGGATTCAAAACGGGACGAAATTTGAGAAGCAGGAACAAATGCACGGCAACCCATGATATTCGCGGTTAAACCGCCCTTGATAACATCGGTAATTTTACCTGCGATGGGCGTTTTATTATTGAACGCATCTTCCAAGAACCCGATATTTTTCTGGCTGTCTACCTTTTTCTTGGAAACAAGCACATTACCGTCACCGTCGTTTACACGGATAACAAAAACATCAATTATGTCGCCCTGTTTGGCAATTTCAGTAAGTACCGCAGAGGAGTCCTCTGTGTATTCTGCCTTTGTCACAATGCCGTCAGACTTAAAACCAAGGTCAACGATTACCTCCGTGGCAGTGACACGAACAACCGTACCCTTAACAACAGCCCCGTTTTTGAGTGTCATAAGAGATTCATCAAGCATCTCCCTAAACTCTTTGGATTCTGCCGTTTCCTCAATGTTTTCGTTTGTATTTCTAAAATTATCGCTCATTATCGAGCCTCCTTAAGAAGGACAATGGTTGTTTGTGAAATCGTTGTAAAATCCTTAGCATCTGAATATTATCATTAACTTGAAGTTTCCGCAACAAATTTCTTAGAAAAATTCTAAGAACTTGTGTTCACTACCCAAATTTACACTCACTTCACACAGTGCAGTACATAGCAACCGCGTTTTTTGTGGAGGGTTATGCAGGTTGTAAAGATTTGGTTTAGCTTTTTGATGGTGCTTTCCGCGCCGTGTTTTTTTTGAATTACGACGAAAAGCGAACCGTTTTCGTTTAGAAAATTCGCGGATTCTTCATACATACGGTACATGGTTGATTTTCCTGCATGGATTGGGGGGTTTAGGGTGATAGTGTCGAAAGTTGTTGATATTTTTTCAAATGAATCCGAATGAATTTGTGTTGCGGGGACATTATTCAGACGCGAGTTTTTTTCTGCATAACCAAGGGCAAGGCTGTTTATGTCGCTTTGGGTTAGGATGATTTTGTTTTTGCACGCCAAGGCTATTCCGATAAAACCGTAACCGCATCCCAAGTCCAGAACCGTGCCGCTTATTTGCGGCATATTTTGCACAAGGGTGAGGGATGCGTCATCTATTTTGTCGCACGAAAAAAGCCCGTTGTTTGTAAAAAACCGCAGGTGTGTGCCAAAGATTTCTATGGAGATTTCGCGCTCGCGGGTTAAAACATCGGGGTTCTCTATGAAGTAGTGGGCGGGTTTCATTTTGCCAAAGCCGCGGCTTCCCGTGTGAGTTCCGTTATTTTTGCGAAGTCGCCGCTTTCGATTAGTTCCCCGCTTACCATCCAGCTTCCGCCGCAAGCAATTACGTTTTTGAGCGCGAGATATTCTCGCAAATTTGCCGCGCCTATTCCGCCCGTGGGCACAAAATTAATATTGCGATACGGCCCTGAAAGTGCCTTTAACATATTAACGCCGCCCGCCGCTTCTGCCGGAAAAAACTTGAGTACATCAAGTCCTAGGGACAACCCCTGTTCCACCTCCGACGGGGTGCAAACGCCGGGCAACATTGGAATGCCTTTTTCAGTGCAGTGGCGAACCGTCAGCGGGTTAAGCCCGGGCGATACCATAAATTTCGCGCCTGCCTTTGCGGCTTCGTCTGCCTGTTGCGGCGAAAGAATCGTGCCCGCGCCCACAAGCATTTGCGGAAAAGCCCGCACCATTTCGCTAATTGCGTCTGCCGCCGCCGCCGTGCGAAACGTTACCTCTGCACAGGGCAAGCCGCCTTCGCAAAGAGCCTTTGCAAGCGGCACAGCTTTCGCCGCGTCTTCGATTACGATTACGGGCACAATTCTCATTTCTGATAGCTTTTCAAAAATTGTATGCATTATGAAAAAACTCCCTTCATTTCTACATTATACTTGAATGTGGCGCAAAAAAACCGTACAATGAAAAATATCTAAGAATAAATCGGAGGAAATTGAATGAGCAGAAGTCCACTATTGCTGGAAAAATGGGATTTTATAGTGTTGCTTGGAGAGTCCGGCGGCGGAAAGGGAACGCTTGTGCAAAATATAAAGCGTTACTGGTTGCCCGATTTGTGGAGCGCGAGCATGGGGGATATCTTCCGCAAAAAAGCTGCCGAAGACCCCGAAATAAAAGAGCTTACGGAAAAAGGCATCCTTATTAATAACGAAAAAGCGTGTGAAATTTTCCGCGAGTTCGCGCTGGCAAACACGCCGGGGTTAATCGACGGCTTTCCGCGTAACCGTGGGCAGGCAATTGATTTAATCCGCTTTGCGAAAGAAAATAACTGGCGCATTCTTGTTGTGGATATTCAATGCCGTATCGAAACAATAATTGCGCGCTTGCTTGCAAGAAAACGCGCAGACGACAATCTAAATATAGTCTATCAGCGTCACACCGCGCACAAAGAGCTTCACCCCGCCGTGATGGAAGAAATTAAAACACGCCCTGATTTATTCGATATCATAAACCTTGACGGCAATCATCATTCCGAAGTCGTGTTCACAAGCTTCCTTTTAAGCGTGTTGCGCCTTGTGGATATGCTGTACTTCTACGACATGACAGACATTAAAACCACCTTCGCCGTACACAACGACGAAACAACAATAAACCCCGCAATAAACCGCTGGGTTTGCGGCTTCCTAAGCAGTATCCAAAAGAAAATTGCAAAATAAATAAAGCTTTTGAAAAGGGGATATTAAAATGCAAACATTACCACAAGAAAGACGCGTATCTGTACGCACAAAAATGCTTGGTGTAACAGGAAATGTAATCAGCAACAAAGGTACCAAACGCGACGAAATTCACGCGCAAGACATTTCTGAGGGCGGTCTTCGTTTCGAGTTGGACGCGCAGTATTCTGCCGGCGAAACGGTAAGATTTGAAGGCGAAACTTCCGACATCTCACGCACATTGGATATTTCATGCGACATGGAAATAGTCTCCGTGGAAAGAATGGCGGCAGGCAAATTTTTGTACGGCACCCGCTTCTTAAATCTTACAAAAGACCAACAAGTGACACTTGGAATTTTCATCGAACTGATGGTAACGAAATTCCCAACGCTGTTGGTCTAGCAAAATGAAACCCAAAATTGCACTAACTTTTGACGACGGCCCGGGCGAATTTACTCCGCGTATCCTAGACACGCTGGAGAAAAATAACGCACGGGCAAGTTTTTTTGTTGTGGGCAGAAAAATCGCAGACGGCGCAGACACAATAAAACGCGCCCACGAGATGGGCAACGAAATAATCAGCCATTCATGGAGCCATTGCAAAAATCCAAATTTAAGCGGCCTAAGCGCGGACGAAATCCGCAAAGAACTAACCGACACTCACAATCTTATCCGCGAAACCCTTGGCATTTCGCCGCCCATGTTTCGCCCGCCATACGGCGCGCTAAGCGACACCCTCGAAAACGTAGCCCGCGAACTCGGTTTCGCCATAATCCTCTGGACAATCGACTCTTGGGACTGGAAAAGCAAAAGCCCCCCCGCCATTCACAACGAAATCTTCACAAACCTACACGACAACGCAATAATCCTGTGCCACGACGTTCATGCCACCACCGCCGAAGCCATGGAACGCGTTATCCCCGAGTTGCTTCAGAAATACGAACTTGTTACGGTTTCGGAGGTATTGGAAGATTAGGGGAAAGACAATGAATTGCGAATGGTCGGGGCAGGTGAAGTTTCACCCGTGGGTTGGCGAAAATTTTTGGAACGCGCCGCGCAAGGTGTTGTTGCTGGGCGATAGCCATTATGGTGACGGGGATGCGTTTGAGGGATTTACGCAGGATGTTATAAAATATTTTTGTTTCGAGAAGAAGAAACGGTTGCGGTTTTTCACGGGGATAATTTGGACGCTGTTTGGCGATAGCGAAAACTTGGAAGATAAATTTGGCAAGGTTGCGTTTTACAATTATGTTCAAGAATTGATGAGCGCGACGCGGGTGCGTCCTTCACGCGCAGATTACGAGGCGGCGCAAAAACCGCTTATCGAAGTGCTGGAAAAATTGTCGCCCGATTTTATGGTTACATTTGGTAAGGAGATGACATGGCATTTTCCCGAAATATCCGAACATCCCGATTGGAAATTGGATATCGCGGGGGAGCGGCACGAGGTTTGGAAAAATGTGTTTGTGGTTGGCAACCGCGTTATTCCCGTATACTCTTTGCCCCACCCTTGCGGAAACAAATTTAATATGAGCGTGTACTTTAGATATTTTCACGAACAGGGTCTTGCGCTGAAAGGAACTGTCAAGGAATAAACTGACGATTTGGGCGCAAGATTTTTTGTGACGCAGTATTACGGCAAAAATACAAGTCCAAAGCGGCTGTTTATTTCTTGACAGTTCCTAACGGGAGGGATTTTTTATGCTGATTGCCGTGGGGCTGGGATGTTTTGTTGCGGGGATGGGTTTTCTTTTAGTTTTGATGGATTTGGGCTGGGTGCTGGACAATATATGGTTTAGCTTGATTGCTTCGGGCGGCTTGGCACTTGGCGTTGTGTTCAAACTTCAAGACCTAATGGGCGAAGCCGGCGTAAATTACTACGGATTACACTGCCCAAGCTGCAAAAAGCAAAAGAGCAAAGAAATCTCGCGCACGCAAACAAAACAAGAACGCATACAAATACAAAAAGAAGAAACCATAAAGCACTACGGAAAAAATCAAGTTGACGCCGTCGGCAGACCCACAACCCCTTTTCCCGAAAGCGTCACCACACGAAAATACAGCGTCCCCGCAACCCGCACACACTACAACGTAAAATACACCTGTCAAGCCTGCCGCACCCAATTCACAGGCAACATCCATGAGGACACAGAATGACCATATTTGACGAGAACATAGAAAACACAAAGAGACAAGCCCCGCTTGCGGCGCGAATGCGGCCGCAGTCGCTGGAAGAGTGGGTGGGGCAGGAGCATATTATAGGAAAGAACACGTTGCTTGCGCGGGCGATAAGGGCAGACAAGCTTGGTTCGCTTGTGTTTTACGGGCCGCCCGGGACGGGCAAGACAACGCTTGCGTCGGTGATTTCGGCTACAACGCAAGCTGTTTTTTTGCAGTTAAACGCGACGGCGGCGGGCGTGAAGGATATTCAAAAAGCGATTGAGGAAGCAAAAGCGGCGGCGGCATTGTATGGCAAGCGCACGATTCTTTTTATTGACGAGATTCACAGGTTTAACAAGTTGCAACAAGACGCACTGTTGCCGTATGTAGAAAACGGAACGATTATTTTAATCGGCGCGACAACGGAGAATCCGTATTTTGAGGTAAATAAGGCTCTGGTTTCACGCTCTATGATTTTTGAATTGAAGCCGCTTTCGCGTGAAAATATCTTAAAACTTTTAAGTCGTGCGTTAAAGGATAAAGAGCGCGGACTGGGCGAGCACCCCATTGACGCGGAGGAAAACGCGCTGGACTTTCTTGCGGACAAAGCAAACGGAGATGCCCGCGCCGCGCTGAATGCGCTGGAACTTGCCGCACTAACCACCAAGCCAAACACCAACGGACGCGTACCGCTTACACTTGAAGTTGCCGCAGAGTGCATACAAAAACGCGCCCTAATGTATGAACGCAATGGCGATAACCATTACGATACCATTTCGGCGTTTATAAAATCCATGCGCGGCTCAGACCCCGACGCGGCGGTTTATTACCTTGCGCGAATGATATACGCAGGCGAAGACCCGCGCTTTATAGCCCGCAGGATAGTAATTTGCGCAAGCGAGGATATCGGTAACGCAGACCCTCACGCGCTTCAAGTTGCCGTGTCTGCGGCGCAAGCCGTGCAGTTTATCGGGATGCCCGAGAGCCAGCTTATTCTTTCGCAAGCCGCAATATATCTGGCGTGTGCGCCAAAAAGCAACGCTTGCACCACCGCCATAACCGCCGCGCTGGCAGATGTCGAGGGCGTTCAAATAAATTCCATTCCGTCCCATCTGCAAGATGCGCACTATCAAGCCGCACCCGCGTTAAATCGCGGCACAAACTACAAATATCCACACGCCTACCCCAACAACTACGTGCCGCAGTCCTATCTTCCCGACGAACTTCAACACCGCACCTATTACAATCCGACAGAAAACGGCGTTGAGAAAAAAATCAAAGAGTCGCTGAAAAACTTGCGCCCCAATCGAACACAGGAGTAAAACTACCGTACGACATCGTATGGCCAATCCAAAATTCCGCCAAAATCGCAGATATTGGTGTAGCCCATGGAAATCAAATTGTATGCTGCTTCGGCACTGCGGACGCCGCTTCGGCAATACACGAGGATAAGGGCGTTTTTGTTTGGCAAAACAGACCCTGCCCTTTCCGAAATTTCCGATACAGGCAAAAGTGTTGCGCCCGCTATTTTTCCTGTTGCAAATTCTTGGCGGCTTCGCACGTCCAAGATGATTGCGTTTGGGTTTGAAAGCATCATTTCTCGTGCCGTTGCCGCGCTTATTTTGGTTGTTCTATAATTTTTCATGTCTGTCCCCCAGTGGACCGGACACACATGGTCAAGTCCTTTTCTTAATAATATGCGTGGGTGGACAAAAGGGTGACGACCTGATTTTGCGGCGTAATTGTAAACGCACCAAGGGCGGCGGGAATGAAAACAGACCGCCGCGCAGGAAGAATAACCGTATGCGAAGGGGTTTCGATTACGGCAGAATTTTCCACCGCAGTGTATACGGAAAAAACTTGCGGGTTTGACGCGGTTTGGAATGGCGCGGTGATTTCCATTTTTTGCACGGAGAAGTGGTTTATCTCGCCCGTTTCGTTTGAGAAGTTTGTAACGGCAAGGGCGTCCTGTACGTGAAGTTCACGGGGCTTGCCGTCCGTGCCGACCCGCCCGAAATCATACAGCCGATACGTGATATCCGAATTTTGCTGAATTTCCGCAACCACCACCCCCGCAGTAAGCGCGTGAATTAGCCCCGCAGGAATATTCACAATATCCCCGCGCCGCACCTTAACGCGGTTAAGACACGCTTCCACCGTGCCGTTTTCGTAGGCTTGCGACAACCCCTCCCGCGTGATGCCGTCCTTTAACCCGATGATTAAATGCCCGTCCGTCGGCGGTTCAAGAATGTACCATAGTTCGCTTTTGCCTGTGTCTGCCGCACCCTTCAATTTCGCATACGCGTCATTGGGGTGAACCTGCACGGAAAGCGCGTCCCGCGCATCAATTATTTTCACCAACAGCGGGAATTTATCGCTTGCTTTTTCCGCAAGCGCAGTCCCCAGAATTTTTGCAGGCGAAGTTGCGATAAGTTCCGCAAAGGTTTTCCCCGCAAACTCCCCGTTTTCGATAACGCCCATCTCATGAGGGCGGCACGTAATCTCCCAACTCTCACTGCCCCAAATCATTTCCTTCATAATTGGTACAAATTTTATCGGGTACATAATTACCTCCCTGCTTCTTCCAGCATTAGCCGTTCAAGGCGTGATATATCGGTAAAAACGACTTTCACCCCTCGTGAGTGCAAGCGGCGTACTTCTTTAAAACGCCGAGAAAGTTCTTTTTGCACGGCGGGGTTTACTGCCATTGGAATGCCCGCAACGGTATGAACATGGTCTATGTATTTTGGAAGTACAGGAAACATATTCTGGAATAAAAATGCCGACTCTCCATCACCGTAACGGGCAACAAAAATCTTCAAGCAACTGCCATACCGCGCAGTGTCTTTTTTGATAATTTCGGCATATTTTTTAATTTGTAAGCTCATTGGTACAACCCACAAAAGCCCTGTTTTTTCGTCTTGAAGGCAAAAATATGTTGGGCGGTACGCATTGCCCTCGCGGTTTCGCATTAACTTGCTGTCCTGCGCAAAGGCAAAATAAGAATCCTTTATGTGGCAAACGTAACCCGTTTTTATATCGCAAACATTCATTTTATCGACCCTCATACAAAAGCCCCGCTGTTTTGCAGCGGGGCATAATTTTCGACCCTTTATTTGTACCCCGCTCCGGTTTGCGGCGAATATTTGACGACCCTTTATTTATATCCCGCTCCGGTTTGCGGCGAGTATTTTCATGCCTTGCGGCACATTTTTATTATATGCAAATTTGGAAAAAAATCAACCATCTTGGTGGAGTAATGCTACAGCGCGACCGCTTCGCCGCAATAGAATGAATACAGAAGCGTCTCCGATACTTCGGTTTTTGTTGCTTCGGCTAGGGCTTGCTCGTAGATTTTTAGCTGTACACGGTGATTCTGCGCCCATTCGCTTAGGGAAACGGCGGGCGGTATTCTGTCGCTTTTGAAGTCCAGCAAAATCATTTTGCCGTTTTCCTCAAAGTGGCAGTCTATGATGCCGTGTACTAAAATTTTTTCGCCTGCGTTTTCCGCTTCCGTATAGAGTTGTTCGGCGGGCAGTGCCAGCACAAAAGGCGTTTCGCGGTACAGTTTTTCACTTGCCGCCGCTTTCCGTAATCGTTCTCCCAGCGGCGAATCGGTTAGCTGTTTTATTTTTTCGCGCTCGATTGCCGCCGCTTCTTCCGCTGTTATCAAATTTTTCTCAACCAGTTCTGCAATCAATTCCTCAATCGCTTCAACCGTCCTGTGCCGCGCATAGTCAATCATCTCTGTAATCTTATGCAACGCCGAACCCATTTGCACCGCCGTAATTCCTTCCTCCGCCTTAATAAACGCGGGCGGCTCAAACACAGGCCTCGTCGCTTCCTCCCTAAAACTGCTGTCCGGCGTGATGTCGTACAGCCTTTTTATTTCGGAGATTGATAATTTTGAGGGGAGAGAAAGACCTTGGGGGCTCTGCCCCCAATACCCCCGCAAGGGGACATTGTCCCCTTGACCCCTATCTTTGGAAACCGCGCACGCGGTTTCCGAGTCAAAGTTTGAGGGTGGGGGG
>WQSG01000012.1 GCA_009788055.1 Defluviitaleaceae bacterium | reverse complement strand
ATTTTCCTCTAAGTAAATGCGTAGAGGTTCATAATTCCTATCAGCTAACAAGCGCATTATTTCTTTTAATTTATCCGTTATCCATTTTTCTATATTCAAACTCTTGTCACCTCATTATATAAATTTCTCTTGCTATTCTTTGTTTAACCGCCTACACGGTCTAACTTCTGCACGACATTATACTCCGTTTTTGAGTAGTTCGTCACGGGCTTCTGTTAGTGCAAACCCCAGCAGATTTTGACCTCGCCATTTCAATGGATTTTCGGCATTGGGGTTGTCTTTCCCCATCCCAATTCCCCAAATTCTATCTCTTGGGCTTGCTTCAACTAAAATACGATTTTTTGTCCCAAGTAAAAATTCCAATAAATCATTGTTTTGTGTGAATTTTGCTATGTTTGCCTTTTTTACAATTTGAAAACAGTTCGCATCCCATATGCTTTTTTCAAAATTACATACGGCACGACCATAGGCTTTCATTTCTTTCGGGATATTAGTCTGCATGATGCTGTTTAGCATTTCGCTATCACCAAAAAGACGCGCTTTTTCTGCCATCATATATTGCTCTGCACAGAGATAACGCACACTATTTATTTCAAAATCCTGCATCCACCATTGGCTGAAACAGCTTTGGTTGATGCTTCCATCCGGGGGCGGCGTATGCCCCCAAAAGAACAGGTATTTATATGTATTGCCATTTTGATATTCATTACGTAGTTCTTCTAAAGAGTAAACCATTTGCAGTTAACCCCTCCCTGTTTATCCCAAAATCAGCCCCCACCATTAAATAAAGTCTAATGGCGGGGGCTCATCAATATTTGTTATTAACTCTTGTATCGCAATATGGGCATCTTCCACTTTTACGCAAACTTCATCAGACCAAAATCTATTCCCGCCGGCTAAATCGTCAAGTAAGTACGCACAGGAAATAAATGCGGACTTCGGGATGGTGTCTTGTGTTTCCCACTGTTTGAACAGTATTTCAAGATGCCGATAAATTTCGGCATACAATTTTTCATCAAACGCATTTTCACAGCGCAATTTCACTAAGAACTCCATGATATTCTTATAAAGCACGTCCAAATCAACCATTTGCAACTACCGCCTAATATAAATTTGTTGCGCCAATCATTGTACCATGCCCCATACCGAAATTCCATAGTAAAATCGGCGTTCCGCTATGCCGTTCATCACGGCGGCGAAATATTCGCGGGCGGCTTCGTATTCCAACGCCCGCCCTAAGAACCTATTGCACATAAAAGTTTCTTGTTGGTATAATAAGCCATCTTTTTCATTTCAAGGAGGCGCAATTATGCCAAAACTAACCCCCATGATGGAACAATATTTCGCGATTAAGGCAAATCACAAGGATGCGATATTAATGTTTCGGCTGGGGGATTTTTTTGAAATATTTTTCGAGGACGCGAAGATTGCGGCGAAGGAACTTGATATCGCGCTGACGGGGCGGGATTGCGGGCAGGAAGAACGTGCGCCGATGTGCGGAGTGCCTGCCCATGCGGTGGACGGATATATCGCAAAGCTGGTGGAAAAAGGATATCGTGTCGCGCTTTGCGACCAAGTGGAGGACGCGAAACAGGCGAAAGGTATTGTAAAGAGGGACGTAATTCGGGTGGTGACGCCCGGCACGATTACGGACGCCAATTTTCTGGAAGAGGGGCGGCATAATTACATAGTTGCGGTAAGCGGCGACAAAAGCGGTTTTTCGGTTGCTTCGGCGGACATTACCACGGGGCTTTTTATGGCTACCTTTGTTGGTGACGAAAACAAATTGCCGGACGAACTTTCGCGGATAAACCCTGCGGAGGTAATTCTTCCCGAGAATTTCCCGCTTACGCGAATAGTGGAAAACTTTACGGGCGTAAAGGCAACAACTGCGCCCGCGTGGACGTTTCATCACGCGAATGCGAAAAAGACATTGGTTGAACACTTTGGCACAATGCACTTGGAGGGTTTCGGCATTGCGGATAACGCGGCGGAAATCCCTGCGGCGGGTGCGCTTTTGGCGTATCTTTCGGACACGCAACGCTCCGCGCTTTCGCAAATAACGCGGCTAAAAATTTACGCACAGCAGACAAATATGCTTCTGGATTCTTCCAGCCGCAGAAATCTCGAATTAACGGCTTCTTCAAAAGACAGGGGCAAAAAAGGTTCTCTTCTGTGGGTGCTGGACAGGACAAAAACGGCGGCGGGGGCGCGTCTTTTGCGCAACTGGGTAGACTTGCCGTTGATGCACACGGAAGAAATCCGCAGACGTTTGGACGCGGTGGAAGAGTGGACGCAAATGCCCATAGAGCGGGCAGAACTGCGGGAGTATCTGCACGGCATTCACGACCTTGAGCGGCTTATGGCGCGGCTTTCCACGCGGTACGGAACGGCGCGGGACTTGGCAACGCTACGCGCAAGCACAGAGCTTTTGCCCGCAATAGAGCGGCTTCTTACGCACACAAAATGTGCCGCCAACAAGGAAATCCGCCGCACTTTTGACGACCTTTCCGATATCTACGAAAAAATCGACAAAACCATTACGGAAGCACCGCCCGCAACCGTGCGAGAGGGCGGCATGATTCGCCCCGCAATCGACACGCAATTGGATGAGCTTCGCAATGTGAAGCAAAACGCGCAGGGCATTCTGGAAGAAATGGAAGCGCGGGAGAAGCAGGAAACGGGCATCACCAGTCTAAAAATCAGATACAACCGAGTTTTCGGATACTATATTGAAGTAACTGCCGCAAATCTGTCCCGCGTTCCCGAAAAATACATTAGAAGGCAAACGCTGGCAAACTGTGAGCGTTTTGTCACGGAAGAGCTAAAAAATCTGGAGGAGACACTTCTTGGCGCGGATGAAAAAATAATCGCGCTGGAGTTTGAAATTTTCGATGCGATTCGCCGCGAGATTGTGGACGAAATGGCGCGGGTACAGTTTGCCGCGTCTGTGCTGGCAACGCTGGATGTTCTGCAATCCCTTGCCGAAACGGCAGAGAAAAACGGCTATGTAAAACCCGCTGTCACCAATGGCACGGGCGTGAAAATAAAAGACGGTCGGCACCCCGTTGTGGAAAAACTAACCACGCAAGCATTCGTGCCAAACGATACCGAAATCACAAGCGAAAACCGTTTGGCAATCATCACAGGGCCTAACATGGCGGGTAAGTCCACGTATATGCGGCAGGTCGCGCTTATTGTGCTGATGGCGCAAATCGGTTCTTTTGTACCCGCAACGGCGGCGGAAATAGGCGTTGTAGACAGGATTTTTACCCGCGTCGGCGCGTCCGACGACTTGGCAACGGGGCAAAGTACATTCATGGTGGAGATGACGGAAGTCGCAAATATTCTAAATAACGCCACGCAAAACAGCCTTGTTTTGCTGGACGAAATTGGACGCGGCACAAGCACTTTCGATGGGCTTTCCATCGCGTGGGCTGTGCTGGAACACATTGCGGATGCCAAAATCCTTGGCGCGAAAACCCTTTTCGCCACCCATTACCACGAACTCACCCGCCTAGAGGGCAAACTTGACGGCGTAATAAATTACTGTTTCACCGCCCAAGAGCAAGGCGAAAACATAGTTTTCCTGCGCAAACTTATTCACGGCGAAGCGGGGCAAAGCTACGGCATACACGTTGCACGTTTGGCGGGTTTGCCCCCCGCAGTGCTTTCCCACGCCACAGATTTGCTGGATACATTCAACACCACAGGCGTGCAAGGTATGCAACAGGAAACCCGTCCCGCCCCGCACCCCCAAAAAGACCACCCCGCCCTTTCCGCCCTCCGTGAAATCGAAGTAGAAAAAATAACGCCGCTGGATGCCCTGATGGCGTTAGGAAAATTAAAAGAGCTTTTATAGGAGAGAATATGAGACGGTTTTTGTTAGTGATTGCGATGATGGTTGTGTTTGCGCAGGTTGCAAACGCGGCTACGTTTGATGCGGATACTCGTGAGATTATTCTTGAATGCGGAACGCGCTTGCGCCCCACGGGAGAGGTGCGCTCGTATCCGCTTTACGAAATAACCGAAGGCCACCCGCTGTACGATGTAGTCAATCAGACTATTCAGCGGCAATTTGGCGTGGACGGCGGTGTGGATGGCTTGGCAGGCGCAGTAACCGAGTGGGCAATTGAGGAACAAGAACGCCAAGCCCGAGAGCGGCGCAGAAATTTGTTTCCGTTACTTCTGCCGCCTGCCGTGTCGGTGCTGTTGACGATTGCAGTTGCGGTGGTATGTATCGTTTCGAGAAAAAAGGCATAAAAACAGCCCCATTCATACGATTATTGTATGCGGGACTGTTTATATTGTCAATTTTCAAAACGCGTTTTTAGTTTTGTGTAGTAGGCTTCAACGCTTTTGTCGCCGTCATTTTCGGGGAACATACAAAAGGGCAGGCTGTCTGTTTCGCGGTGCTTTGTTACGCAGGTACAGCACTTGCCGTGGTTTTCACACTCCGTCTTGGGGCATATGCAGGTCTTTATGCAAGACATTTGTTTCATCCCTTCATCTGCCGTATTTCCATTTGCGGTAATGGTCTGCAAGGTCTTTGTCGCTACCCATTACGTGGGTTGTAAGCCAGCCCACCACCGTGTCATTTATTACTTTGCTAAGGTGCATTGTGTCGGGGTGCATTTCCAGTTCGCCAAAAGCGTACCCGCCATCGTCAAAATCTTCTTTAAGTTGTTTCGCAACTTCCATGAAATCGTTATGTTCTTTTGTGTGGGCAGCCGTATTAGGGTAATCGGATTCTGCCATAAGATTCTCTTCCCGCTTAAAATGCCCCACTACATACTGCGCCAAAAAATTTATAGCGGTTTCGTTTTTCTCCTTGCCGTCTTTAATCGACGACTCCATAACGTCCTCTACCAGCTTGAAAATTTCCATATGGTCATTGTCAACCACTGTGTTTCCTGTTGCAAATTTTGCACTCCATAGTCCCATGCTAATTCTCCTTTGCTAGTGTTTTTGTGCATTATAATATGTTTTCGCTTTTCATTCAATCGGTATTACGCAAAAAAAAACACATTCACACATCATACGCCACAGCCAGCCGCGGCAACACCAAATCCGTCGCCCAACTAACGATGAGAGAATCTTGAATTAGCACGTAAATTTCGGCGTTCGCGCTGGTGGCAAAAAACATGGAGAGAACAATTATACACAGCCACGAAATCAACGCGCCCATAACCGCGCCCACGATAAGCCCGCCAACATTGTTAAATGTGCTTATTACCGGCAGTTTGCCCACGATGTCAAGCACCATGCCGATAACAGAAAGGATAATCAAAACAAGAATGAACACAAGGAAAATTGCCAACGCATTGACTGCAATGTTTGCAAAAAAAGCGGAAATGTAATCTTCGATGGTGTCGATTCGCAAAATTCCGTGGATATCAGGCTCAAAATGCGAATGCAAAAGCCCGCGAATGGGAACGGGAACGCGCAAAGATTCTATAATTTCGGTTTGCATCGCCGCCGAATATTCCGTAACAAACCCGCCCAAATTAAGCGCGGATTTCACGCTGTCCTGTATTGCGGAAAAAATCACGGTTTCGCGCAACAGCCGCGCCACGTACGGAAACAGCAAATTCGCCAAAAAAATGGCGATAAAAAAGGAGACTAACCTATACACAGTACGGATTAGCCCCTGCCTAAAGCCGGCAATGGCGCACAATGCGACCAGAATCAGCACACAAATATCTAATATGTTCACGAATGAACCACTACCTTATTGCGCCCAAGTTCCTTCGCCAAATAAAGCGCGCTGTCGGCATTGGCGATAAATTTTTGCTCGTTAAATTCGCTGTCTGCGGGCGACGCAGAAACTGCGCCAACACTGATTGTAACCTGCGTGTTTTCTTCGGTAGAAACCACGATAGTGGTATCCTCCACCGCCTTGCGGATATTTTCGCCGATAGTGTTACATTCATTGTCGGTTACATTTTGCAACAAAACAATAAATCCGCTGTACTCCCATCGCGCCGCAAAATCGCCCGGATTAATAAGCGCGTGATTAGAAACAATCTCTGCCATCTTCGCAAGCATAGCATCACCGCACCGATACCCGTAAATCGTATTAAACGACCGCAACGTGTCAACGCCAATCATCAAAATACCAAGCCTGCGGTTTTCCTCAATCGCCCTCTGCCATTCCTCCGTCAAACGTTGCTCAAAATACCGTCTGTTCGGCAATTTGGTAACGGTATCCATCAGGCTAAGTTCCCTTATCGTTTCAACTTGCTCCATCATTTTAAGTAAAACTTCAATTCTCAGTTTAACAATTGTCGGATTATACGGTTTGGTAATATAATCCTTCGCGCCAAGTTCCAATCCCTTGGCTTCATCGCCCTCTTGGTCAAGGCTGGTTATGAAAACAACGGGAATATCCTTCGTCTCGCGCATTTCACGCAAGCGCGAAAGAACTTCATACCCGTCCATCTGCGGCATAACAATGTCCGACAAAATAAGGTCAGGCACAACCGCCTTCGCAACCTGAATAGCCTCAACCCCGCCCGGCGCATCATGAACAAGATAATCGTCCTGCAAAATCCTCACAAGGTGACTGCGGCTAATGCGGCTGTCATCCACAACAAGAATAGTGGCTTTTTTCTTTTCCATGGCGAGACCTCCATCCATTTTATGTAGTAGTTCCCGGGGGAGACGAAACGTTAAACGGCTTCCTCTCCCCCCGAAATTTTTTATATCATTTCCAGCAATACCATAGGTGCGGCATCTCCGCGCCTCGGTCCAATTTTAATCATGCGTGTGTAACCGCCATTGCGTCCGGAATACTTAGGAGCCCACTTGTCAAACATAAGGTTTGCAATGTCCACCTTTTTAGACTCCGAGCGTTTGCGTCTTCCGTCTGCGGGTACTTGTGTCACAGGATACAGCACGCTCAAAATTTTGCGGCGTGCGGCAAGGCGTGTGGGGGCGTCTTTTTTGATGGTACGCTCCACTTCGCTGTACTCTGTCACCTTACGGCCGTTTTCCACAGTTTTAACACGTTTGCCTTCACTGTCTTTTTGCGGCACTTTCACCATGACTTCTTCCGTGGTGAAATTATCTTTTTCTTTTACCGCAAGGGTAATCAATTTTTCGGCTATTTTACGCACTTCTTTTGCGCGTGTTTCCGTTGTTGTAATTTTGCCGTGATAGATAAGCTGCGTGGCAAGGTTACGAAGCATCGCCTTACGCTGGCTTGATGTGCGGCCTAACTTTCTGTACCCGGGCATGGTTATCGCTCCTCTATTCTTCAGACGATTGAAGCGCGAGCCCCAAATCCGCCATCTTTTTAAGCACTTCTTCCAAAGATTTGCGCCCAAGATTGCGCACCTTCATCATATCATCTTCGGTTTTATTTGCAAGGTCTTCCACATTATTTATTCCTGCGCGTTTCAAACAGTTATAACTGCGAACAGAAAGGTCAAGTTCTTCAATGCTCATCTCAAGCATTCTTTCTTTGATTCCGTCTTCGCGTTCAACCATTATCTCTGCGGCTTTTGCAGAATCAGACAAGTCAACAAACAAGTTGAAATGCTCCGTCAAAATTCGCGCCCCAAGGCAAACCGCATCTTTCGGGTTTATTGTACCATTTGTCCACACCTCAAGGGTCAGCTTATCGTAGTCGGTAACGTTTCCAACGCGGGTTGGCTCAACGGAGAAATTAACCTTGCGTACAGGTGTAAAAATCGAATCAATCGGGATTAAGCCGATGGGCTGGTCTTCGCTTTTATTCTTATCCGCGCCTACATACCCATGCCCTTTCCTAATCGTCATTTCGATGAAAAGTTTGGCATCAGAATTTCCAAGGGTGGCTATCAACAAATCCGGATTTAAAACTTCAATATCCGCGTCAAGTTTGATATCCTTCGCGTAAATTACGCCTTCGCCGCTTGCTTCAATTACTGCGGTTTTAGGTTCGTTGTTTTCGCTCATATCGCGCAGGGCAAGGGTTTTCAAATTCAAGATGATTTCTGTAACGTCCTCTTTTATCCCCGGCAGATGGCTAAACTCGTGCAAAACACCATCTATGCGGATATTGCTTACAGCCGCACCCGGCAAGCTTGACAACAGCACTCTGCGAAGTGAATTTCCCATAGTTGTGCCAAAGCCGCGTTCCAACTGGTCTACAATAAATTTTCCATAGTCATTGCCCTTTGTTTCAACAATTTCTATACGAGGTTTTTCGATTTCCAGCATACTGCGTCAACCTCCCTTAAACGGGTAATTTTACGAATCATGAAATCAAACCTACTTCGAGTAAAGTTCGACGATAAGTGTCTCGCGCAAGTCGTAGGTGATATGCTCGCGAAGCGGTTTTGAAGCAACCGTACCACGCATATTTTCCGAATCGGACGTAAGCCATTCGGGAACAGCGCGATTACCCGTCACATCAAGCACATCTTTGAAACGCTGAAGCGTTTTAGATTTATCGCGCACCTGAATAACGTCGCCAACCTTCACCTGATACGACGGAATATTAACCTTCCGACCATTCACCGTGATTAAATTATGGCGTACAATTTGACGCGCCTCTGTACGGGAACGCCCGTACCCAAGTCGATAAACAACATTGTCCAACCTTTGCTCTAAAAGACGCAACAAGTTTTCACCCGTAACACCGGGTGTACGGCGTGCAATTTCAAAATATTTACGGAACTGCTTTTCAAGCAC
The DNA here is from genome assembly GCA_009788055.1 of Defluviitaleaceae bacterium. Taxonomy (GTDB): domain Bacteria; phylum Bacillota; class Clostridia; order Lachnospirales; family WQUN01; genus WQVC01. The sequence continues at coordinate 53,886 of WQSG01000012.1, read as the reverse complement.
CCCGTAAATTCTTTTAGTTTTTTGCTTTTCACGCGTTTGCTGACCATACTCGGAAAGCTTTTTACGGCTTGTGCCGTGTTGTCCGGGTGCAGTCGGACGCTTATTAATGGGGCAACCCTGCTTAGAGCATTTTTCCCCTTTAAGAAAAAGTTTTTCGCCTTCCCGGCGGCAAAGCCTGCAAACAGGCCCGGTATATCTCGCCATAATTTCCTCCAAAATTTGAAATCAATAATTAAACACGCCTACGTTTGGGCGGACGGCAACCGTTGTGAGGAACGGGTGTCACATCCTTAATCATGGTAACTTCCAAGCCGGCGGCTTGCAAAGCGCGGATCGCCGCTTCACGACCGCTACCCGGTCCGTTCACGAAAACTTCCACGATTTTAAGCCCGTACTCTTTTGCCGCACCGGCAGCGGTATCAGCCGCCATTTGCGCAGCATAAGGTGTAGACTTACGGCTTCCGCGGAAACCAAGTTGCCCTGCGGATGCCCAGCTAAGTGCGTTACCGGAAGCGTCCGTTATGGTAACTATCGTATTGTTAAAAGATGACTGGATATGCACTTGCCCTCTGTCAACGAATTTTCTATCGCGCCTGCGGCGTGTTGCCGCTCTCTTTACCTGTCTTTTAGGCATCATTTACCTCCGGTTATTTCTTCTTATTAGCAACTGTTCTGGCTTTACCCTTGCGTGTACGCGCATTTGTACGTGTACGCTGTCCGCGAACGGGCAAACCTTTGCGGTGACGAACACCACGATAACAGCCGATTTCTACCAACCGTTTAATATTCAATGCCACTTCACGGCGCAAGTCACCTTCCACCATTTGTGACGATTCTATAACATTACGAATTTTGATTACTTCGTCATCAGTTAAGTCGCGAACGCGGGTATCAAGATTGATTCCTGCCTCTGCTAAAATTCTTTTGGAACTTGGGCGACCAATCCCGTGGATATAGGTAAGCCCAACTTCAACGCGCTTTTCACGCGGCAAGTCAACGCCTGCAATACGTGCCATAGATATTTCCTCCTACCCTTGTCTCTGTTTGTGCTTAGGGTTTTCGCAGATAACCCTCAAGGCGCGCTTGCGCCGTATAATTTTGCATTTTTCACAAATCGGTTTAACCGATGGCCGTACCTTCATTGTAATTCCTCCTACTTGTCTCTCCAGACAATTCTTCCCTTAGTTAAATCATATGGTGACATTTCTATCAGCACTTTATCTCCGGGGATTATCCGAATGAAGTTCATTCGCAACTTGCCGGATATGTGTGCAAGAATAACGTGGCCATTTTCCAACTGAACTTGGAACGTAGCATTGGGCAGTTTTTCTAAAACTTTACCCTCTACTTCAATTACATCATCTTTGGACAAATTTTACCTCCCCGAAAAATTTTTTAGTTGCTTGCGGATATCGGCGTCTTGCAATGCGCGTCCGCACTCAGGTTGCATTTGTATTTGAAAATTCGTGGGCTGAATGTGTTTGAGCTTTTTCTTTTTCGGTCTTTCAAGCGTTCGGAGTTTTCCATCTGCCAGTGTTGCAAATTTATCATCGCTTTCAAGAACCACCATTACATTACCTTTGTCGCGTCCCGCCTTTGAAAAAACAACTGTTCCGTTTTTCATAGCGTAAGAATCTCCGGTTCGCCGTCGGTGATTAAAACCGTATTTTCGTAGTGGGCGGAATATTTCCCGTCCCGCGTAATCACCGTCCAAGTATCGTTTGTCATGTATATGTCGTGCGTCCCGAGATTAATCATCGGCTCTATTGCCAATGTCATTCCGCGCCGAATGCGCATTCCGCGCTTTTCCTGCCTTGTGTGCGGAATCTGCGGGTCTTCGTGAACTTGCCGCCCTACACCGTGCCCACACCATTCTTCTACTATGCCAAAGCCAAAAGGTCGAACATAATCATCAATTGCATTAGAAATATCATGCAGTCTGTTTTCTTCCGTGCAATTTTTCACTCCGGCAAAAAACGCTTGTTCCGTAACATCAATCAGCTTTTGATGCATTTCATCAATTTGCCCCACCGCGAAAGTTCTTGCCGCATCACCGTGAAACCGATTAAAACACACTCCGATATCAATACTAATAATATCGCCGCTTAAAAGCTTCCTTAAACCGGGTATGCCGTGGATTACCTCTTCGTTTACACTGGTGCAAACCGCACCCGGAAAACCGCGATACCCCAGAAACGATGGCTTGCAATCATTGCTTCGGATAAAATCTTCCGCAATGGCACTAAGCTCACCCGTTGTAACGCCCGGCTTAATGTGTTTTTGAAGCACCTCAAAGGTTTGGGCGCAAACTTTACTTGCGGTTCGCATATACGAAATCTGCTCGTCGTTTTTGATAAAAACGCCCATTTTATTCTAAAAATCCTTTGTAGTGACGCATAAGAAGTTGCGATTCCAATTGCTTCACAAATTCCAGCGCAACGCCCGTTACAATCAGTAGTGATGTTCCGCCGAACGCGATATGCGCCATTTGCGGAACAAGCAAGCCCATTAATATAGGGGTGATTGCGATAAGGCTGTAAAAAACCGAGCCAATCCATGAAAGACGGTTTACGGTTATCTGGATAAAATCGCTGGTCGGCTTGCCCGGACGAATACCCGGAATAAAACCGCCGTTCTTTTTCAGTCCTTCTGCCATCTCAATAGGATTAACGGCAAAAGATGTATAGAAATGTGTGAAGGCAAAGATTAAAACAATGTAAAGCACAATTCCAACAGGGTGCATACCACCCGGACGCGTAAAGTCAACAAAACGCGCTACATTGTTTACGAAAGTTGCATTGGGGAAAAACTGCGCAATCTGTACAGGAAAGCCAATCAAGGACATCGCAAAGATGATTGAAAGAACACCCGCGATATTAACCTTCAAAGGGATATATTGTTGCGGCCCTTTGAAACCGCTTCCTGCCGCCGCTTTACGCGAATACTGTACAGGAATACGTCTTTCGCCCTCATGCACAAGAACCACAAACGCAATTATAAGAACGAACGCAATCAACAACACCGCAACCAGAACAACTGATAAAAGGTCGGGGTCGGCAGTAAGCATACTCCAGAAAGTCATAACACCTGCAGGAAGCCCCGCCAAAATGTTCGCAAAAATCAAGAATGACGCGCCGTTACCAATTCCCTTTTCCGTCAAAAGTTCTGCAAGCCACATGATGAAAATTGTACCTGTCATCATCGCAACCGTTGCAACGATATACACAAAAATATTTTGATGTGCAAACAAGTTTTCGCTTAAACCCATATGCGCACCAAAGCGCGTGTAAGAGAATACCATTCCTGCGGCCTGAAGTGCCGCAAGCGCAACAGCAAGGTAACGTGTAATTTGTTGAATTTTCTTACGCCCTTCCTCGTCCTCTTTTTGCATTTGGCTAAGTGCGGGAATAGCGTAAGTCAAAAGTTGCATTATAATTGAAGCTGTAATGTAAGGCGCGATACCCATTGCAAAAACCGTTCCCAGCTCGCCGCCCATAAGCAACGAAAAGAACGTCATTGCGGCATCGCCCATCCCTTGCGTGGGGTCTCTGAAATATGCCAACGCTTCCAAATCAATACCCGGAAGCGGCACCAAAATCGCACCCACGCGATAAATAAACAGCAACAACAAAATAAACAGAATTTTTTTGCGGATATCTTCAACACGCCAAGCATTGGCGAATATTTTGAACAACTAAACCACCTCGTAGATGTTAGACAACCTCTGCTACGCCGCCTGCGGATTTAATTTTTTCCGCCGCGCCTTTGCTGAAATAATTTACTTTTACCGTAAGCTTCTTTGTAATATCACCGTTGCCAAGGATTTTCACACCGTCACGCGGGTTTGACACAAGCCCTTTTTGTTTAAGAGCCGCGATATCAACAGTAGCACCGTTTTCAAAAACATTAAGAAGCTGCACGTTTATTGCAACAATCTCTTTGGTATTGCGGCAAGTGTGACCTCTCTTCGGCAAACGACGATACAAAGGCATCTGTCCGCCCTCGAACCCTACTTTGCCGCCGCTTCCGGCGCGAGATTTTTGCCCTTTATGACCGCGCCCTGCGGTTTTGCCATTGCCCGAACCATGCCCGCGACCACGCCGCCAAGCTTTTCTTGTCGAACCTTTGGCAGGTTTAAGTTCTCCTAATTTCATAGCGGGAACCTCCTATGCCTTTTCAACTTTGATTAAATGCTTTACATGGTGAATCATTCCCCGTATCGCGGGGTTATCTTTTTGCTCTACCGTGGCGTGAAGTTTCCTCAGCCCCAAAGCTTCAATTGTTGCCCTGTGCTTAGGCTTCGCGCCGATGGGCGAACGCACCAACGTGATTTTTAACATCAGGAATTCCTCGCTTCATAAATTTCTTCAACGGGCTTGCCGCGAAGACGAGCCACAACAGAAGGAGTTTTCATGGATTGCAAACCCGTAAGGGTTGCTTTAACAACATTGTGTTTGTTGTTTGAACCAATCGACTTTGTAACAACATTACGAACGCCCGCAAGCTCTAAAACAGCGCGAACCGCACCGCCCGCAATAAGACCCGTTCCTTCGGGGGCGGGGCGCATAAGCACCTTAGCCGCACCAAAGTGACCGATAATTTCATGATACAACGAATCATCTTCGTTTTTCTCAAGAAATATCATATTTTTCTTCGCATCTTCCTTGCCTTTGCGAATGGCCTCGGGGATTTCATTTGCCTTGCCCAGCCCAACACCAACGTGTCCGGCTTCATCGCCTACAACAACAAGGGCGGCAAAGCGGAACGTACGCCCGCCTTTTACAACCTTTGTTACGCGATTTATCGAAACTACCCTGTCTTTGATATCAAGGGAATTTGCGTCAATCTTTTTCATCGCCATAGCCTAACTCCTTGGATTAGAATTTCAAACCGCCTTCGCGGGCAGCGTCTGCCAACGCCGCGATTTTTCCGTGATAGATATATCCGCCTCTGTCGAAAACGACTTCTTCAATGCCCAGTTCTTTGGCTTTTTTCGCAACTTGTGCGCCAACAGACTTTGCGGCATCAACGTTGGATGTGCTTTTCAGGTTTTCGGCTTTCACCAAAGCCGCATCCATGGTAGACGCGCTTGCAATGGTATGCCCCTTCACATCGTCAATGACTTGTGCGTAGATATATTTGTTAGACTTGAAAACGGCCAAGCGCGGTCTTGCGGCTGTGCCGGAAAGATAACGGCGTAACCTGTAATGCCGTTTTTTACGCGCATCTGCGCGACATGGTTTGTTTATCATACCGTCACCTACCTATTTTTTACCAGCCTTACCGGCTTTGCGTCTGATATATTCATTTTCATACTTAATGCCTTTGCCTTTGTAAGGCTCGGGCGGACGTTTTTCGCGTATATTCGCGGCATACTGACCAACTTTTTCTTTGTCAATACCGGAGATAATTATTTTTGCGGTACCATCAACGGTGCTTTCAATGCCGTCCGGGTCGGTCATCTCAACAGGGTGAGAATATCCGAGGTTCAGCGTAAGTTTTTTACCGGACTTGGCAGCACGATAACCCGTACCGTTTATTTCCAAGCGTTTTACATAGCCCTCTGTTACACCAACAACCATGTTGTTGATTAACGTGCGGGTAAGCCCATGTAATGCCTTGAATCTTTTTAAATCATTCGGGCGAGTTACAGTTACCTGCCCTGCTTCAAGTGCGATGGTCATGTCGGGGGACAATTTACGGCTTAAAGTACCCTTTGGCCCTTTTACCGTAACTTCATTTCCTGCGGCAATTTTAACTTCCACGCCTGCCGGAACTGCAATAGGGAGTTTACCTATTCTTGACACGATTCTGCACCTCCTCTATAGAATGGTTTTTACCACACAAATGCTAAGACTTCGCCGCCAACGCCGTTTGCGCGGGCTTCCCTGTCTGTCATAACGCCTTTGTTTGTTGAAACAATTGCAAGCCCAAGCCCATTAAGAACTTTTGGCAAATCTTCGCAACCGGCATAAACTCTTAATCCGGGTTTAGAAATGCGCTTCAAACCGGCAATAACTTTTTCGCTTTTGCTTCTGCCGTATTTTAACGTAATCCGCATGGTTTTTTTAACGCCGTTGGGCACGATTTCGTAGCCTTTAACGTAGCCCTCTTTCACCAAAATGGCGGCAATAGATTCTTTCATCTTAGATGAAGGCATATCAACAGTTGTATGCCTTGCCATATTTGCGTTTCGGATTCTCGTGAGCATATCCCCAATAGGGTCGGATAACATTGGCAATCCTCCTAGCTAAATTTCATATATCAAACAACTTTACCAACTGGCTTTTCTTACGCCGGGAATTTGCCCGCGATAAGCCAATTCACGGAAGCATATACGGCAAATACCGTACTTACGCAAGTTTGCGTGAGGTCTTCCGCATATATTGCAACGTCTGTATGCTCTCACGGCAAACTTCGGTTTTTTTGCGGCTTTTAATACGAGTGCTTTTCTTGCCATTAGTTTGTTCCTCCAATCGGACGAATAAAGGGCATTCCGAACAGCGTCAGAAGCTCTCTTGCTTCTTCGTCTGTTTGGGCGGTTGTAACAAAAACAACTTCCATTCCGCGAAGTTTATCAATTTTGTCAAATGAAATCTCCGGGAAAATTAATTGCTCTTTAATGCCAAGCGTATAGTTGCCGCGCCCATCGAAAGAATCCGCACTTACACCGCGGAAGTCGCGAACGCGTGGAATAGCTACGTTTATCAGCCTATCAACAAAGCTGTACATTTTAGCACCGCGAAGGGTAACTTTGCAACCAACCGGCATTCCCGCACGAAGTTTAAACGCAGAAATTGACTTTTTCGCCTTTGTAACAATGGCTTTTTGACCTGTGATTGTTGCAAGGTCACCCGTGGCGTGTTCAATTACTTTCGCATTTTCTTTCGCTTCGCCCAAGCCGATATTTACTACAACTTTTTCGATTTTGGGAACAGCCATTTTATTCTTGTAGCCAAACTTCTTCATCATTCCGTCTACAACGTCTTTTTCGTAAATTCCTTTGAGCCGACTCATATGCGCCCTCCGTTAATCAATCACTTCGCCCGTAGATTTCGCGTAACGCTTTTTCACAACTTTGCCGCCCGATTCTTCCAGCTTGTAGCCGAGACGGGTTGGCTTGTCTTTGTGAAGATACATCACGTTGGAAATATGCAATGGGGCTTCGCGGCGCGTTATGCCGCCTGCTTGGTTTGCGCGGTTGGGTTTCTGGTGCTTAGTTTGCATATTAAGCCCCTCAACCAGCACTCTGCTTTTTTCGCGGTCAATCATCAGAACGCGTCCCGTTCTGCCGACTTCTTTTCCCGCGACTACTTGAACCATATCGCCGCGCTTGATTTTTACTTTATTCATAAAATCAATCCTCTTATAAAACTTCGGGTGCGAGAGATACTATACGCGTAAATTGCTTTTCGCGCAATTCCCTTGCAACCGGTCCGAAAATACGCGTACCTCTGGGCGTTTTATCTTCGCGGATAATAACCGCAGCGTTTTCGTCGAAACGAATGGACGAACCGTCTTTGCGAGAAAGACCTTTAACCGTACGAACAACTACAGCCCGCACAACTTCGCCCTTTTTAACCACGCCGCCCGGCGAAGCATCTTTCACGGAGGCTATGATAATGTCACCCACATTGGCGTAACGGCGTTTACTGCCGCCAAGCACACGAATGCACAAAAGCTCTTTTGCTCCCGAATTATCCGCAGAGGCCAACCTTGATTCTTGCTGTATCATTTATGCCGCCTCCTCTATTTCGCTTTTTCCATAATGTCTACCAAACGCCAGCGTTTTTCTTTGGACAGGGGGCGCGTTTCCATTACACGAACCCTGTCGCCGATGCCGCATGAATTGGTTTCATCGTGGGCTTTCAATTTATACGTGCGCTTTACAATTTTGCCGATAACCGGGTGCTTTACGCGGTTTTCTACGGCAACCACAATTGTTTTATCCATTTTGTCGCTTATTACTTTGCCTACGCGTGTTTTGCGCAAATTACGTTGAGTCTCCATTATTTACCTCCCGATTCCATTAGGCCAAACCTTTGGCGCGCTGTGTCATTACCGTTTGAATCCTTGCGATGTTCTTGCGAACCTCACCTATACGCGCCGTGTTGTCCAGTTGGTTGGTGGCGTTTTGGAAGCGCAAGTTGAACAATTCTTTCTTTGTGGTAACAAGTTCAACTTTCAATTCTTCCACGGATTTATCTTTAAGGGACTCGAGGTATTTTTTTGATTTCACTGTACTTCGGCCTCCTTATTATGCCTTAGCCTTGGGAGCTTCCGCTTCCGCTAATATTTCTTCAAGTTCTGCTTTTGAAACTACTTTGCAACGAATCGGCAACTTGTAGCTTGCCAATTTTAATGCGCGGCGTGAAACTTCTTCGTCTGCACCGGCGATTTCAAACATAACGCGTCCGGGCTTTACAACCGCTACCCAGTATTCCGGCGAACCTTTACCGCTACCCATGCGGGTTTCGGCAGGTTTTTCCGTAACGGGCTTGTCGGGGAATATTTTTATCCAAACTTTACCGCCGCGCTTCATTGTTCTGTTGAGAACGATACGCGCCGACTCAATCTGATTTGCCGTTATCCATGTGGGCTCCATTGCAACAAGCCCATATGCTCCGTACGTGATTTTATTACCGCGCAGAGCCTTTCCGGTCATTCGACCGCGGAACTGCTTGCGTCTTTTTACCCTTTTTGGCATTAGCATAATCGCCTGCTCCTTCCCGTCTTTCTCCACGGAACGGGCGTTCTTCGCGCCTTTCCTGCCCGGGGAGAACTTCGCCTTTGTACAGCCACACTTTAACGCCGAGTTTACCATAGGTTGTGTCTGCTTCGGCAAAGCCGTAATCTATATCCGCACGCAATGTTTGCAGGGGAATTGTTCCTTCGTGATAGCTTTCGGTTCTTGCGATGTCTGCACCGCCAAGGCGACCTGATACCGCGGCTTTTATGCCTTTCGCGCCGTTTTTCATTGCGCGGGTCATGGCTTGCTTCATTGCACGGCGGAAAGTTACGCGGTTTTCAAGGTCTTTTGCTATAACTTCGGCAACGAGTTGCGCGTTAAGCTCCGGACGTTTAATTTCCTGTATTTCCACATCGGCTTTGTATTCGCTCGGGTTGCGGTCAACCAATTTTTGAACCGCATCCGTCAACGTTTTAATCGCTTCGCCGTTGCGCCCTATGATGATACCCGGGCTTGCGGTGTGAAGCGTGATTTTCACGCGGTTCGTTGTGCGTTTTATTGTGATTTTCGCAATCTTCGGGTCTACCGGAACCGGTTTTTTATCCCGAAAATATTTTTTTATGAACTTGCGAATATTATGGTCTTCCAAGAGATATTTTGCAAAATCCTTCTCTGCATACCATACGGAATCCCATTCCTTGTTTATACCCAGCCTAAGACCGTGGGGATTAACTTTTTGTCCCATTAGTTCACCTCTCGTTTAGCACTATCGTGATGTGACTTGTGCGCTTATTGATTCTGTATGCGCGGCCTTTTGCGCGGGGTTGAATGCGCTTCATTGTGGGGCCTTGATTTGCAGTCGCTTCTTCTATGAATAAATCTTGCGCGTCCATCGAGTGGTTTTCCTCTGCGTTTGCAACGGCGGATTTTAAAACTTTTCCGATAAGATACGCGCCGTAACGCGGATTATATTGCAAGAGTGCGGCGGCGTGAATTACGCCTTTGCCTTTGATTTCATCCAAAACGATTCTTGCTTTGCGGTCGGAAATGCGGGCAAATTTGTGAATCGCATGGGGGCGCGTTTCGCGGTTTTCCGCGTTGCGCTGTTGCTTATACTGGCTTCTGCTTTGTCCTTTAGCCATGATTGCCCTCCTTATCTAACCTTGCTTCGTTTTTCTGCGTCTTTGCCGTGACCGCGATACGTGCGGGTTGCGGCAAATTCGCCAAGTTTATGCCCTACCATGTCTTCCGTAACGTAGACGGGAACGTGCTTGCGTCCGTCATGCACGGCAATGGTGAAGCCTATCATTTCGGGAAAAATTGTTGAGCGGCGTGACCATGTTTTTATTACAGCTTTGTTTGCAACATCGGCTTGCGCTTCAACTTTTTTCATCAGGTGCGCGTCGCAGAACGGCCCTTTTTTTAATGACCTACCCATATATAAGAACCCTCCTATTTGCTACCGCGTTTGCGTACAATATATTTGTTACTTTGTTTGTTTTTCTTGCGGGTTTTGTAACCCAATGCCGGCTTGCCCCATGGTGTAGACGGAGCGGAACGACCAATTGGTGCGCGTCCTTCACCACCGCCGTGGGGGTGGTCGTTCGGGTTCATAACAGAGCCGCGAACCGTTGGGCGAATACCCATGTGACGCTTTTTACCTGCTTTACCGACATTGATTAGCTCGTTGTCGGGGTTGCCCACCTGCCCTACTGTTGCACGGCAGCTTACGGGAACAAGGCGCATTTCGCCGGAAGGCAAACGGACTGTTGCATATTTTTCGTCCCTTGCCATAAGCTGTGCTACGTTACCTGCACTGCGAACCATTTGCGCACCGCGTCCCAGCTTCATTTCTATATTGTGAATTTCCGTACCAACGGGAATAGACTTCATCGGAAGTGCGTTGCCCGGACGAATTTCCGCCTCAACGCCGCTCATGAGAGTGTCGCCTACCTTCACGCCGATTGGCGCGAGGATGTAGCGTTTTTCACCATCGGCATAGAACAAGAGAGCGATATTTGCGGAACGATTAGGGTCATACTCAACCGCGTTTACTCTGGCGGGGATGCCGTCTTTGTCGCGCTTGAAGTCGATAATACGATATTTTATTTTCGCGCCGCCGCCCCTGTGTCTTACGGTTATTTTACCTTGACCGTTGCGCCCTGAGTGCTTTTTAAGGTGAACGGTTAGGCTTTTTTCCGGCGTTGACTTGGTGATTTCGGCAAAGTCCGAAACTGTCATCTGACGCTGGGATGGGGTTATTGGTCTATATCTTTTTACACCCATTGTGGATTCTCCTTATCGGGAAGCTTTCATTAGATACCTTCAAAATATTCAATCGGGCTACTACCCGGGGTTAGTTTTACTATGGCTTTTTTACGCCTTACCGTCTCTCCCGCTTTGGAACCGCGGCGTTGACGTTTTTTTGGATGAGTATGCATGGTGTTTACTTTTTCCACGGTTACGTCATTAAACAGACGCTCTACCGCTTCTTTTATTTGAACTTTTGTTGCTTTGGGGTGTACATAGAAAGAGTACGTTTGCTCCTCCAGAAGACCCATGCTTTTTTCTGTCATCAGAGGTTTAAAAATGACGTCGTAATACTTTAAGTCTGCCATTATGCATACACCTCCTGCATTTTTGTTATTGCATCTTTGGTTATTACCAATCTGTCGTGGTGGAGGATGTCGTAAACATTGATTGTATTTACGCCGGAGGTTTTGATTCCAGGAATATTTCTTGCGGAAAGAACTACGTTTTCATTCCCGCCATCCATTACAAACAGGGCTTTGTCCAGTTTAAGGCTGTCGCAAACCGCTTGCATGGATTTTGTTTTGATTTCGGAAAGCGCGAGGGAATCCAAAACGATTAACTCATTATTTTGCAGCTTGTCCGTCAAAGCGGATTTAAGCGCGAGACGTTTCATTTTTTTGTTCAGCTTGAAGGAAAAATCACGGGGTTTGGGTGCGAAAACCACTCCGCCGCCCGTCCATTGCGGTGAACGCGTTGAACCTTGGCGCGCACGACCCGTACCTTTTTGCCGCCACGGTTTTGCACCGCCGCCGCGTACTTCCGAACGAGTTTTTGTGCTTTTCGTTCCTTGCCGCTGATTTGCAAGATACTGCACAACAGCCATATGAACGGCGTGTTTGTTTACGGTTACGCCGAAAATATTATCATCAAGCTCTATATTGCCGGCAGACTCGCCGCGCATATTAACAACTGCTACTGTAGCCACAATTTCCAGCTCCTTTAAACTTTAACCGTGCTTTTTATTGTTACAAGCGCACCTTTGATACCGGGAACTGCGCCGCGCACTAAAATCAGATTTTTTTCCGCATCCGTGCGAACTATCTCGATATTTTGAATTGTTGTTCTTTTTGCACCCATGTGACCGGGAAGTTTTTTGCCTTTGCGAACCCTACCCGGGGTTGTGCCAGGCCCCATAGAACCGTGCCCCCTGTGGTATTTTGAACCGTGAGACATTGGCCCGCGGTGCATATTATGACGCTTAATCGCGCCTTGGAAGCCTTTACCTTTGGATGTTCCCACTACGTCCACATGGTCGCCTGCGGCAAACACATCGGCTTTGATTTCCGCGCCAACTTCAAATTGGTCGCAGTCATCAAGGCGGAACTCTCTTAAAACACGCTTAGCCTCTGCACCCGCGCCAAGATGAGCAACAAAGTGACCTTTTTCCGGCTTATTAACCAACTTTTCACGGATTTCGCCAAAACCCACTTGAAGTGCGGCATATCCGTCTTTTTCAACTGTTTTCTTCTGAACCACAACACAGGGGCCCGCTTCAAGAACCGTAACGGGTATCATTTGCCCGTTTTCTGCAAATATTTGCGTCATGCCCAATTTTTTAGCCAAAATTGCTTTTTCCATAACGAACCTCCTACTACTGCATTACCTTAACGGTGATGTCCACACCGTCCGGCAAGTCTATCCTTTGAAGTGCGTCCACCGTTTTTGGTGTTGGCATAAGAATATCAATGAGACGCTTGTGCGTGCGCATTTCAAACTGTTCGCGGCTGTCTTTGTATTTGTGAACAGCCCGCAGAATTGTAACAATCTCTTTTTTTGTGGGCAAGGGTATTGGGCCGCAAATTTCGGCACCCGTACGCTTTGCCGTTTCTATGATTTGCACCACAGATTGGTCTATTAATTTGTGGTCGTATGCTTTTAAATTAATACGAATTTTTTGGTTTTGCATGAGTACCTCCGCGATAACCTTCACGCACCCGGGCGTGTCATATTCACAAATTCCGGTACGAGCTGTTAAAACTCGCACACAAGAAGCAATTATACGCTGTTTATTTTGAAAGTCAAGGCTTTTTTTGAAAAATTTTCATTTAGTAAATTTGACAACGAAATTTCTTTGAAGTAGGATGTTACTCATAATCTGCATATGGGGTGTGAGTGCCGTGGAGTCAAAAGTTATATACAACCAAGATTGCATACATGGAATGAAGGAAGAAATAAAGGATGAAACAATTGATTTAATTATCGCAGACCCGCCGTACTTTAAAGTTGTAGGCGAAAAATGGGATTATAAATGGCGTGTGGAAGACGATTATCTGGCGTGGTCGCGGGCGTGGATTTTTGAAGCAGCGAGAACTCTGCGCAAAGGCGGGAGTTTTTATCTTTTCGGCTACTTCAGAATGCTGTCCAAGTTGTTGCCTGTTTTGGAAGACGCAGGACTGTCATTGAGGCAGCAAATAGTCATTAATAAGGGAATGAAATCCGTTTCGGGCAGGGCAACCAAAAATTATAAGATGTTTCCAAATGTAACCGAAAGCATCTTATTTCTTTACAAAGACCCTAAGCCGTTTGTGCGTGCGCTACTGAAAGACAGGCAGAAAAAAGTAGGCATCACCGCAAAGGAAATTAATGAGCTTCTGGGGGTTAAGTCAAATGGCGGCGGAATGTGGAGCATTTACACAGGCAACAATATTTGCGAACAACTGCCAACTAAAGAATACTGGGGCAAATTAGAAAATATTCTTGGCTACAAATACCCCTATGAATCTCTTTCAATCACATACAATCCGCAACTTGGATTTACTGATGTCTGGGATGACATTGATTTTTACGAAGAAAAAAATCGTTACCATCCAACACAAAAGCCGCAGAAATTAATTCGGCGGCTAATAAAGGCAAGCAGTAACTTAAATGATATTGTACTAGACCCTTTTGTGGGCGGCGGATCTACGGCAATTGCTTGCGCAAATGAAAACCGCAGGTTTGTCGGTTTTGAAATTGACCCCGACTATTATGCCGCGTCGCTTGAACGATTGCAGGATTTTAAAAATCGCTGAAATATCTTTTTATTTCGTGCGGAATATATTTTTCTTTGCCGCTTATTAGCGGCAGATAAATATTATCCGCAAATGTCTCACAAATTTGCAAGGGGTCGCACAATGCTCTGTTTTCGTCAAAAAAATTTATCATTTCATTTTTACTGCGATTTTCGGGCATTTTCATGCTAAACAGTGAATTTATGCTGTTCCGCAATGCTTTTTCTGTCAAGGTTGTTGCGCGGCTAAATTCACGCAACGAAAAAAATTCGTCAATGTACGTGTTGCCAAGCGTAGGGAAAATCTTCGTTGTTATTGTATCATCATGCATTATTACCGAACGGTAAATTAATTCGGGGCGCGTTAAATAAAATTTTAACGAATGCGGCCACATATTAAACGGTGCTTTTGAAACAGATGATGCGCGGATATTTAAGTAGTAATCAACCAAACAATAGGCAAACCCTTTGTTTTTAGAATTCACCTTCCATATGGATGCGACAATATTATTATTTTCCGAGTCGTGTATTTTCTCAAACTCAAACAGTACAAAATAATAGAATACAGGGGTTAGAATTTTGGCAAATTCATCATCGTTGCGAATACTTATTAGCCATTTTGAATCATCCTTGCGCTCAATTTCTTGCGATTTACATACCGCACACACCGTCTCCAAGGATGAAACAATACCTTTGCAATTTTTACACGCGCCAAGTTGGTCAACCCTGTAGCACGTTTTTATTTCCGCGTGTTCGGTGGGCGAAATGATTAAATCATACCCCCTTGCGCCCGATTTTCCGCCGCGATAGCCTGTAACCACACTCACCAAATGTTGCCCTATATATCCCATTCGGGCTTGCGGCGTTTGGTGGGTTATTCCCGACCAAAAATTAACCCTTCGCCGTAAATCTATGTATAGTTCCTCTATCAACTTTTCGGATGCCTGAATTGTTCCAAGTTCGTAATTAATCAAGGATAGTCCCCCTAAAAAATTCGCCCCATGTAAGCTCCAGTGCGGAAATAATTTTGTCCAAAGACTTTAACGAGATATTCCTTGCACCGCTTTCAACGCCCGCCAAAAAAGTACGGTCAATGCCCGCCTTCAACGCCAATTTTTCTTGACTCAATCCTAATTGCAAACGTAATTCTTTTATTCTTCCGCCAACTGCTTTTGTAATCATAACGTAACCACCGTTTGTGAATATCCCATTGCATGGCATATAAGTCAACGGGATATAAGTAACATTAAATAAACACAAAATAATACCCAACCGCAAAAACAAAGCCGGGCAACAGGTTTGCGGTTTTTATTTTCTCGCCGAAAATCATGTTTATGCCGATGGCAAGAATCATTACGCCACCCACGGCAGAAATTTGCGTAATCAGCGTGTATGTGAAAACGTCTTGCAAGAACGCGGCAAAAAATTCGATGCTTCCTTGGTACAGCAAAACGGCGGCGGCAGAAAAAAGCACGCCCGCGCCAAAAGTGGAGGCAAGGACGGCGGCGGCGAATGCGTCCAAAATGGATTTTGTCATTACAATGCTGTGGTCGCCGCGCAATCCGCTGTCTATCGAGCCGACAATTGCCATTGCGCCAACGCAAAAAAGCAAGGTTGCGGAAACAAAACCCTGCGCAAAAGTGGACTCCGTTCCGCTTTTGCCAAACTTGTTTTGCAGAAACAGACCAAACCTGTTCAGGCGGCTGTCCATATGTAAAAGTTCGCCCGTTAATGCTCCAAGGGCAATGGAAATTGCCATAAGCATAATGTCGCCGCCAAGCGCGCCCTGTATTCCGATAACGCAAACGCAAAGCCCAAGCGCACGCATCACCCCTTGCGCCAATTGCGGGCTTACGCGATTTTTAAGCAAAAAACCTATTCCGCCGCCAACCAAAATTGCTATTGCGTTTATAATCGCGCCTGTTATCACCGTGGTAATTCTCCTGTCCGCAATTTATTTTCGGCTGTAAGTTTATCATTCACCGGGAAATTTAACAACGGGCAAGTAATAGTGCTTCCCGTACCTTCATAAATTATTTATAAGGTGCGCCAATGACATAACGGCGCGGGGAGGAGACAAAAAAATGAGTAAAACGTCTTTGGTTATTCGTAAGAAAGCGTATTATATGATGCTGATTTTAATTGGCATTTTGATGCTGTACGTTGTGCGCGTGTTGTACATACAAGCCGCAAGAGGTGTGGAATTACAGGCAATGGCGTTCGAACAGCAAACGCGGGATAGGCTGATAAGACCAAGCCGCGGCAGTATTTATGACAGAAACATGGTAGGGCTTGCGCTAACGGAAACGGTTGCGGGCGTGAGTGTAATTTACGCGCAAATGAAGGATGTGGAAGGCACGGCGCGATTGCTTGCAAGGGAGTTGGAGATGGATGAAAAAACTGTATACGAAAAAATTTCGCGGCGGGTTGCGCTGGTGCGGGTTGCGCAACAGGTTGACACAGACGTTGCGGACAGGATTCGCACAATGGATTTACCCGGGGTGGTTGTGGACGAAGATATCCGACGGATATATCCATTTGGTTCGCTTGCGTCGCAGGTGATTGGATTTGTCGGCAAGGATAATCAGGGGATTATCGGAATTGAAGCGAAATACGATTCCTTTTTGATGGGTTCGCCCGGAAGAATCTTGACGGAAACAGACGTTGCGGGGCGATATGTAGACGGCTCGCGCCAGTATCGTATTCCGCCCGTGGACGGTTTCGACTTGGTGCTTACGTTGGACGCGGTTTTGCAAGCGTATTCCGAACAGGCAATCGAAATGCTGGTAAACCAAAAAAACGCCAAACGCGGCGTAATAATCCTAATGAACCCCTCCACGGGGCAAATTTACGCGCTGGCAAACAAGCCCGACTTCGACCTGAACGAACCCTTCACCATACAAGACCCCGAACTTGCCGCCGCATGGGACACCTTCTCGCAAGAACAGCAAATGAACGAGCTAAACAGAATGTGGCGCAATTTCGCAATAAACGATACATACGAGCCCGGCTCTACATTTAAAATTGTAACATCGGCGGCAGGGCTTGCAGAGGGCGTTGTTCAACTGGATTCGCCCTTCTCCTGCGGCGGCTCCATGACAGTCGGCGGGCGGCAGATAAAATGCTGGCGTTCACCACGCTCCCACGGCGGCCAAACCTTTGTGCAGGGTGTTCAAAATTCCTGTAAGCCGGTGTTTAGAATAAACCCGCCCTCTCATTCAGCAAACTTTCAAAAACCGCTTCAAACCGTGCATCGTCATCTTTTGTGCGTTTGGACGGACCTTTTGTGCGTCCGCCGCTGCGGCGTATTTTTTGCCCAACGTGGCGTTCCATTAGTAATCTGTCCATATTTTCATTTGTGAAAACAAGGCCGTTTTGGTTTACGGCTTTCGCGCCTTTGCCGATTACCATCGCGGCAAGCCCGTAATCCTGCGTTACAACGATATCCTCACGGGAAAGCAAGCCCATTAGCGCGTAGTCTACACTGTCGGCCTGTTGGTCAACGGTGATGACTGTGCTGTAGCCGTCGTTTAGGGCGTGGGCGGTGTCCATCAGCATGGTAACGGGGATTTTATGCTTTTTCGCCAGCCGCACAATAATTTGCTTTACGGGGCAAGCGTCTGCGTCAACTAAAATTTTCATTCCCAATGTCCTTTACCATAATAAAATCTTCATGCCCTGCGTGGTCGAGTTTTTCGGCTGTGACTACATATCCCAGCCGTTGGTAAAAACTCACGGCGGGGTTGTTTTTTTGTACAGAAAGCGAAGTTCGTGTATACCCCATAGCACTAAGCAACTCGAACAATTTTGTCATCATAAGCGTTCCGATATTTTGCCCGCGAAATTCCGACAGAACAGAAATGGCAAGTTCGGGCGTGCTTTCGTCTAAATGCCCATATGCGGGTATGATGCGTGTCCATGCCGCGCCAACGAGTTTGCCGTTTTGCTCCGCAACAACGCCGTGGTCGCCTGTTTTGCTTCCGAAACCGTCTACATAAATGTAAATTTCGGGGTCGAAAATTACTTCCCTCGGCGGCAGTTCCTCGCCCGACGGAATGTAAATGGCGGTGTAAATAAAATCCTCCAGCAAGGGATATTCCGCTTCTGTCATTTCTCGGATGATAGTTCGATTTTTTGCAGGGAAAGGCATTTGATAAAATACGGAATCGAAACCTGACTTGCCGCCAAATTCAAGTAGCCTACCCATTTCCGAAAACCCGAATTTTTCGTAAAACAGTTCGTTCTTTTTTCCTTGAGTGCGAACGTGTGCATGGGTGCAACCCGTGATAGCGGCGTTATCCAGCAAACTTTGCAAAAGGGTGGTTGCAATGCCTTTTCGCCTGTGTTCTTTGCGTGTCCACAAATCCGTAATGGTGAACCATTTGCCGTGCTTTAACCCCGAAGCATAGCCGATAATTTTATCGTCCTGTTTAGTATGGGCAGAAATTCGCTCCTGCGCGTTGTCTTGCACCAAGTTGTATTTTTCGTTTATGGATACAAAATCTTTGTAAATTTCGTCACGTTCGTTTTCGGTGATTTCGGTATGAAATATTTTCACAGTCCAACCCTCCCACAGGTTTCACCCAGCGGACATTGGTCGCACAGGGGCTTGTTTTTGCGGCAAAAATCCTTGGCGTTCATTACGATTAGGGCGTGGTAATTATTGTACATCTCCGCGCTTTGCGAGATGTTTTTTTCAAAATGCGCCTTGACCGAATCGTAGTTTTTCCCTGCGTTAATGGGATAACGCGCACAAAGCCGCATTGTGTATGCGTCTACAACAAAGGTGAGGAAATCAAAAGCGTACAACAATATGCTATCGGCGGTTTCTTTGCCGATGCCCTTCACCGACAGCAACTCGGGGCGCAGTTCGGCAAGCGGAACGCGCTGAACTGTCGGGATGTCGAAATCATAGCGAGCGAACCACTGCGTCATGGCTTTCAGATATGCCGCCTTTTGGTTGAAAAATCCGGCAGGATGAATTATGCCTGTAAGCTCTGTGTTATCCACATCAAGCACAAATTTTGGGGATAACCTTCCGCCAAAATTGGCAAGTGCTTTTTCAACATTGTGCCACGCTGTATTTTGCGTAAGCACCGCACCAACCATAACTTCATATGGTGTTTGCGCAGGCCACCAATTCAAATTTCCAAAGTGCGCGTTTAGTTTTTCGTACACTGCCAAAACCGTGTTATCCATAAGTTTTCATTCCTCGGTTTTTCCGTTTCGGTTTGGTTAAATCGTAGCTGTGACGTATCATGTCGTATATTTCTTCCATGGGTACGTCTCCGCCGATAAACACTGTGTTCCAATGCTGTTTGTTCATGTGATATCCGGGGATGACATCAGCAAAAGCACCCCTTAAAAAGTCGGCATTCAAGGGGTCGCATTTTAGGGTGATTTGCAATCTTCCGTTTAGTTCGCCAATCATCCCGAAGATTTTTTTGTTCGTGCTGTGCCGCACAATTGCGTATGTTTCGTCAAAAGGGTAATCTTCGTAAACCGCCGTGTGGGTTAGGCAGTGGTCGATTATTTCTCGCTTTGTCATTCTATTTCCACACTTGTTAATTCTGCCTCGGCGTGTGATTCCATGAAGCGGACGATTTCGTCGATGGCGTTTTGCCTGTGCGCAGTTTCGCCGGACACAACAGCTATACCAATGGTGAGGGTTTGCACTGCATCCTGTGTGTCAATTTCCGCAATTGCCACGTTGAATTTATGCCGCGTTTTATCAATAATGCTTCTGCGAACGTGTCGCTTATCCTTTAGCGAAACCGCTTGCGGAATGTAAAATGTAAGTTCTGCCGAAAGTGTAAACATTTGCGCCGCGCTCCTTTACGGGTGAGTCACCATAACCTGCCAATTAACGCCGAAGCGGTCCACAACAGAACCGTACAGCGGCGACCAAAACACAGTTGCCAACGGCTCTTCCACTTTGCCGCCCGCTGCCAGTTTTTCAAATGTTGCCCTGACTTCCGCCTCGGTATCGTAGGTAATCATGTACGAGAAGTTTCCGAACGGGGGCGGCGTTTCCGCGCCGTCTGTTAGGCTGAAATTTACGCCGTGGATAATCACTTCCGAGTGCATTACAAAATTTGGCGGGCAATCATCCATGCCGCTGTTGGGCGGTGCGTCTTTGGCGTAGTTTATTTCCTTAACATCTGCCGCCAATGCGGTCTTGTAAAATGCAATCGCTTCGTCGCAATTGCCGTTAAAATGAATAGACGGATTAAGCATAAAATCTCTCCTTAGTTATTAATGTCTGCTTCTGTTGCTTTTCTTACTGTGATTTTCATTGGAATCATCCCTTCTTTTTGAAAAGTTACCCTGTTATTTTAACATAAAACTTGCGGTTTCTTGGCGGGTCGAACTCGCAAAAATAAATCCCCTGCCAAGTGCCAAGGAGGAGCTTGGAATTTTCGATGATAATTGTAGCACTCGAGCCCATGGCAGATGCCTTTAAATGCGCCGCGCTGTTGCCCTCTGCGTGGCGGAACTCCGCACGGTTTGGAAAGGCTTTGTTTAAGCCCAAAAGCAAATCAGGAATTACATCAGGGTCGGCGTTTTCGTTGATGGTAATTCCTGCCGTGGTGTGCGGATTAAATACCACCGCAATGCCGCTTTCCACACCGCTTTTTGCCACGGCCTCGCGTACTTGGGGCGTTATGTTGTAAAAATTTTCGCGCTGTGCGGATAATTGAAATTCGTATAGCATATTTTCACTCCCAATCCTCGTTGCTAAGATGGCGTTGCAACTCTTTCAGTTTAGTCTCACGCGCCCGATAATCCGGCAGGATATCTTCAACTATAGCCCAAAACCGCGTAGAGTGGTTCATTTCTTTCAGATGCGCCAATTCGTGAACCACAACGTAGTCCACCACCGCGTCTTCTGCCATGATTAGCCGCCACGAAAAATTAAGGCTTTTCCGCGACGAGCAACTGCCCCACCGTTTCATTGCGCCGTTTATTTTTACAGCCGTTGGGGTAACGCCCATCAGCGCGGAGAAAACATCTACCCGCTTTGATATATACACCTTTGCAAGCATTTTGTAAATTTTAACGCAGGTGTGTTTAATTTGCTCGGGCGACAACCCTTGCGGCATATAAAACACGTTACCATCAAACCCTGCGCGTTTTACGTTGCGTTGCTCAATGCAGAATTTCGCTCCCATTAGCGGTATGAAACTGCCGTAATTTACAACAAATGCTTTCTTTTTTTCCGCCTGTGATTGTTGCTTCGACAGGTTTTTTGCAATCCAATTCTCTTTTTCCGAAACAAAACGGTCTATGTCGCGCTTGGGCATTCGCAAAGGCGCACGAACTTCCACCTCGCCGTTCCGCACGTGAATTGCAACCGTTTTTCGGTTAGAGCGCGTTAAGGTGTATGTCATGAAATAAGTTCAACTGACTTGTCCGTGAATAAAATGCCGTCCAGATGGTCTATTTCGTGGCAAAATGTTGCCGACAAAAAACCTTCGCCCGTAACGGTTATCGGGTTGCAGTGCCTGTCCAACGCGGAGACTGTCACCTTGACGGGGCGGTCTACATATCCCCTTGGTGCGGCGGGCGAAATCGAACCCTCTAATACGCGTTGTGTTTCATCACTCGCTTCCAAAATTGAGGGGTTGATAAGTTCGATTACGCCGGCTTCAGCCAGCACAACAACCGCCCGCCGCAATATGCCAACGTGTACAGCGGCGCAACCATAGCCTTTTACACGCTCCAGCGTATCACGCATATCGTCCAGCAACGCCCAAAGCCGCGTGTCAAATTTTACAACGTCCTTGCTTTTTTTGCGAAACAGCGGGTCATTAAAATTTGTAATATTTCTGATTGCCATAGAATCCTCTTTCTAAAATCCCCGTAGACACTATTGCGCCACGGGGATTTTTTTTAGCTGATTAGACAGTGGAATTATTGTATCAACAGAAAGACCTGTATCTTCTGCAACGTCCTCAACGGATAAACCGCGCATAAGCAATTTTTCAGCAATCGCTTTTATTTTTTCAGCGTCGCGGTTGTCCAGCCAGTTGTCCAGCCAACCATGTTTTTCTGCACCTCTCAAGAAAATCTCTTTTACGTCATCCGTAAACATACTTATCGCCTCCTCAAGCGCATCAGGGTTTGCTTTTATTAATCTATCCAAAAACACATTTTTATCATCAAAGGACTTGCGCGCCGTGTATGATACCAGTGTTTTCTGCATATCCTCTCCGCTTAAATTACTGCGCAGATTACGCAAAAACAAATTTTCTTCTTCGGGCAAATTTTTGCTTTCGAGTATCTGAACAGGAACAATATCGCCTGTTATAAGATGGATTCCGCTTTCACTGTTCGTTACTGTCAACCCGCGATTTTCAAGAGTTTTGATAAGCTCTCGCGGGTATATCGTCAGAGAGATGGAAATTGTTATATCCGACATTTGCACTTTTTCAAAAGACGAATAGATAAACGCATATCCAAAAATTTTATTGTAATCCCACAATGAAAAGCTATCTGTTTCGGATTTGTATTCGACAATGTTGTGATTCTTAAAGATTTTGCCTATATTTTTTACGATAGTTACGTCCTTGATTTTCTTGATAATCAAGGTGTCCATGCGGAGGGCTTCTTTGCTTAGTTCATGTTCTTTTTTGAAGGAGAGTGCGTCCATGTATTCATGAAACTCCAGTTGCAGGGCTTCAAAATGCGCGCCGTGCCAATATATTTTTTCCTGTTCGTCCAAAAATCCCGCACCTCCCACGCTGATTATACTATAAGTGAGATACGCGCTCAAATTTATTTTTACAACAAGAAGGTCAATTTTTCATAGCGGTAAACTCGACGTTATGTATTGCCGCGGTGTCGTTGCGTTCGGTGTGGTTCGTTTCTTTGTGCCATACTATTTTCGTGATGAATTTTTGGATGAATTTTAAACGGTGTTCGTTGTCCAGTTTGAGCCAGTTGGTTTGCAGATTGGCGGATATTTTTTGTTGGGGGGCGGGGGTGGTGCGGATTTCCAGTAGGTTAAGACGTGCGGTGAGTTTTTCCCGTTGGTTAATGCCGCGTTGTATCATTTGTTGGTAGGTGTCGAAGTTGATTTTGTCTGCCATAAATAAATCCATTACCTCGGTTGCCTTGCGGTTTGTTTGGGCGATTTCGGCGGTTATGGATTTTATTTCTTTGGTGTGGCTTGGGGGTTCGGTTTTTTTGGGGGGCTCGGGTTTCTCTGTGAAGTTGGATATGTTGGATATGTAGGTTTCAAAAGCGTGTTCAACTTTGCTGTGGGCGGTTAGGCTTTTTTGCGTGCATTTGGAATTTACAGAGTTTGTACAGCGGTAGTTTGCGTGTTTGGGGCTTTTGTCCTTGTTGTAGCTCCACTTTGTGGAGAGTTTGCCGCCGCAGGACGCGCAATATAAAACGCCGCAGAAATACGCGCCCGCCTTGGGGCGTTTGGTGGGGGTGATGCCTTTCCGTTGCGTGAATTTTTCTTGCGCCTCGCGGAAGGTGGCGGCGGGTATGATTGGTTGGTGTTTGCCTTCTGCCTCGAAGTAGCGGCTTTCGTCTGCAATGCTGTAGCGCACTTTGCCTATGTAATTTGGGTTGGTTAGGATTAACTTGACGGCGGGGACAGACCACTTTTTGCCGCGCTTGGTTGGTATGTTTTCTTCATCCAAAGTGCGAGCAATTTGGCTTAGTGAATAATCGTCACGCAGATACATGGAAAAAATGCGTTTTACAATTTCGGCTTCTTGCGGAAAAATGGTTTGCACTTTTTCCCCAATAACGCGGTCGTAGCCGTAGGACTGGTATATTACAGCGGGAGAGAAACCTTCTTTAACTTTGCGTTCGCAACCTAAGCGCACACGCTCGGCTAGGTTTTCGCGCTCGAATTCTGCAAAGATGCCCACTATTTTAAGGAACATTCGGCCCGTGGCTGTGGTTGTGTCTATGCTTTCGTTCAGCGAGTTAAACGCGCAATCATGCTGGTTGAACAGGTCTATCAGCTCTATTAAATTTTTGGTGGAACGCGTTAGCCTGTCTATTTTGTAAACCAGCACATTGTTCACCTTGCCGCTTATGATATCCGCGATAAGGCGTTGTATTTCCGGTCTGCCCTCTATGTTTTTGGCACTTATCCCCTCATCGGCGTATACGGAAAATACTTTCCATTCTTTCAGAGCGGCATAGGTTTTTAATTTTTCTTCCTGTGCGCGGATTGAATACCCTTCGCGCACTTGTTCTTCCGTGGAAACCCTTACATACACCGCCGTGCTGGTCATCTTTTATCGTCCTTTTTTTTCGCCGCCATTGCTTCAAAT
Organism: Defluviitaleaceae bacterium; assembly: GCA_009788055.1. Lineage (GTDB taxonomy): Bacteria > Bacillota > Clostridia > Lachnospirales > WQUN01 > WQVC01. Next base: position 29,594 of record WQSG01000012.1, on the reverse strand, counting down.
GCGAGGGCAAAAAATTTCAGCATTTCCTGTTGGGTTGCTTTAGGTAAAATTATTTTTTTGTCCTTCATATACGTATCACCTCATACAATAATGTATGGGTGGTTTTTTCTAAATATGAGCAACCCCGTATTTATGGTAATCGGAGAACGCCTTGGTGCGGAACTTTTCCACGATTATCTGATGCGGTTTGGCTTTCACGAAAAAACGGGAATTGACCTACCGGGCGAGGCAGTTGGTATAATGTACGCGGCAGAAAAAATGGGGCCTGTAGAGCTTGCCACAATGTCTTTCGGGCAGAGCCTTACAATTACGCCACTGCAACTGGTACGCGCCGCCGCAACGGTTGTAAACGGCGGATACCTTGTTACACCCCACATAGGAATGCGCTTGCTGGACGAAAACGGAACAGTGGTGCAAGAATTTGCGCCGCCGCAGGGCGAACAAATTTTGCCCACAGACGTAAGCGACTCTATGCGGTTCATTTTAGAATCCGTAGTATCCGTGGGGACGGGACAGCGCACATACATCCCGGGTTTTCGTGTTGGTGCGAAAACCGCGACTTCGCAAAAACTTCCACGCGGCAGCGGAAAATATATCTCGTCCATAATGGCGTTCGCGCCCGCCGACGCCCCCGCCGTCGTCGCCCTCGTCCTCGTAGACGAACCCCAAGGCACATACTACGGCGGGCAAGTTACAGGCCCGATAATGCAAATCCTATTAGAAAACGTCCTACCATACCTAGGCGTCACCCCCATCTACGTAACCGAAGACGAACAAGAGGGCGCACCCGTTCTTGTCCCCGACCTTCGCGGCCTGCCAAAAAAAGAAGCCCTGCAAATTTTGAAAGACTCCGAACTAACCCACGACCTAATCGGCACAGGCGACACCGTTTTAGAACAATTCCCAATTGCGGGCGAGCTGGTTAATCGCGGCGAACGGGTGCTGTTGCGGATAAAATAAAGGCGCGGGGACTCCGTCCCCACACCCTTGCGAACTTTAGTCGATTAGGCGATTAGCCGCGTTCTTCCAATTTTTGATTTCTTCCCCAAGTTCATGAATCATCTCGTCAATCAGCTCGAGGAGTTGCGCTTTATTGTCAGTATCATCCGGAAGTGCGGCGGCAGTGTTTCTCGCTTTCTTTTTGAGAAGCAAGGACGCCTCCAAGTATCCGAGATTGGCGTGTTCATATCCGGAGATACCTTTTCTTTTGTTTTTATGGCATTCCCGATATGCTTCCGAAACATACAGATAAAAACGAAAATCCGGAACGGGAAGGCTCACATTTTCCGCATGGTGCATACCGCTTTCAATCAGCTCAATCCCTTTTTTGGAATTTTTACGCGCTTCAATTTCACTTGCGTAAAGTTCACTAGCACCCAGCTTGTCTTTTACGCCGCAATATATTGTGCCTAGAATAACTTGCGCCCAACCATATCCGGTTTCGGCAAATTTTTCAAGCCAATAGAACAGTTTTTTTCCATCATGTATGGCGGCGCGTCCTCCATACATAAACTGTATCAAATTGCTCATTGCAGCTTGATTACCTTTTTCGGCAGCTTTTTCCCACCACAATGCCGCGTTTTGGTAGTCGCCTTGTTTGTCGTATTCAATTCCTACGTCAATCATTGCCTCTGTGTCGTGTTCGGCTTTTGCCAATAATTCCTTGTCGATATTCATTTTTTATTGCCTCCTTTGTTTTTCGTTAATCAAGTTGCCGCGCACACCTATGAATTTTTCAAGCGTATTTGTACGCATTCGCTCTGCGGCGGGCGGTAAGTCTGCACCACCGGAAGCATGAATCACATCAATCGCCCAACTGTATTTCTTGATGTAATTTTCGATACTGTTGTTATCAAGCATTTTTATTACAGATTCACCAAGCCCAGCCATCAATTCCGAATCTTGCAGTATTGACGGCAACATTTCCATAGCTTGCGCACGGGCAATTGCATTGCAAACAAATGCACTATCTTCCCTGTGCCATCTTTCAATGTAAAGACTGTCGTACTTTTCCCAGTCGCAGTCGCCCCCTCCATTCGGTCCTCCAAACATTCCAAATCACCTCCACTCTTAGTAGTTCATGCCCAGCCTGTTTCCGTTCGTGTCAAAAAAATAATCTCCACGTGTTTCCCCAACCCTGTTTCCATGTGTATCGAAAATGTATGCCCCTCTAAACTCAAGCAATCTTGTTCCGTAAGTATCAAAAACATAATCGCCGCGAATTTCAAAAACGCGGTTTCCGGATGCATCCCAAATGTAATCTCCCTTGCGTTCATACAAACGGTTTCCGAAATTATCCCTTAACCATGACACCGTTTTTCTCCTCTCTTAACAGATTTTCAAACCGACAGCACCCACGGGTATAGCTTCTCCCCGTGGGTATGCCATCAAAAAAGGCGTGCGGGACGGCAGAAAACTGCCATCACCTACACACCTTGACTAATCTGAAAAAATATCGCAAACCACGCGCCGAAAACGATAACAACAAAAATAAAACATACCTGCGTCACATTTCCATACACCAAAACAAAACGGTATTATTGAAACGGAGGTAAGAAGATGCTAAACTGTTGTTACGTAGTGGCAGGCGAAGCCTGTGTGTGTTAGGTGATGGTGATGTATCCCTACACTCGCCATGGGGTGCGGATACACACCATGGTCTCTACGGTTTTTTATTGCAGTGGCATTCTAACATAGACTTGGTAACAGATGCAAATAAACTTTAAGAATCAAAGAAACGGGGTTTACATAATGAAAAAATTTTTTTGTCTTTGCTTGCTATTCCTAGCCCTTACCGCTTGCGGACAGCAACGGCGCGAAGATATCGGCGGGGCATTGCCGATACTTTCGCCCACATACTACGGCAATTACGGCGCGTCTTTTTTCGCACCGACATACATCCGCGTGGTGATAGGCACTTCAAATTTCGAGGGACTAATCCACGAAAGCCCGCAAATTACCGCAACGGGTGCATTTTTCGTGGAACGCGACGGCAACACCACACGCTTCGGCGCGGGGGAAGTATTCTGCCCCGTCGGGAAGTTCCCGACGAGTGAGTACATTGCGGCACCAATTAATTCTTCATCCAACCTTGGTGCCGCAATCCCCCCTTCTAGGGGGGTGGTTGGAGTTTGCACAGCAAACTTCAACCGGGGGGTCAGTAGCGCAAGCGATACTCGGCGGGAACTTCCCGAGGTAGGGGCAGAGGGTACAACAACAGACCCCAACGCCGCATCCACACTCTTCCGCATCTCCACAGAAAGCCCATACACTCGCCTTAAAATTCTAAATCTCGCCCGCAATTGGCAAAACAACGCAACCCCCCAATATCGCGGCGTGTTTGAAATTTCGCAACGGGAAAACGGTTTCGTAATTGTAAATGAACTGCCGCTGGAAGAGTATCTGTACGCCGTTGTTCCCAGCGAAATGCCATCTGCCCACGGCGTGGAAGCATCAAAGGTGCAAGCCGTAACAGCGCGAACATTCGCGTATCACCAAATGCGGGAAGAACGCTTCCGCGATTTCGGCGCGCACGTAGACGACTCTGTTATCAGCCAAGTGTACAACAATATTCCTGAAAACGAGATTGCAATCGAAGCCGTGCGGGCAACACGCGGACAAATTTTAACGTTTAACGGCGAAATTATTTTAGCAAATTATTTTTCCACATCGGGCGGAACAACGGCAAACTTTGGCGAAGTTTGGGCAGTGGGCGAAACCTTCCCCTCATACACGCCCGAATTTTTGCGCGCCCGCGCCCAAATGCTAACGTATCACCCCGGCAATTTGCGCACGGAAGAAGCCGCGTCCGCGTTCTTCCGCAACACAGAAGTCCCCGCTTTCGACAGGCAATTTCCGTGGTTTCGCTGGCAAGTTACCATGACGGCGCAAGAACTTTCCCACAGAATCAACACCGCACTGCACACACGCCAAACCGCAAACCCCACAATGATTCATATGCTGAACGCCTACGGCGCACCAACCGCCGCACCCGCGCACAGCATAGGAACACTGCAACACATGGAAGTTACCCGCCGCGGCCAAGGCGGCAATATAATGGAAATGCTGTTCCGCGGAACAGAGGGCGTTGTGCGCGTCCAGACCGAATTTAACATCCGCACCTTGCTAAACCCCGCAGAAATCCCCGTCACCCGCCACGACGGCACTACTTCGGGAACATTAACCCTTCTGCCCAGCGCGTTTTTCACCTTCGACACCGAATACGACGCAAACGGCAACCTTCAATCCGTCACCATTTTCGGCGGCGGAAACGGCCACGGCGTCGGCAAAAGCCAAAACGGCGTCCGCGCCCTCTTAGACATGGGCCTCACCTATGTAGAAATCCTGCGCCACTACTACCCCGGCACGGAGATTACTTTTACATCAACGATGTCTGATATAATTCCATAAATCTTCTGTACTGTTGCGCGGTTATGGTGCCGACACGCATAAAAATATCTTCCTCTTTGATTTTTTCAAACAGGTAATCACATTTGACATGACCGCGCTTTTTTAATCCGTTTTCACCTGTTGCTTCAATTGGCTCGTTGTATGGGTAGCTGGGATTAACGTCACTGTTTTTGCTGACATTTGAGGATATAAGAAAGCATACATAATCAAGGTTGACAATCTCAAATTCGTCTTTTGTGATGTCTACCACTACAAAACTATGGAGCGAGCCGTCCGACCCATCCTGATATTTGAAGTTATTTACTAAAACAATATCTCCAACTTCACACTTCATTTGCGTCTCTCTCCCAGTATTCAGCTTTACCCTTGTGCGATTCTTCGTCAACAGGGTACATAACGAATGCTTCAGACACAGGCAGAACTCTACCTTTTTCGCGTCCAAGCTGTATCAATTCTTTCATCTTCAAGATGGATTCCTTATCCATGCAACACACCCGCCTTTCAAAAAAGATACGATTTGCGTTTATTTTACCATATGCGCACAAAACTTTCATGCATATTTTCCCGCAAACTATGGTAGTATTAAGAAAAAACGGAGGTATCTAAAATGGAAGCGATGTATATGTGGGGATTTGACCCGCTATTTTTTGTGTTGGTGTTGCCGGCGTTGGGATTCACGTTGTGGGCGCAATTTAAGGTAAAAAGCACGTTTGAGAAGTTTTCCAAAACGCGCACGGAGAAGGGAATAACAGGGGCGCAAGCGGCGGCAGAAATTTTACGCGCAGAGGGCATTCACGATGTACGTATAGAGCGCGTAAGCGGCCACCTTTCCGACCACTTCGACCCACGCGGAAATGTGATTCGGCTTTCGGACAGCGTACATGATGCGGCAACGGTTGCCGCAGTTGGTGTTGCGGCGCACGAAGCGGGTCACGCGATTCAGTATGCGCAGGGGTATGCGCCTATAAAAATTCGTGCCGCAATTATTCCTGTGACAAGCTTTGGCTCTAAGCTGGCGATGCCGCTTATTTTTATCGGCATGATTATGGGCGCGTTCGGGCTTATTAATATCGGAATTATACTTTTTGGCACGGTTGTAGTTTTTCAGTTCGTTACACTGCCTGTGGAGTTTAACGCTTCAAGCCGCGCACTTGCCGCACTAAGCGGAAACGCAATGCTTTCCCCCGCAGAAATCACAGGCTCGCGCAAAGTTTTAACCGCCGCCGCCCTTACCTATGTGGCGGCGCTTGCAATGTCACTGGCGCAACTTATCCGCTTTATCGCAATGGCACGGAGGAGATAAAATATGTACGACTTGGAGAAAATCGGCACGGAAGCAAAAAAAATGGCGGCATATGTCCGCCGACTAAGCGCGGTAGAAAAAAACGCCGCGCTGATGACGTGTGCGGACAAGCTTGAAGAAAACACCGCATATATTCTGGAAGAAAACGCAAAGGATATGGCGAACGCAGACCCGTCTCGCGGGGCGTTTAACGACCGCCTAAAGCTAACCGCAGAGCGAGTGAAAGCAATGGCGGAAGGCATACGAAAAGTAGCACGGCAAGACGACCCAACGGGCGAAACCCTGTACATGAAAACGCTCCCCAACGGGTTGCAAGTTGGTGAAAAGCGCGTACCAATCGGCGTGGTTGGCATGATATACGAAGCGCGCCCGAATGTTACCACAGACTCTTTCGCGCTGTGCTTTAAGTCGGGAAACGCTTGCGTTTTGCGCGGCAGTAAAGAGGCGATTAATTCAAATATCGCGCTGATAAAAATTTTGCAAGACGCACTTGCCGCCCAAAACCACCCCCGCGAAACAGTGCAACTTATCGAAGACACTTCCCGCGAAACGGCTCGCCAATTCATGCGCCTTAACAAGCACATAGACGTTCTTATTCCGCGGGGCGGGGCGGGGCTTATCCAAAGCACGGTGGAAAACAGCACCATTCCCGTAATCGAAACGGGCGTTGGCAACTGCCACATTTTTGTGGACGAGTCCGCCGATTTAGACAAAGCCGTTAAAATCATCCTAAACGCCAAAACCCAACGCCCAAGCGTGTGCAACGCTTGCGAAAAATTGCTGATTCATTCCAAAATTGCGGATAAATTTCTGCCGCAAATATGTGACGCGTTGCACGGCGCAGGGGTGGAAATTCGCGGCTGTGACGCGGTTTGCAAGGCATTCGCTCATGCAAAACCCGCCACCGCAGAAGACTGGCACACAGAATTTCTTGACCTGATAATTGGCGTGAAAATTGTCGAAGATTTACACGCCGCAATCGCGCACATATCCGAATACTCATCCGGCCACACCGAGGCGATTCTTACCGAAAACTACACCAACGCAAACGCCTTCATAGACCTTGTAGATTCTGCCGCCGTTTTCGTAAACGCCTCCACCCGCTTCACAGACGGCGAGGAATTTGGTCTTGGCGCAGAAGTTGGCATTTCCACACAAAAACTGCACACCCGCGGTCCCATGGGGCTAAAGGCTTTAACAACCACAAAATTTTTCGCATTAGGCAGAGGACAAGTTAGGGAATAGCAAATGAAAAAATTTGTAAAGCTTATGCGACCCAAGCACTATCTGAAAAACGGGCTGGTGTTTGTGCCGATTATGTACTCGTTTAATTTGACGGATTTGAATTTATTTTTTGGCGTGGCAATGTGTTTTGCCGCGCTTTGTTTGGTTGCGTCGGGGATTTACGCGGTCAATGATATTGCGGACTGCGAAAAGGACAGGGCGCACCCTGTTAATAAGACGCGGCCGATTGCGGCGGGCGATATTTCTAAGGGCGCGGCGGCGGTGTTTTCGCTCGTGCTGTTTGTGGCTGGCTTTATTTTGACGGCTGTGTTTGGCGGTGCGTACGCGCTTTGGTTTGTGGGCGCGTACTTTTTGCTTAACTTGGCGTACTCGTTTCGTCTGAAGCATCATGCCGTGATTGACTGTTTTTGTGTTGCGGCGGGCTTTGTGTTACGGGTTTTCATTGGCGGCGCGGCGATTGATTTGTATATTTCGGAATGGATGTTTCTTACGATTGCGGCGGGGTCGCTGTTTATGGCTTTCGGCAAACGGCGCGGCGAGCTTATTCAAACACGCGGCACAGAATCTGCCCGCAAGGTGATTGACGGCTACAGTTTGGATTTCTTGAACGGCGCGGTTTTTTCTTGCGCCGCCGTCAGCATGATTTTTTACGCCCTGTGGGCAATGACAAGCGTCCCGCTGATGGTGTACACCGTCCCGCTGATTATCTTCATCATCTGCAAATACCTTCTAAACGCACACGCCCCCAATTCCTACGGCGACCCAATCACCGTCATTTTTGCAGACAAGGTTCTTCTTGGCGCAATCGCGCTGTTTGGCGGGTTGAGCATTGTGTTTTTGTATGTGGTATAATTTGTTTGTATTGCGGGAGGAGCGGAAAATTTTTAATGTTTGACATAAGCAGCATTCAAGCCCTGTTTAATGGCAATGCCGTTAAACAGCGGCAACATTTCAGAAATCGGATTAAAGAGCGGAATATAAAGAAAATTGATGTTGCGCAAGCCCTTTTGTCGGGGGAAATAATAGAAGAATGCCCCAATGACCTGCCGCTCCCAAGCATTTTAATTTTAGGATACACCAAAGCTAACAAGCCCTTGCATATAGCAGTGGGCGTGGATGATGACATAATTTGGCTGGTTACGGCGTATTTTCCAACGCTTGATAAATGGGAAGCAGATTATAAAACAAGAAAAGGATGATGAACTATGAAATGTTACGTTTGCAAGGGACAGATGGAAGATGCGACCACCTCCGATTTTAACGACTTTGGAAACTGCATAATAGTTGTAAGGGGAGTGCCGTGCCATAAATGCGCAGAGTGCGGAGAACTGGCATTCGACTTGAAAATTGACGTAAGGGTGGAGGAAATAGTAGACACATTAAAAGAGTCTGTAACCGCAGAAATCGCCGTTGTTCAATACTCGCCAACAGAAATTAAAGTTGTGCAGTATGCGGCGGCTGTTGCGGCGTAATCGTCTACGCCCCTACTCATTCCATTATCCCGATAACTTAAAAAAGGAGAGATTCACATGAACTTAGGAACAGACATTTGTGTGCAGGTGGGAATACTTGTGCATGACATTGAAAAAACAGGGGCGGCGTATGCGGCACTGTTGGGGCGGGAGAAGCCCGACTATGTTCTGACGGGCGAGTTGAAAGACGCGGAAACGGAATTTCGCGGCGCGCCGTCGGAAGCGCGGGCAAAACTGATGTTCTTCCCCGTGGGCGGCAACATGGTTATCGAGCTTATAGAGCCGGACAAAAACCCCTCCACATGGCGGGAGGATTTGGACAAAAACGGCGAAGGCCCACACCACCTTGCCTTTAACATAAAGGGCATGAAAGAAACCGTTGCAAGGTTGGAAGCAAGCGGCATTCCGCTAATCCAGAAAGGCGAGTACCCCGGCGGACGATATGCATACATGGACACCAACCCGCAACTTAAAACGCTGATTGAATTATTGGAGAATGACTAAAAATCATGCCTAACAAAACAAGATACATCTGCGGGGAATGTGCGCACGAGCAAGCCAAATGGCTGGGGCGTTGCCCGTCCTGCGGCAAGTTTAACACGCTTAAAGAGCTTATAATCAAGCCCACCCTCCCGGGTGGCGCGGGAGCGGCGGCAAGCGGTAATGGCGGCGCAAAAGCCCGACGTGCCGTGAGTTCCCCGTCGGGCGAGTATAGCGCAAGCGATGACCGACGGGAAACTCACGGCGCGGGAGGGGCGACCGCCGCAACGAGAACGACAGGCGTACAACTCCTGCGGGATATATCTGTAAGCGAGGACGGTACAAACCGCTCTGCAACGGGTATTTCGGAGCTTGACCGCGTTCTTGGGGGCGGCATTGTGGCGGGCAGTATGCTTCTTCTTGGGGGCGACCCGGGGATTGGGAAGTCTACGCTTTTGTTGCAAATTTGTCGTCATATGGCAAGTGACGATTTCCCCGTGCTGTATGTTTCGGGGGAGGAAAGCGCGGCGCAAATTAAGATGCGGGCGAACCGACTGCAAGTGGATTCGCCCGGGTGTTATTTGCTTGCGGAAACGGATATCTACGCCATTCGCGACGCGGTTCTTTCGATTAAGCCCGCGCTTCTTTTAATCGACTCCATCCAGACAATGCGCCTTTCAGACCTCACATCCTTGCCGGGTAGCGTTACGCAAGTGCGGGAATGCGCGGCGTTTTTTACATATCTTGCGAAAGCGGATGCGATGTCTGTAATTCTTGTGGGACACGTTACGAAGGAAGGTTCTTTCGCGGGGCCGCGGGTTTTGGAGCATATGGTGGATACCGTTTTGTATTTTGAAGGGGACGACAAAGACGCTTGCCGTCTTATTCGGGCGGTGAAAAATCGGTTTGGCTCTACGCACGAAATCGGCGTTTTTGAAATGGGCGAGCAAGGTCTTACCGTAATCGAAGACCCGTCTGCATATATGCTTTCGGGGCGGCCTGTGGGGGCGGCGGGTTCGGTCGTAACCTGTTCGCTGGAAGGTACGCGCCCGCTTCTTACGGAGGTGCAAGCCCTTGTTGCGTACACAAATTTTGGCACACCGCGCCGCACATCCACGGGTATGGATTACAACCGAATGGTAATGCTCCTTGCCGTATTGGAAAAACGATGCGGCTACAAGCTACAAAACTTCGACGCATATGTAAACATAGCGGGCGGCTTGCGCGTAGACGAACCCTCCGCAGATGCCGCCGTCATAGCCGCCCTAGCCTCATGCTACAAAGAAAAACCCATCAGCCCAAAAATAATGGTAATCGGCGAAGTCGGGCTTGCGGGCGAACTACGCGCCATTTCCCAACCCGAACGCCGCATTTCCGAAGCCGCCCGCCACGGCTTCGCAGGTTGCGTCCTGCCCGCCGCAAACAAGGCAAAACTGCGCAACATCCCCGAAGATTTCCGAATCCTCGGCGCGGAAAATATCGGCGAAATGTTGAACGCTATACTGTGATAAGACCGCAGTGGAGTTCTCGGGGCAATGAAGTGAGCGGTTTACCGCGAACGGCACCTCCCCCGAACCCCTGCGAACTTTTTTGAAAAAAAGTTCGACAAAAAACTTTAAATTTTGACCAGCGATAAACTGCATCGAAATTCAAAAACCCGCCGCGAAATTCGCGGCGGGGNTTTAGTTAAAGTTTTGATGAAACTTTTTCAAAAGTTTCCCGGGGTTCGGGGTGGAACCCCGAGGTCTTGGTCTTACCCCCGTATCAGTCGAGGGATTTCTTCAAACTCCATGTGGATTTTTAAGAACAAGTCTACGATGAGGGGGTCGAATTGGATGCCGCGCCCTTTGGTAATTATGTCTTTGGCCTTTTCGTGGGGGAATGGTTTTTTGTATGGTCTCTCTTCGACGAGGGCATCGTATACATCGCAAATTGCCATCATTCTGCCAAGGAGGGGTATGTTTTCGCCTGCGAGGGCGTTTGGGTAGCCCGTGCCGTCCCATTTTTCGTGGTGGGACACGGCAAAAATGCGGGCGTATTCCAGAAAGTAACTGTCTGAGGTTTTTTCCTTCCACCCAAGAATAATCTCTTCGCCGAAAGTTGTGTGCCTTTGCATTTTTACAAACTCGTCGGGAGTGAGCTGGACCGACTTTTTTAGAATGGTATCGGGTACGCAAATTTTGCCAACATCGTGCAGTTGGCAGGATTGCAAAATTAGTCTGTCGTCCATTTTTTTAAGCTGGTCTGCATACACATTGTTTTTGCGCATTGCAGTGATTAGCACTTCCATGTATCGCTGTACCCGCGCTATATGACCGCCTGTTACTTCGTCGCGGTATTCCACCAATTGCGCAAGTGAGGACAAAATTGCGTTTTTAAGTTCCACAACGGTTCGGGTTTTTTCTTCCACAATTTGCTCAAGATTGTTGTTTAGCTTAATCAGTTCGCGTTTTTGCGATTCAACCAGAAGGTGAACCTCCAAACGCTTCAACAGGCGCGGGGCAGAAAACGGCTTTGTTATATAGTCTATCGCGCCCAAAGAAAGCCCCGTAAGTTCCTTTTTTTCGTCCGCGTGTGCGGTTAGAAAAATAACAGGAATGTCGGCGGTTTTCTCGTTCATTTTAAGCTGTTGAATAACATCGTAACCGCTCATGCCCGGCATGGTTACGTCCAGTAGCACCAAGTCCGGCGTGAACGTCTCAATCAAGTCCAGCAACATCTCGCCGGAATTTAGCGTAAGAACATTGTAATGCCCCTCCAATGCCTTTTTGCCTATCGCCAAATTTGTCATGGAGTCGTCTACTAAAAATATGGTCTGCTTTTTTTTCTGCTGCTCCACGGCAGTACTCTCCCCCTCTGTTACAGCCTATTTCCCTGCAATTTTTCAATTTGCACGATTAGTGCAACGATATCTGCACTAACCGTTTCCCAGATGTCTTCCATGCGCAGGGTCATGTACCCATGTGCGGTAACATCTCGCAACCCCGCAATCGCTCGCCACGGGATGTGCGTGTTTTCGCGCTTTAGATTGCCCGATAGTAATTTTACCATTTCGCCGATATTGATTAACGTCATGCAAACGGCGCGTTTAGTTTTTTCGTCCGAAATAAAGGTTTCGCAGTCGTAACCTGTTATCAAATTTGTGATAAGAGTTGCCTCTGCAAGAATTTTTTTTAACAGCACACAATCTCTCTTATCCATATGCCAAAACCGTTTTTGTGGGCTGTATCAGCGAATCCTCGGCAAGCGGCGCGTGGATAACATCCACGGGTACTTGCAATAAATCTTCCAAATCAAGTTTTATTGCAGACAGCGTAATCAGTGATATTCGCGGTTTGTGAAATTCGACAAGCAAATCCAAATCGCTTGTGTTTGTGGCGCGTCCGTCGGCATACGAGCCAAAGTACGACGCCTTTTTAATGGGGTGAAGCTCTGCCGTTTTTGCAACGGCAGAGCATATTTTTTCGTGGGTAAGCACTATGAGACCTCCGATTGTTACAGCCTAATCAGTTCTGCAATGCTCATTGCGATATTGTCCAGAATATCAAAGAATTTATCATTCAAGTCGTAATATTTTCCGTTTGGTTTTGTGACGGGGTCGTAGGCTTCGATGGATTCGCGGTCTTTGCGGGCGACAATGTAGGTTGTAACCTCGCGGGCTTCCAGCAATTCGCAAACCTGCGCTACGGATTTTCCGCAGTGGGTTGGCACATGGGGCGGGGCGTCTGTGATTAGAATGAAAATGTTACGCGCAGTGCCGTCGTCGCGGCTGGATTTCAGAAGCTCCAGCCCTGTAAGAAGCGAGTCCAGCGCAGACTCGGGGATATCGCCGCCATAGGTGCGCGGGATGTTTTTGACTTGCTTCTGGAATTTCGGAATGTCATCGGTAAAATTGTACACGCTGGGTTTTTCCTTCTCGCCCAAATCGCCGAAGCCGATTAGCCCCAGTTTGTACATCGCGCCCTTGGACGCAAGGATGTTTGAAAATTCGATGGCGCGGTCTTTCACGCCGTTGATATAGGTGTCCATACTGCCTGTTGTGTCGATGAGGAACACTACGTTTACTTTGTCGCTGCCCTTCGCGCCTTTGATTTCGCGTTTGGGCGGGGCTTGCGTTTGGGTGCGGTCGAACTCGGCGCGTTCTGTGCGGCCCGTGGAAAGGTCTTTTACATACACCTCAAACATATTGTTTTCGTCAATTGCGTAGGTTATTTCAATCTGCGTCGTTCCCGTGAGGCCTGCAAGCGCAACCGTTCCGATATATTTTCTGGCATCTTCACTGCCTTGCTCCCACTGGTACACATCCACGTTTACGCGGCTTGCGCCCGACATGGAAGCGAAATTGCTATCCGAATACTTGCTTGGAATTGGGCTTCCCATTGGGATAATTGGAATCGCGCCGCGCTCCATAGTTGCGACATCCGTAACCGCTTCCGTCCCGAAAACCTGCCGCGTAATTTGCCCCACCTTCACGTTTGAATTAGGCAGATGGATTAAATAATTGTAAATGCTCGCGCCCATTGCAACGGATTTCGCGGGGTCTGTAGCGCGGTAAGGCTCTTTGATAAAGCCCGCAACCATGCGCTTTACCATGGGTATAAGAGTAGAACCGCCAACCAGAACCACCTTCGAGATTTCATCTGCGGCGACTCCTGCGCGTTTCAACGCTTCCTCTATAATATCGCGGGAGCGGTCTACATATTTGCGAATCATTGCTTCAAATTCTTCGCGTGTAATTTCTGCATTAAGATTTTTTGGAACGCCGTCTATAATCACCAGCGGATTCACACGCACAGATACTTTATTCGTGCCTGAAAGTTTCTTCTTGACCTGTTCCGCTTCCTGTTTTAATTTCTGCATTACTCGCTTGCGTTCGGCGTTTTCCAGCGCGTCCAAGTCTACCTTGCTTTCCTCTGCAAATTTTGCTTTAAGCCAGCGAACAAGCTCGCTGTCGAAGTCGTCGCCGCCCAAATTCATATCGCCCACGTCGGACAGTTCTTGGAAAACCTCTTGCCCGCTTTCGTCCAGCGCGACCTTTAACACACAGGCATCAAAAGTTCCGCCGCCCAAGTCGTACACCAACAGCGTTTGCGCATAGCTTTGCCTGTAGCCGTACTCTATCGCGGCGGCAAGCGGTTCGCTTAGAAGATACACATTTCGGAAGCCCGCAAGCAATCCCGCTTGCTGTGTGGCAAAAATTTGGCGGTCGTTAAAATACGCGGGGTGCGTGATTACCACTTCGTCAAAGATTTCGCCGGATTGTTCTTCCGCCGCTTTTTTCAGCTTCGCAAGAATCGCCGCGCTAACTTCCTCCGGCGATTTTTCCATCTCCCCGATATTTATTTTCTCCCCGCCGCCCATCATTCGCTTCACAGAAAGAACCGTACTCTCGGGATAAATTATCGCGCCCGCTTTCGCTTCCGCGCCCACAATTACCCCGTCATCGTGAAAACACACCACAGACGGCAAAATCTCGTCCGTTCCGTCCACCTTAACAACGTCCAAAATATCCTTCTTATCGTTGTAAATGATTGCCGCCGAATTTGTTGTTCCAAGGTCAATTCCTAAGTAGCCCATGTGTAGCCTCCGTTTATGATGTATTTTTTTGATGAGTTAAATTGTCATGTTTTATCAGCGCACGGTTAAAGTAACTATTTGCGGCGAATAGGGGGGCTGTCGCAGAGCAACCGTATTACGCACCAAACCCTCCCTGTCCGAACGCAACGGGCGCGACGAGGGTATTTTGATACCGCATGAATCAAAGACATTCCAAAAGAAGTACGGAACATCCGGTTCAGGATTGGTGTCGAAAGCGGCGGAAAGTTGTTCTTGCGTCATACCTATGCTGTAACCGTAAATTTCAAATCGCTCTGTGCCGTACTCGTTGCGTGCTTCCATAGAAATAACTATGCCGTGCTGAAAGTCAATCGCCATTCCATTGGTAAAATAATATCTGGAAATACGACCGGGCATACCGGGATACTTGGGAATCATGCACGGTGACGATTCGCCCAAAAGTTCCTCCACACGCGCCCTTCTATCCCCTAACGAAATAATAACATCAAGCTCCACATCCCGCATAGAGCGAAAGTTTAGTTCCCGTGGTGCGTTGTCATATCGGTTGCCGTTCCCGCCGCACGCGGTGAAAGCAGCAAGAACCACTACAATTGAGATAATACGAACCAGCTTATACACACTACACCCCCGCAGTTTAGTAAAGAGTTGTGTTGCTTTTCCGTGTATCAATAATCGCATCTACAAAAATTGTAGTTCTTTCCACAACAAACAGTATTTTATATCTCTTGCCGAAGGTGCATTTTCTGTACGTTTCCGCAGGTATGTTGAAAACATCAATATCATCGGCAAAAGGAAACGCCATCGGGTTGTTGGCTATTTGTGCAAGGGTGCGTTCAAATTCATCCACCAACTTCTCGGCGGCAGAAGTGCTTACTTTCGCCAAAAATTCAGTGTGCGCCGCCAGCATGGAATATGTGCGGCTACTAATCCGTATGCTATATCCCGCCATTTTTTGCCTCTTTAATTATCTGTTTCAATCCTAAGATGGCTTCGTCTGCCGAAATTCCAAAATCGCCGCTTTCGCGCTCGGTTTTGGCTCTCGCCAACTCTGTAAGTGTGTTTTCCGAGTCGGACAATGAACGCGTTTTTATAAACGCTATGAAGTTGGCGATTTCGTCCAGCTGATAGTCAGGCATGGTTTCAACCATGCTGTATATTTTTTGCTTTACCGCTTGCATATATCGTCCTCCCTGCGTATTAATCAATGGACGGGTCGTATATTACCTCTCCCGTTTGCTTTACGTGTTCCAGAAAGCCGCTTCGGTCGTGTTGTTCGTCCATTAGGTGGGGTTCGATATCTATGCTTACGTTGCGGCGCAAGCGATATAACAGGCTTGCAGTTTCATGCCAATCACCGTCAAAGCCATCCATTACAACGGCTATGTCAATATCGCTGTACTCGTGGGGGGTGCCGTTTACATACGAGCCGTAGAGGATAACAGATGTAGGATTCAACGCTTTTTTTACTTCGCTTGCGTATCTTTCGGCAATCTGCCTAACAGTTCCTTTATCCAGCATAGAAATTCCTCCGTTTCCGCTAAGAGCCGTTTGCATTTTTGGAACGTAAGCGTTGCCGCCATTTTTGCTTTATATTCTGGGTATCTTGTTTCAATGTGAAGCGGGCTTAAATCGTCCATCAGATTACGTTGTTTTTCCGACAACTCCTCGGCTATACCGCCGCGAACCGCAAGTTTTTCCAAGTCGTGGATTTTTGGCGGAATCGCGCTTGTTTTGCTTGCAACAACAGCCTTTAGTGCTTTCTCCACAATCATATGGCAATAAAATCCCATATGCAATAATCGTTTTGATTGCAACAGGATTTTTGCGGTAATTAAATCCTCATCGCAAAGTTCCAGCCAGTAGTCTACTTTGTCGCTCATTGGCTTACCCTACCTCTGCGCGTTTGAAGCGGTCGGGGTCGAAGGATTCTTTATAGCCGCAGGAGGGGAAGTCTGTGCCGAAGCCGACATCTTCCACTAAGCCCTTAACAAGTCCGCCCTCTTCCTCTACCATTAGGGTAATGCGCAGTTTGGTTTTTCCGCTTGGGCGTTCGGGCAGACCGCGGATGCTTACTTCGCCAATCAGTTTGCAATTCTCGAAAGGGTCATCTTGTTGGATTCTTTCCAGAATGCGCAGGTCTAAGCCTGTCATTTCCTCGGGGGTTGTTCCCGACAGCGTGAACACATGAGACTTTTTGGCAAGGGCGTAGGAAGTGCCGCGCCGAATCATTGGGAAGAATGACTTTTTGCCCGCGCCCGCGAGTTCCAGCCCGATATCGTGGGAAACGGTTACTTCAAATTCTACGGAGATTTTTTCGCTTTCAAGGTCGGGGTGGGAAAGAAGCCCCATTTTCATGGCGGCATAGTAGGTCGCGCCCAACGAAATATCCAGCGCGGGGCGTTCTGATGAATAAATTTTGCTTTCATCGCCGAAAATATCCAAAAGCATCTCCCGGACCCAAGGCATTTGCGAACTGCCGCCCTCCAGCAAAACGCGGTCTATATCTTGGGGGGTAAGGCCGCCTGTGTAGGTTTCGCGCAGGGCTTTAAGCACAAGTTTGCGGGTTTTTTCTATGAAAGGTTTGATTAACAGATGAAATTCCTCACGGGTAACTTGCTCCACAAAAGGCGGGATGCAGAACGTAAACGGAATACGAAATTGCTTAACCCCGCTGAGCCGCTCCTTGGCTTCCCTAGCACGGGCTATGAGTTCTACTTGGTTCTCAACAGCGAGTTCGGCGGCAGTTTGCCCTGTTTTAGCTTGGACGAAATTTCCGCACGATTCTATTAGAAACGCGTCAACATCGTCACCGCCGTGGTAGGCCTCGCCGCCTTGCGAAATTACTTGCAGATTTATTTTCGCCTCGTCCCGTTCTTTTACGTGGAAGATTGTGATATCGAAAGTTCCGCCGCCAAAGTCGAAAACCATAATTTTTTCGCCCTCGTTAAGCTGATGGCGGAAGTTGTATGAAAGCGCGGCGGCACTGGGTTCTTTCACAAGGCAGATTAATTTGTCTGCAACACCCGCCAGTTCGCAAGCGCGGACGGTCGCTTTTTGCGCCGCGTCGTCGAAGTCGTATGGCACGGATACTACAAGCCCCGCAATTTCTGCTTTCGGGTTCAAATTTTGGGCATGAGAAATCAGCTCCTCCAAAATTTTGGAGGAGATTTCTTCAGGCAGATACTCTTTGCCGCCCAGTTTTACAGTCTCGTTTGTTCCCATCTGCCGCTTGATGGAACGCACCGTTGTTTCAGGATAAATTTTCATACTGCGATATGCTTCTTCGCCGATAACCCATTCGTCCTCGTCCTCGCGGAACTGCACCACAGACGGCATAGGCACTTTGCCGAAACCATTGCTGATATCAATAGCTTCGGGGCGGCGACCGTTATTGTCCCAGTAACTTATTACCGAGTTTGTTGTTCCAAGGTCGATTCCTAAAATATACCAATCTTCGGGCAACGCGCCCTTCTCTTCAATTTGCTTGCGGTAGGCTTCCCAATTCACGTGCGTCTTCCTCTCGCATATTGTTTTTTCTATTTTACATAAAAATGCCCAAAAGGTATACTAAAATATACGAAAGGGGATTTTTTAATGCTTTGTGAACATTTTGGAAGATGCGGCGGTTGCACGTATTTAGACATCTCATATGAAGAAGAACTTGCGATAAAAAAACAAACCCTAACAGAAACCCTTGGAGAATACGCAAGTTTCTTCGAGCATTTGCACCCCGCGCCGCAGGTGGAAGGCTATCGAAATAAAATGGAATTTGCTTTCGGTGACGAAGGCAAAGACGGCGGGCTTGCGCTGGGAATACGAAAAAAGCGCAGTTTTTACGAAGTGGCAACGCCCACAAACTGCGTTTTAATTCACGATGACTTTAAAAAAATTGTAACCCACGTAATAAATTTTTTCCGCGAAAACGGCGAAACATTCTTTCACAGAAAGCGACACACAGGCTCTTTGCGACACTTAGTTTTGCGGCGCGGCGAGTTTACGGGGGAAATTATCGTACTTCTTTCGGCAACATCAAATCTGCAAACACCGCTTGATTTATTTGCGAAATCCCTTCTTGAACTGCCGCTTAATGGCGAAATCGTGGGCATCCTTCACGCCCAAAACGACGGCGTTGCCGACGCCGTAAAAAACGAAAACATCACCCTACTGCACGGACGCGACTACTATCACGAAAAAATTTGCAATCTGCAATTCAAAGTCTCCGCGTTTTCCTTCTTCCAAACAAATTCTCGCGGCGCAGAGATATTATATGAAGTTGTGCGTAAATTCGCGGGGGCATTGCCGAAAACCATGCCTACACAAAATTCCCCGCAATGCGCGCTGGATATGTACTGCGGAACAGGCACGATTGCGCAAATAATTTCCCCCGCATTCGATAAAGTGATAGGCGTGGAGCTAATCGAAGAAGCCATTGCCGCCGCAAAAGAAAACGCTACAGCAAACGGCATCACCAACTGCGAATTTCACGCAGGGGATGCATTCGCCACACTGGAAGCCTTAACATCTCAAGCGTTAAAGTTTGAGGGAGAGGGGGGTCTTGATGTAATAATCCTTGACCCCCCGCGTGACGGCTTACACCCGAAAGCCTTGGCAAAAATTGCCGCGCTTTCCGCGCCGCAAATAATTTATGTAGCCTGCAAACCTAAATCCCTCGTTCGCGACCTGCCCGCACTAATCGGGGCAGGCTACAAGCTTGCAAAAATTGAAGCCGTGGATATGTTCCCGCGCACACCGCATATGGAGGCGGTGGCGTTGTTGCGCCACGGCAACTTCGCAACGTATTACCCCTGCACCAAAATATAGGAAATGCAGGGCGTTTTTTGTGGGGGGAGTTGCCGGTTATCGTAGCGCGGGATTAGGGCGCGTTTGAAAAACAGCAGAATTTCAACCATCTTTATCAATCGTGGTGTTAATTAGTATCCGTTCAATTATAAACCGAGGGCGTGCTTTGGATTCGAGGTAAATTTTGCCGATGTATTCACCAATTATGCCAATGGCCAAGATTTGTAATCCGCCGATTGCCCAAATTGAAACTATGGTTGATGCCCATCCGGGAGTTGTGCCGCCCGTAAAATAATCGAATATAAAGTAGATAAGGATGACCACACTTGTTAAGAAGAAAATTAAGCCTACAGCAACAATCATCCTTATTGGGCGAGTTGAAAGAGACGTTATCCCCTCAAAAGCAAAAGCTAACATTTTTTTAAGCGGATATTTGGTTTCTCCGGCAAAACGCTCTGCCCGTTCATACAAAACCGTAGCTGTGGGGTAGCCTATCATGGGAACAATTCCCCGAAGAAAAAGGTTGACCTCTTTAAACAGAGAAAGCCCCTCCAATGCACGTTTGCTCATGAGTCTATAATCAGCATGGTTGAAAACGATATCAACACCCATCGTACGCATCAATTTATAAAAGCCTTCGGCAGTCACCCGTTTAAAAAAACTGTCTTTCTTTCGTTTGCTACGAACGCCATAAACTATATCAAAGCCTTGCCTGAATTTTTTAAGCATCTCGTCAATTGCATTGATGTCGTCTTGTAAGTCCGCATCCATTGAAATGACAACGTCAGCCACATCCTTTGCAATCATGAGTCCGGCAAATAATGCGTTTTGATGCCCCTTGTTTTTTGATAAATTAATACCTGCAAAAATGGGATTTTTATCGTAAAGAGCTTTGATAATGTCCCATGTATTATCGTCAGAACCGTCATTTATAAACAATATTTTTGATGCAGGTAATATTTTGTCATCAGATATTAACGCATTAATTTTTTCACAAAGCCTTTTGGCCGTTTCAGGCAATACGGATTCCTCCTTGTAACAAGGCACTACAATATAAAGTGTATGCACTATTTAACAGCCTCCTACTTATTTATTGTGTTTAATCAAGGAATGGTTGTAATGTTGTTCAATATGAGGTATACAACCCCATCATCAAAAACCATCCGACCCCCGGTAAACCAGTGTTCCTTTCGCGCATAAGCAATTCGTTCGATATCATACGAACTCATTGGACGCATTGAAACCTCGCGACCAAGATAGTGCCAAATAAATGGACGTGGCATCCATCCTACGTGCCACATACTTATGGTTAAATCATGGTAATTATTTAGTTGCGGTCTAAACCATGTCTTCGGCGAATCATAACCAAAATAAATCCGCTCAATTGGACTTCCGCGATAATTTTCATATGCACGCAATCTCTCCCCAATTAAGGCCAATTCGAGCATATCCAAGTGATTATTCGCCCGACTGTTCAATTGAATATCAATTTGTATTTGCGACACAATAAGTAAAAATACTGTAGCAATTGCCAAAACAATTCTACTGACGCGTTTAGAATACAATACTATTCCCAGCAACATCATCCCTCCGATTCCCGCCATTGCTACCCCATTTCGAGGAAGTATATACCATATGTCCGTAGACATCGGCAACATTAGAACGAAAGTAGCAGCAAAAATCGCAACAAATGACATTAAAATTGTAACGAACCCTGTTGGCTTTTTTTGCCAATAGCACACATATATGATTATGCAAAAGAACACAAACAAAAACAGGCTGAAAACATAATTTGGCATGAATCCCATATGATTCAATCCAAATCTCACAATCGCATTAATTGAGAAAGATATATTTTCGATTATCCGCACTTCGCCATCAAATCGGGCATCATAAGAAAAAATCTGTAAAAAAATAAAATTTGAAAATAATGCGCCACCATGAATAAGTGCGGCAATGAAAATCTTTTTTATTAGACGCGAAATTTGTTCTTGATGGTTTGCACCTAAAAACAACACAACTAAAGGAGGGAAAAATGCCGAACTGGGCTGATAGCAAAACATACTCAAAATCATACAAATCAGACTAATTACATACCATTTAATTCCTCCACGTAAAAACAAAGCGCACGCAATAACCGCAAGAAGTATTCCAAGTGACATAATCGCACTTTCAAAGAACAACATAGATTCAAGGATAAACAAGTTAAAAAACACCAGAAGGCTACCTATTGTTGCTAAAATATCTCTATTACGGCAGTCGCTTGGAACAGCATATTTTTTTGTGAGATAAAACATTATATATGCCGCAATGGAAAGAAAGACAATGGAGACTCCCGTAGATATTGCCATCGCAAGGTTAAATGGTGGGTTTAAAAATAGAAGGGCTTGATAGAGCAAAGAAGAAAAAACGCGGCCTTGGTTGAATAATCCATTTATCATAAATCCATAACCGGCGTATATCTCTACCAGATAACTGTCGTGGACACGTTGCCGACCGGATAAAAAAGGCGCAAACACTATGAATCCATAAAACAGGTATATTAAAAGAACATAATATTCTTTGAATATCGACGGAGACTGTACATTTTTTATGACTTTCGACATGATATACCTCCTAACATCACGCTTGACTTGTATTACACAGCACCGACCAAACGCGAAAGTTCCCTTTCGCACTTGGTCGGCGGCGCATTAAAAAAGGTGTGCAAGGGCGGCAGAAAACCTGCCATCACCTTACACACCTTGGATATTCAAAAAATACCGAAAGCAACCCCGCCGCCAAACCATGCAACACAAATACAACACGCCCGCGCCTTGTTGTTGAAACAAGGGCAAAACAGTGCTAAACTGTGATTGCGTAGTGGCGGGCGCAAGCCCGTGTGTGTTGGTGATGCGTACAATCCCTACACTCGCCGTGGGGTGGTGGTACACCGCACGGTCGCTACGACTTTTGTTACAAACGTATACTAACATACTTTCCCTTGCGGGTGCAAATATGTTTTTTTATTGCTCCTGCCCGAATGGGTGCAAATATGACGACCAAACCAAAAGAATCCGACCTATACGAGCCTATAAAAACCCTCTTGTTATCGCAAGGGTTTATTGTGCGTGGGGAGGTTAAGGGTTGCGACATAGCCGCCGTACAAGGCGATACTCTTTGGGTGGTGGAAATGAAGCTGTCGGCGAACATCACGCTAATTTACCAAGCTATGGAACGCCAAGCCGCCGCAAGCGGCGTTTTTGTTGCCATTCCGCGCCCAAAAAACGCGAGGGACAGTAACTTCCGCGCTTTTCAGAAGCTACTTAAAAAGCTGGAACTGGGGCTTATAACCGTCGCGCTGGACAGCCCTACAAAACACGCGGAAATTCTTATTTTTCCGAATGAAAAAAGCCGCGCAAACAAGAAGTCTGTCGCGATAAAAAAAGAGATTTTTGGGCGCACAACCGATACAACAGGCGGTATTTCCAAAGAAAAAATAAATACGGCTTACCGCGAGCGTTGCGTGAAAATAGCAACACTTCTTGAGACAAAGGGGGCTCAAACCGCAAAAGCCCTTGTATCTTTTGGTTGCGAAAAAGACACAAACACTATTTTACGTGCAAATTATTTCGGTTGGTTCGAGAAAATTGCGCCCGCAACATACAATATCACTGAATCCGCCCGCAATTACCTCACAGAAAACGCATCTTCTCCTCTAATTACATACTATCGCCTAAAATCCGCAGAAATTCTGTAACCCCACGTCCGAAATCTAAAAATACATTGTGTTTTTTTGTGATACGTGTTATAACTTTTTCAAAAGGAGGGTGTTAAATGCTTTGCAACACTGCGGTTTTCTATGATATTGAAAATTTACTGGGGCTTTTTGGCGGAAAAACTAATACTGTTTTGCACTTGGACGAGATATACCGGCGTGTGCTGGAAATGGAAGGCGTACACGGCGTTTCTATACAAAGAGCGTATGCGGATTGGGCTTTGCCGCAACATAGGAATTTGCGAAATTCGGTGCTTCAAGTGGGTATCGAGCCTGTTCAGATTTTTAATACGAATCAGCACGACAAGGTTAAAAATGCGGCAGATGTTTGCCTGATAATAGACGCGGTGGACTTGATTTCCAAGCAACCTGAAATTGAAAACTATGTAATCGCATCGGGCGACGGGATT
This sequence comes from Defluviitaleaceae bacterium, assembly GCA_009788055.1. Taxonomy (GTDB): domain Bacteria; phylum Bacillota; class Clostridia; order Lachnospirales; family WQUN01; genus WQVC01. Next base: position 6,140 of record WQSG01000012.1, on the reverse strand, counting down.
TTTGCTTTTTTGGCAAAAAAGCTTCACGAGCGCGGGAAACGGGTGATTGGTGTCGCTTTTGACAAAATTACCAACAATATTTTCCGCAATGCTTGCGACTATTTTGTCGCGCTGGAAAAAGCGGATACGTCCATAGTTGCCACGTCTTCGCGCAGAAAAAGCAAGGCTTCTGCGCCTGTTTCCGCGATTTCGGAAACAGAGTCTGTTCCGCAAACAAAAAACACGGGCAATTTTCCCAAAACAAAATTTACGGAAGCTTTGGAAAGCGCGGATATTGAAATTTTGCGCGATTCTACCGATTCTTCCGCGTGTTTTCACGTTGTTCGCAAAATGGTAGACGCGCTTTTTTCGGGCGAAACGCAGGATTTACCCGGTCTGGAAGTCTCCGTTTTCACAATGTACATGAACCACTATTTGCCTAATTTTAAAGTGACGCGCCACGGCTTTAAGCGCGTTGGCGAATTTATGCGTTTTATTTTGTCGGGAAGCCCTTTTTGTATGCATTCCATTGCTGATAATGTGTTGCTTATCGCGCCGCGAGACAGCGCGAAAGGCACAATTATGGACGACGTAAACGGTCTGCTAATCACGGGCGCGAACGGTGGAAAATACAACTCTGTGTTTAATGTGCCGCATGACGAACCGTTTATCTACAAGATTTTGCCCACAAAGACCGCAACGGCGGCGACAACGGCACAGCCGCCTTTAGCCGCGAAGGTGAAAAAGCCGCCTGCACCTGCGAAAAAGCCCAAGGAATTGCCTGCGGAAAAGCCAAAGGAAATCCCTGCGCCGCCCCCGCCGGAAGAAGCGTCGTCCATCCGCAAATGGATTAAAGACCGCTTTGAAGAGCTTGCGGAAGCGGACGCCATTCCCACCGCAGAGGTGCGCAAGCTTCTTACGCCCGAGTATGCAATGTCAACCTTCGGGGTGCGAACGCCCATCTTCCGCGAAATTGAAACGCGCAGTAATCTAACAGAGCAACGCACCGCCAACGGCAAAATCAAGTATTGGAAAGAGTCTTTCCGTTTCAACAACAAAACCTATATTGTGTACAAAGAATGGGTTGCAGGGCTTCACCGCGACCGCTTTTGCGCGTGGCTTAACACGCTTCGCAAATGAGTTCGCAAATGCCGCCGCACCCGCAAAACGAGAGGGATATCGCGGAACTTTTACAATCGCGAAAAACGCGGTTTCTTTTGGTTGCAATGTTATGCACCACAACTTTTGTGTTGCTTATTTTTTTGTTTTCGCCGTATTTCAACATCAACGAAGTGCATATCATAGGCAATTCACGGGTGTCGGAAGACGAAATTCGCGACAGTTTGGAAGTAACCCGCAGTTCTCATTTGTTACTTTTCAACACGCGAACGGCGGGACAACGAGTCTTGGAAAATATGTATATCGGCGCGGTGGAATTTGAGAGGATTTTGCCCGGCCGATTGATAGTAACCGTGACAGAACGCCGCCTAACCGCCTATGTGGAACACACGGGCGGCTTCCTTTTTCTTGACGACACAGGCCGCGTTTTGGACGTGCGGCAATACATCACGGATTCGCTACCCATTTTGGAGGGCTTGCAGTTCACCCGTTTCCAACTTGGCGAAATCTTGGAAGTCCCCGACACCGCCGCCTTTAACGTAATCGTGCAGTATGCCCAGCTTTTAAACCACCACGGTCTGATACAACGAGTTTCACACATAAACGTAACCGACGCCGCAAATATCCGTATCAACATAGAAAATATCGAGTTTAACGTAGGCGGCATTTCCGACGCGGACGAAAAAATCCGTACAATTTCCGCAATCATTGCCGCAAAACCAAACGTCGGGCTAATCCCCGGCTTTGTTGACCTCCGCGAGCGGCGGCAAGATAATTTCTTTGAAATTTTGCAATAAAAAAGGATTGATACCCATTGATAACGCCCGAAAAATTACTTAGATTAGAAAAACCCGGACGATACACAGGCGGCGAAATAAACGCCGTAAGCAAAGAGACAACGCCCGAAATTACGCGGTTTGCGTTTTGTTTCCCCGACGTTTACGAGATTGGAATGAGCCATCTTGGCTTGCAGATACTGTATTTTTTTATGAACCGCCGCGAAGATACATTTTGCGAACGGGTTTTCATGCCGTGGCTGGACGCGGTGGAATTTTTGCGCGAAGAAAACGAACCGCTTTTCGCGCTGGAGACAGGCGCGCCTCTGAACGAATTTGATTTTCTGGGGTTTACTTTGCAATACGAAATGTCATATACAAATGTGCTTGCCATGCTGGATTTGGCGGGGATTCCGTTACGTGCGGCACAGCGCGGTGACGCGTTCCCCCTTGTTTGCGCGGGCGGCTCATGCGCAACAAACCCCGAGCCAATGGCAGATTTCATAGACTTTTTCTACATCGGAGACGGCGAGGTAAGCCTTGACGAAATTTTAAACCGCTATTCCGCGCACAAAAAAAGCGGCGGCGGCAAAAAGGAATTTCTGCAAAAAATCACGGACATAGACGGCGTTTACGTCCCCGCGTTTTATGACGCGGAATACAACGCGGACGGCACGTTAAAATCCTTCGCGCCCAAAGCGGAAACAAACGCCCCCGCCACTGTTAAACGGGCTTTTTTGCCGCGTCTTGAATTTTTCCCCGCGACACTTATTGTGCCGCTTGTTGAGGCAACCCACGCTCGCGCCGTTGTGGAAATTGCGCGTGGTTGCAAGCGCGGTTGCAGGTTTTGTCAAGCGGGATTCATCTACCGCCCCGTGCGCGAGCGCGAGACACAGGTGCTTCTTTCGCAAGCGGAGAAGATTCTTGCGTCCACGGGCTATGAAGAAATCTCGTTGCTTTCGCTGTCTGCCTGTGACTATAAGAATTTTGGCGCGTTGGTGGACGGGCTTTTGGAAATTTGTACGGAAAAGCGTGTAAATATCTCGCTACCGTCCACGCGGCTGGACGCGCTTTCCGCATTGGAAAAAATCCGCACGGTTCGCCGCTCGTCCCTAACAGTCGCGCCCGAAGCGGGAAGCCAACGCCTTCGCGATTCCATCAACAAAAATTTGACGGAAGACGAAATCTTGGATGGCTGTTTTCGCGCATTTAAAGCGGGTTTCGACAAAATCAAGCTGTATTTTATGGGCGGCTTGCCCTCAGAAACCACCGAAGACGCACTTGCCGCCGCAGAACTTTGCGAAAAAATCGTAAGCAAATATTACGAGCTAACCTACGAAGAGCGCAAACGCCCCGTTAGTATCGGCGTTAGCACCGCCTGTTTTGTGCCAAAACCGTTCACGCCGTTCCAGTGGGCGGCGCAAGACACACCCGAAGAATTCACGCGCAAACAAAAAGAGGCAAAAGCCGCCATTCGCAAAAAGCAAATTTCCTACCGCTACCACGACGCCAAAACATCACAGCTTGAGGGCGTTTTGGCGCGTGGTTGCCGCCGCCTTTCCGCCGCAATAGAATCCGCCTACAAAAACGGCGCGATTTTTGACGGCTGGACAGAACATTTCCGCTACGACACATGGCTATCCGCCTTCGCAGAACACGGCATTTCCCCCGCATTCTACGCAAACCGCCAACGCGAAACAGCCGAACTCCTCCCGTGGGACTTCATTGATATTGGCGTGACAAAATCGTTCTTCCTCCGCGAATGGGAAAAATCCAAACAAGCCCAAACCACCCCCGATTGCCGCGAAAATTGCGCAGGGTGTGGGGTGGGGTGTACGTTGTAATGGACGCGAAAAAACTATCCCTGTTTGCAATAACATGGCCAATTTTTGTGGAGATGTTATTGTTTATGTTGATGGGGAATATGGACGTATTTATGCTAAGCAGACACTCGGATGAAGCGGTTGCGGGGGTCGGCGTTGCCAACCAGTTTGTGCAGATGGCAATTACTATATTTGGGTTTATTTCGTTGGGTGCGTCGGTGATTATTGCGCAGTATTTGGGCGCGGAAAAGCATAGTGACGCCAAGAAGGTCGCGGGGGTTTCGTTGTACTGCAACCTTGTGTTTGGGCTGGTTTTGGGGCTTGTGTTTGTGTTTGGGCGCGGGCTTATTTTGGCGACCATGCCGAATTTGTACTATGAAGTGAGAGACTACGCAAGCATTGTAATGTTGCTGGTGGGCGGTTTTATTTTCACGCAGGGGCTTTTGGGCGGGGTTAATGCGATTTTGCGCAGTTACGGCTACACGCGGGACACGCTAATCACAACCGCGTCCATGAATGTGATGAATATTATCGGTAACTTTATTGTGCTGTTCGGGCCGTTTGGGTTGCCCGTTTTTGGTGTGACGGGGGTTGCCGTTGTGACGGTTGTAAGCCGCACCGCTGCACTTGGGCTGGGTTTATGGATTTTGCACAGGCGCGTTAGGCGGCCTCTTGGCGGCATACGGCTGTTGTCGTTTCCGTTCGTGTATGTGAAAAAGATTCTGCGCATTGGCGTTCCTGCCGCCGGCGAAAGTTTGGCGTATATCGGATACCAAACCTTTCTTACAACCGTGGTTGCGGGCATGGGTTCTGCCGCGCTTTCCACGCGCATTTACAGCAGAGCGTTAAATATTTTCATGTTCGTGCTAACAATTTCCCTTGCGCAGGGCGGGCAGATAATAATCGGCCATTTGATGGGCGCGAAAGAATACGACGAAATCTACAAAAAGTGCTTGAAAATTTTAAGAGTCGCCGCGCTTTCTTCTGTTGCGGTTGCTATTGTTTTCAACATATTTTCTGCCCAATTGTTCGGGCTTTTTACGGATAACCCCGAGATTATTGCAATGGGGCAAAAGGTGCTTTTTGTGTTCATCTTCCTAGAAATCGGGCGGGCGATTAACTTGGTTGTAATCGGTTCGCTTCGCGCCGTGGGGGACGTGAAATTTCCAATGGTTGTGGGCATTTTTTCCATGTGGGGCTTTGGTGCGCTGGGCGGATTTACGCTGGGCGTTTGGTTTAACCTTGGCGTTTTGGGAACGGTAATCGGCGTTGCCTTAGACGAGTGCATTCGCGGAATAATAATGCTTTTCCGCTGGAAATCTCGGGTTTGGCAGAAGAAAGGGGTTACGTGATGAAAGTTGCAATTTGTGCCGCGATATGTGCGGCGGTATGTGCAGTGATTTTTACAACGTGGGCAGGAGAGCGCGGCGGAACAGCGGAGACAGAAGAATACCCGCCGTCGGACGTGCTTATTTTCCGCGCAGAAGTGTTGCCGTGGGACGATAATTTTTACCTTCGCAATGAAGATTCTATTCTGTTTGTGCGTAGCATTTCTGCGGTGGGGCATCATTCTGCGGGCGGCAGATATTTTATCAGCCGCCATGACTATATCACCGTGTTTTGCGCGGACGGCGAACCCCTGCATTATTCCGAAATCCCTACGGGAAGCGTGGTGGAAATCACATATCACGGGCTTGTTTTGCTGACAGACCCGGCTGTTATTCCCGCCGCGACTTCCGTGCAGATGCGCACCGCTGTCACCCGCGAGGAGACGCTCACTTTCCGCGCAGAAGTCTTGAGTTTCGAGTACACCTACTGGGGCGATTACACCCGTGGAACTTGCCCCATACCGCTGTGGCTGGTGAGAAGCATTACGCCGTCTGTGTGCGATATTTACGGGCGCGAGTACCGTGTGCGCGAGGCAGACGCGGCGTTGGACGCGGACGGAAACAACATTTCATATTCGGAAATTTCGGAGGGAAGCATAGTGGAAATCACGTTTTGCGGGCGCGTGCTTCTAACCATCCCGCCGATTATCAGTGCGCCGATTATTCAATTAGTCGAATAGGAGTTTATTTCATATGCATAAAATACGACTGCGGTTTTCAAAAACAGATACATTGCGTTTCATAGGGCATTTGGATTTTCTGCGTGTTGTGCAACAGACAATTCGGCGCGCCGCGTTGCCCGTTGCTTTTTCGCAGGGTTTTAACCCGCACATTCTTATCTCTTTCGCCCTGCCGCTGCCACTCGGCATGGCGTCCCTCAACGATTACGCCGACCTCACCCTCACCGATGAAATCCCTTTCTCCGAAATAACCGAGCGGCTAAACGCCGCCGCGCCCGTCGGCCTAACAATAAACGCCGCCTACCCCGCCGAAGACAAGGCGGCTTCTGTTGTTTGTGTCGCGGATTATGTAATCGAAAATAAGACCGCGGGGGG